>DATDFB010000175.1:0-21239 GCA_036522835.1 Thermoanaerobaculia bacterium | reverse complement strand
ATGGGCGCGTTCGGACCGAAGCGCGTCAACTACCTCGACGACGCCGGCCACGCCGCGAAGCCGCCGTACCGCCTGGTCGACAACGAAAACACGCTGCTCGACATCACCGACCTGGTCTTCATCGATCCCGTCACGACGGGCTTCAGCCGCGCCATCCCGTTCAAGGACGCCGAGAAGTTCCACGGCGTCGACGCCGACGTGCAGTCCGTCGGCGAATTCATTCGCCTCTGGACCACGCGCTACGCGCGCTGGGCCTCGCCGAAGTTCCTGGCCGGCGAGAGCTACGGCACCACGCGCGCCGCGGGACTTTCCGGTTGGCTGAGCAGCCAGGGCTTCTACCTCAACGGCATCGTCCTCATCTCGTCGATCCTCAACTTCGAGACGGCACGCTTCGACACGGCGAACGACCTGGCCTACCCGCTCTTCCTCCCGACCTACACCGCCGTGGCCTGGTACCACAAGAAGCTCTCGCCCGACCTGCAGAACGGCACGCTGGAAAACGCCGTGGCCATGTCCGAAAAGTACGCGCTCGGCCCATACACGCTGGCGCTGATGCAGGGCGACCGGATCAGTGACGACGAGCGCCGCAACGTGGCCGCGCATCTTGCCAACCTCACCGGCCTCTCGGCGAAATTCATCCAGGACGCGAACCTTCGCGTGACCCTCGGCCGCTTCGACAAGGAGCTGCTGCGCGACCAGCGCCGCACCGTCGGCCGCCTCGACGGGCGCTTCACCGGCGTCGACCGCGACGCCGCCGCCGGCGACGGGCCGGACTTCGACGCCTCGTACGCCGCGATCTTCGGCGAGTACACGGCGGTGTTCAACGACTACGTCCGCCGCGAGCTGAAGTTCGAGACCGACCTGCCGTACGAGATCCTCACCGACAAGGTGCGCCCCTGGAGCTACGACCGCGCGCAGAACCGCTACGTCGACGTGGCCGAGACGCTGCGCGGCGCCATGAGCCAGAACCCGTACATGAAGGTGTTCGTGGCCAACGGCTACTACGACTGCGCCACGCCGTTCGCGGCCACGAAGTACACCTTCGCCCGCATGGGTCTCGAGCCCGAGGTGCGCGGCAACGTGTCCATGGACTTCTTCGAGGCCGGGCACATGGTGTACATCGACCGCGCGGCGCACGCCCGGCTGAAGAAGGACGTGGCGGAGTTCATCCGCGGCAACGCGAACGTGCCGTGACCCGTCGCGAAGTTTGCGAGAATGTCGTCACCGCGACGAGATCGGCGTCAATTTGACGAGATCGGCGTCAATTTCGCGAGATCGGCGCGAACTTCGCGACGATCGTCGTCAATTTCGGGACGATCGTCGTCAATTTCGCGACGATCGTCCCGAAAACGACGACCGGTCACGCCGATTTCGGGAAAACTTTCCGAAATCGGCGACCAACGTCGTCATCGTTGACGACAATGTCGTCACCGCGACGCCATTCTCGTCACCGTGACGCCATTCTCGCCAACGGTGGAAAGATTTTTCCCAACGTCGCGAGATCCGTCCCAAACGTGGCGAGATTCGTCCCCAACGTTGCGAGATCGTCCTGAACGTCGCGAGATCGTCCTGAACGTGAGGACAGGCTGAAGCCTGTCCTACAGAGGGCACATGCCGCGGGCACTCTGTCCTGCTACCATCGCGCGCCATGGTCCGCATCCTCGTCACCAACGACGACGGCATCTACAGCGAAGGCATTCGCAAGCTGGCCAAGGCGCTCGCCGCGCTGGGCGAGGTGGTCATCGTCGCGCCCGACCGCGAGCAGAGCGCGGCCTCACATGCGCTCACGCTCAACCGCCCGCTGCGTCTCATCCAGCTCGAGGAGAACGAGTGGATCGTCGACGGCACTCCCACCGACTGCGTGAACCTCGGCGTGCTCAAGCTGTTCGACGACAAGCGTCCCGACATCGTCGTCTCCGGCATCAACTTCGGCCCGAACCTCGGCGACGACGTCACCTACTCCGGCACGATCTCCGCCGCGTTCGAGGGGGCGCTGCTCAACATCCCCTCCATCGCCTTCTCCGCGCTCGTCGGCGAGCACTTCTCCTTCGACCGCTGCGCGGAGCTCGCCGCGCGCCTCGTCCGCCATCTCCTCGGGCAGGAGCGCGACCCGCAGATCATCCTCAACGTCAACTTCCCCGTCGGCGAGTTTCGCGGCGTGAAGGTGACGAAGCTCGGCAAGCGCATCTACTCCGAGGGAGTCATCGAGCGGTTGGATCCGCGCGGGCGGGCCTACTACTGGATCGGCGGCGGGCCGCCGTCGTGGAGCGAAGACACCGGCACCGACTTCGAGGCCGTGCAGAGCGGCTGCGTCTCCATCACGCCGCTGCACCTCGACCTCACCCACCACGCGTCGATCGCGCGGCTCAAGCCGCTCGAGGAGCTCCTTGCCTGATTTCACCCACCTGCGCGCGCGCATGGTCGACGCCGTCCGCCGGCGCGGCATCGCCGACGAGCGCGTGCTCGCGGCGATGAACGACGTGCCCCGGCACCTCTTCGTTCCCGTCGTCGTCGGCACGAAGGCCTACGGCACCGGCGCGCTGCCGATCGGCGCGAAGCAGACGATCTCCCAGCCGTACATCGTGGCGCGGATGATCGAGCTCCTCGAGCTCACCGGAAAAGAGAAGGTGCTGGAGATCGGCACCGGCACCGGCTATCAGGCCGTCGTCCTCTCCAAGCTCTGCGCGAAAGTGTTCTCCATCGAGCGCATCAACGAGCTGGCGCTGCGCGCCGCGGAGCTCGTGCGCGAGCTGAAGATCCACAACGTCTCCGTGAAGGTCTTCGACGGCACGTACGGCTGGTCCGATCAGGCGCCGTTCGACCGGATCATCGTCGCCGCCGCGGCGCCCGCGGTGCCGGAGCCGCTCGTGCAGCAGCTCGCGCGCAAGGGGAAGATGGTGATCCCGATCGGCCCCGAGGGGCGGCAGCGCCTCGCGCGCGTGACGCGCGTCGGGACGACGACATCGATCGAGGACTGCGGCGGCGCGGAGTTCGTGCCGCTGGTGGGAAAATTCGGGTGGCCCTGAACGTGAATCGCTCCTGACCGGATGCGCGTTCGCAGTCTCCTCATCATCACCGCCCTCTTGTCGTCGCTGCTCGCCGCCGTCGTCGTCTACCTCGTCCTCACCGTGCCGAACGACGTGCAGGCCGCGGCGCTCTTGAAGCAGGCGCGCAAAGAGATGGCCGCCGGGCACAACGATCAGGCCCGGCAGTCGCTGGCGAAGATCGTCCAGCAGTACCCCCGCACAGACGCCGCCGCAGCGGCGACCGTCGCGCTCGCCACGCTCGGCGATCAGGAGCGGCAGCAGCAGCAGAAGACGATCGCCTCGTTGCGCCAGACCCTCGACGCGCAGCAGAAGCAGCTCGCCGCCCTCGGCGAGCAGGTCACGAAGATCGCCTCCGCGCCGCCGCCCGCCCCTCCCCCCGCGCCCGTGGCGAAGCCCGCGCCGGCGAAGAAAAAGACGCCGGTGAAGCGCACCCATCGAAGCCGTCGCCGCTGAGATAGAATCCCGCGCGCAATGCCGAAAGAGCTGCGGCACATCACCATCCACGGCAAGGTCCAGGGTGTCGGTTTCCGCTTTTTCGCCACGCGCGTGGCCCGTCGCCTCGGCCTCAAAGGCTGGATCCAGAACAACCGCGACGGCACGGTGGAGGCGATGGTCGAAGGCGAGAAGGCCTCGATCGACGAGTGGATCGAGGAGATCCGCGAAGGCCCGCGCTACGCCGAGGTGACGAAGATCGATGCGGACGTGAAGGACTTCAGCGGCCGCCTCGGCGACTTCGACGTCAAGTTCTGATCATGACTGAGCTTCGCGACTACATCCGCGACGTCCCCGACTTCCCCAAGCCCGGCATCATCTTCAAGGACATCACCCCGCTCCTGCGCGCGCCCGAGGCGCTGGGCGCGGCGTGCGAAGGGCTGGCCGCGCCGTTCCGCGACGAGCGCATCTCCAACGTCGTGGCCATCGAGTCGCGCGGCTTCATCTTCGGCAGTTGCGTGGCGCGCATCCTCGGCGCCGGCTTCGTCCCCATCCGCAAGCCCGGCAAGCTGCCGTGGACCACGCGGCGCAACGAGTACAAGCTCGAGTACGGCAGCGACGTCATCGAGATCCACGACGACGCGCTGACGTCGGCCGACCGCGTCGTCATCATCGACGACGTCCTCGCCACCGGCGGCACCGCCGCCGCCGCGACCGCGCTGGTCAAGGAGCTCGGCGCGACGATCGTCGGGACGGGGTTTGTGATCGAGTTGGATTTCTTGCACGGCCGCAGCAAGCTGGATGTGCCGGTGCATTCGCTGATTCGTTATTAGGTTCTTAGGTTCTTAGGTTCTTAGGTTCTTATGATCCAAACCTAAGAACCTAAGAACCTAACAACCTAAGAACCCAAGAACCTAAGAACCCACCATGTACGACCTCGTCGTCATCGGCTCCGGCCCTGCGGGGGAAAAGGGAGCGGCGCAGGCGGCCTACTTCGGCAAGCGCGTGGCCCTCGTCGAGCGCGAGCCGGTCCTGGGGGGCGCGTGCGTCAACACCGGCACGATTCCGTCGAAGACGCTGCGCGAGTCGGCGCTGCACCTCTCCGGCTTCGACCAGCGCGGCTACCGCGACGCCGTCGACGTTTCGCTCAAGAGCGAGCTCTCCGTGCGCGCGTTCATGCACCGCAAGGACGTCGTCATCGAGAAGGAGTGGGAGCGGATCGACGCGAATCTCGCGCGGCACCAGGTCGACCGCTTTCAAGGCACGGCCTCCTTCCGCTCCGCGAACGAGATCGCCGTCCGCAACGCCTTGGGCGAGCAGGTCCTCGGCGCCAGCGTCTTCCTCATCGCCACCGGCTCCGCGCCGTATCGCCCAGCCGACGTGCCGTTCGACGATGAGCTGATCTGCGACAGCGACTCGATCCTGCGCATCCACCGCATCCCCGAGTCGCTCGCGGTCGTCGGCGCGGGGGTGATCGGCTGCGAGTACGCGTCGATCTTCGCCGCCCTCGGCGTCGACGTGCACCTCGTCGACGGCCGCACCACGCTCCTCCCCCACCTCGACCGCGAGATCGTCCGCGTCCTCTTGGGGGAGATGCAGAACCGCCTCGGCGTGACGCTGCACCTCGGCGAGGACGTGGCCTCGATCGTCCGCTGCGACGACCGCGTCGCCGTGACGATGAAGGACGACGGCGAGCAGCTCCTCACCGACATGGTCCTCTACGCCGCCGGCCGCCAGAGCAACAGCGCGGAGCTGAACCTCGCGGCGGCGGGCGTCGTCACCGGCAACCGCGGCCTCATCTGCGTCGACGAGCATTACCGCACGAACGTGCCGAACATCTACGCCGCCGGCGACGTCATCGGCTTCCCGGCGCTGGCCTCGACGTCGATGGAGCAGGCGCGCGTGGCCATGGTCCACGCCTTCGATCTCAAGTACAAGACGAGCATCGCCTCGGTGCTGCCGTACGCGATCTACACCATCCCGGAGCTCTCGACGGTCGGCCTGACGGAGGACGACTGCCGCAAGCAGGGGATCGCCTGCGAGGTCGGGCGGGCCTTCTACCGCAACAGCGCGCGCGGGCAGATCATCGGCGACACAAAGGGGCTGCTGAAGCTGGTCTTCGATCCGGAGTCGCGCAAGCTCCTCGGCGTGCACATGGTCGGCGACAACGCGGCAGAGCTCCTGCACATCGGGATGATGGTCATGCTGATGGGCGGAACCATCAATGCATTCATCGACGGCGTGTTCAACTATCCGACGCTGAGCGACGCTTACAAATATGCGGCGTACGATGGCCTCGGCGCCGTGGCGCGGAAGGAGCGCAAATGAAACGCATCGCAGAGATCATCGAAGGACGCCCCCTCTACCACGCCGCCTCGACGGAGAGCGTGCGCGACGCGGCCCGGCGCATGACGGAGTGGAACGTCGGCGCGATCGCCATCGTCGACGGCGGCAAGCTCGTCGGCGTCTTCTCCGAACGCGACCTCATGACCCGCGTCGTCGCCGCCGGCCTCGACCCCGACGGCACGCCGATCGACACGGTGATGACGAAGAACATCGGCGTCGCCGAGCCGGTCGAGAACATCGACGACGCGCTCGGCAAGATGTACTCGCTCAAGTGCCGCCACCTCCCCGTCGTCGACAGCGGAAAGCTCATCGGCATGCTGTCCTTGCGCGACCTGCTGCAGATCGACGACGAGCACCAGCGGAGGAAAGCGTCGTTCCTGAAGGAGCTGGTGACGTACTCCCCGGATTACGAGTCGTAGAGGGTGATGGGGAGGACGCGCGCGAAGTGAGCGAAATCGCCGTCGGTGGTGAAGATGGGAAAGTCGTTACGCACGGCGACCGCACAGATCAGAAAATCGATGTGCGAGCCCTGAATGCCGTGGCGCCTGCACTCGTTGGAAAATGAGGCGGCTTCTTCATAATCGGACGAAGCGATCTCGGTATCTGGAAAATCGTGCAATTCATTGCGCAGCCGCTCGAACTGAACTTTGTCTTTGGCGCCGGACAGGAGCTCCTGGCGAATGGGTCCGATGATGGCGATGCGGTCATCCTCCATGAGCGAAGACAGTTCGGATATGACTGCAGCATCCGGATTCCTGCGGCGCAGGACGAGGGACCAGATCGGCGTATCGATCAGCACCTTCATCGCCGGCGGCGCAGTTTCTTGTAGTCGTATTTCGGATCGAAGTCGATTTTGCCGAAGAGCTCGACGATTCTCATCTGCTTCCGCCGCCGGATGTACTCCTGCAGCGCTTCCGTCACGGTCGCCTTCTTCGTTTTATGGCCACCGAGCTTGTGCGCCTCCGCGAGCAATTTGTCGTCGATTCCCAGGTTCGTAGGCATGACGAAAGTTTACACACGGCGATGTGTGACCACAAGTGTAACTGATCAGACGCGAATGTGGAGTGCGGCGGCCATGCCGCCGCTGTCTGGCCCACGAGCGGCGGCATGGCCGCCGCACTCCACATCAGCCCGAGGTCTTGGGCGACCCGGGGATCACCAGCGCCGCGTGCTGCACGCCGTGGATATGCAGCATGCGGTCGCGGATCGTCGCATCGTTCTCCGCCCCCGGCGTGGCCACGATCGCGCGCCACGTCGTAGCGTCGGCCCACTCCATCTGCCGGTACAGCGCATCGATCACGACAGCTCCAGCTTCAGCCCCGGCGAGCCTTTGCCGACGTGCACCGCCGGCTGCAGCTCGAACGACTCCTCCGCGCCGCCCGCCCCGCCGAGCAGGAGGCACAACCGCGCCAGCTCCTTGAACGAGGCCGCCTCGCCGGAGATCGTCACGCGTCCGCCCTCGGCGCGCACCGTCAGCGGCGCGCGCGTGAGCCCGTCGAGCGCCATCATGGCCAGGTCGTAATTCATCCTTCGTCCTCTCCCCGATACGCGGCCGAATTCTTCTCCGTCTCCTGCAGCGCCACCTCGTACAGCTCGCCGCTGGGGATCGCGCCGGCCAGTTGCTGCCAGAACGCGCGGGCCAGGTTCTCCGCCGTCGGGATTACGCCGCGGAGGAAGTCGACGTCCTCGTTGAGATTCGTATGATCGACGCGGTCGATCACGCGCTGCCGCACGATGTCCTTGAGCTTCTTCAGATCGATCACCATCCCCGTCTCGGGATCGATCGTCCCCTTCACGCTCACCTGCAGCGTGTAATTGTGGCCGTGGCCGCGCGGATTGTCGCACTTGTCGTACATGCGGCGGTTCCACTCCGCGTCGTACTTCGGATTGTTGAGGCGGTGCGCGGCCGAGAACGTGAGCTTGGCGGTGACGATCATGGGAGTGTTATAGCAGGTGACAGGTGACAGGTCACAGGCAACGGGTGACGGGTAAAACCCGTGACCTGTCACCCGTCACCCGTGACCTGTCACCTCTCTCACAGCGCTATCTTCGCCAACGCCATCCGGATCTCACTCTGCTCCGCCGTCAGCGCGTCGCGCACCTTGGCGAAGCGCGGCTCGTTGGCTAGGAAGCGGAAGAGCGGATTGGACAGGATGTAGCTCGCCGTCGGCTCCTTCCGCGCGGCGGCGCGCTCGAGCGCGTCGAGCGTCCCGCGCGCGTCGCCCGAGATCGCCGCCACCTCGGCCGCGCACGTCCAGAAATCGTCGCCCGCCACCGACGCCGCTTGCGCCGCCTTCAGCTCGCTCGCCGCGTCGCCCTTCGCGTTCTTCGCCGCGGCGATGTAGGCGTTCAGCAGGTGGTAGGCGTAGAGCGGATCGGAGGTCTGCAGTTTCTTCAGCTCGATCTCGGCGATCTCCGTCGAGTGGCGGAGCACGGCGATGCGGCCGATCTTCAGCGCCAGCGCGGAATTGCTCGGAACCTGGCGCTCGATCTCGTAGAACTGTCCCACCGCGGCGTCGATGCGGCCGCCGGCGAGGAGGAGGTCGGGCCCGTGGACGGCGGCAAACGGCGCGGGCACCCGGCCGGCGATGGCGTTGAACTTCGCCGCGTCGGGCACCGCGTACGCGAAGCGCCCGAGCGTGTTCAGCGCCTCGAGGTCGTTCGGGATCTTGTGCAGCACCGTGGCGTAGCCGGCGATGCCGGCGCCGAGGTCGCCGGAGCGGATGCCCGCGCGGGCGATGGTGCGCGCGGCGTCGGCGTTCGTCGGGTCGAGCGCCGCCACGTGCTTGGCGGCGTCGAGCGCGTCGGCGTCCTTCCCCTGCTTGTCGAAAAAGCGCATGGCCAGCACGTGCGCGGCCAGGAAATTCGGATCGGCTTTCACCGCCGCGCGGATCGACGCGTCCGTCTTCGCGGCGTCGTTCGCGCCGCTGGCCTCGACCGCGTCGGCGAAGGCGTTCAGCGCCTCGGCCGGCGACATCGTCCGCGCCGGCAGCTTCAGCTTCGCGCTGATCGCCGCGACCACGCCCTGAATCGCGCCGGCGGCGTCCGGTCCGTGCAGCGATTCGCGCAACGAAGTCACGTCGGGACCGGCCGCGTCGGCGATGCGCAGCTCCGGGAAGCTGCGCAGGATCTCCAGCGTGGCGTTGTTGATGGCCGCGGCGCGCGCGGCGATGGCGGGATCGCCGTCGTCGAGCTTCAGCAGAATCTTGCGCGGCGTCGCCGCGGTCGGCGGCGGCAGCGGTTTCGGCGCAGTCGCCACCGCCGTCTGCGCGGGGTGCCGCTTCATCATGACGACGGCCGTCGCCGCGGCGATCACGGCAACCAAAACCGCGGCAATCGCGGCGAACGCCATCCGCCGTTTCTTCGCCGCGGCGAGCGCGGCCAGCCGCTCCTCTTCTTCCTTCGCCGCCTGCGCCTCGAGCTCCTCGGTGTTGATCTCCGTCTTCGTCTCGACCTTCGGTTCCGGCGCGACAATCTCGTACAGCTTCACGCCTCCGCGCGCGCCGGCGTCGTGCAGGCGCACGCTCCCCTTCGCCCGTTTCGCGAGCTCCTCGGAGATGAGCAGCCGCGACGGCGGCGCGCCGTCGAGAATCTCGAAGCCCTTCGTCACCGGCTCGCCGACGACCTGCCCATCCTTCGTCATCACGTCGCCGGCGTGGAGCAGCATGCGGATCGGGACGTGCTCCCCCTCCTGCTGATCGGGCGAGACGTCGAACTCCGCCTTGCGCGCCGCCTCGAGCGCGCTCTCGACCGACGGCAGCTCCGCGACCACGCGCGGGCCGAAAGGATCGACCACTTCGCCGTCGAACAGATACACCGCCTCGCCGAGGATCTGCTGCAGGCGCGCGGCCGCCCGCTGCGCGGCGGCGGGCTCGAGCTGTTCGAGGCGCTCGTAGCCTTCGATGTCGGCGAGAAAGAGGATCGAATTGCGCGGCTTCGAGGCCAACTGCGCCGGCGTCGGCGCCACGCCGAGGCGCGCGATCTCCGCGGCGAACTTCGCCGCCTCGGGATCCGCGGCCGTCACGTCGTCGACGAAGGCCTTGCCGTCCTTCAAGCGGCGGAACGGATCCTTGAACAGGCACCGCCCCATCAGCGTCAGCATGGCGTTGTCGATGTTGCCGTTGAGCGCCTTCGGATTCGGCGGCTGCTCGCCGACGATCTTCCGCGCAATCTCCGCCGCCGTCGTCCCCTGGTACGCCGCGCGGCCCGTGGTCATCTCGAAGAGCACGAGCCCGAGCGAAAAGATGTCGGTCTGCGCGGTCGTCGGCTGATTCGTGATCTGCTCCGGCGCCATGTACGACACCGCGCGCGCGTCGCCGCCGCGCTGCTGGAACGCCGACGGCAGCCCTTCGCGCTTCTGCAGGAACGTCGAGAGATTGAAGCCGGCGAGCTTGGCCTGGCCGTTGGCCATGAGCAGCACCGCGTCGCCGCCGACGTTGCCGTGGATCACGCCCTTCGCGTGCAGGAGCTTGAGCGCGTCGCCGATCTGGTAGGCGACGCGGAAGAACGTGGCCCGGTCGACCGGCGTGCCGCGCACGGCCGCGGAGATCGGCTGCCCGTCGACGAAGTCCGTGACCAGGATGAGCATGTCGCCGGCGACGGCCACTTCGACGATGTTGACGATCGAGGTGTGGTAGAGCGCCGCCCCCAGGCGGACGTCGCGCACGAGCGCCTCGCGCTTGGCGCCGTCGCGCGGAAGCTGCCGCGCCAGGATCTTGACGACGACGGTCTTGCCCGTGCGCGTGTCCTCCGCTTTCCAAACGGAGTTGCCGAGGCGGTCGCCGAGACGGTACTGCAGCAGCAGCGTTTGAGGGGACTCGTTGGACATGGGACGGTTATTTTACGTTAGATCCCTCGCCCCGCTTGCGGGGAGAGGGTGGCCCGCAGGGCCGGGTGAGGGGACAAAGTTGGGAAGCATGCGCCCCTCATCCGGCCTCGCTTCGCTCAGCCACCTTCTCCCCGCTCGGCGGGGAGAAGGCCATCAGTTCGGCACCCCCTTCGACCGTCTGCCCCGCCTCGACAAAGATGTCGTCGACGACGCCGGCGGCCGGCGCCTGGATCTCGTTCTCCATCTTCATGGCCTCGAGCACGAGCAGTCCCGCCCCCTTCGCCACGCTCTCGCCCTTCGCCGCGAGCACCCGCACGATGCGCCCCGGCATCGGCGCCTTGATCACGCCGTGGCCGCCCATGTCGTCCTCGCTGCGCCGCCGCATCAGCGACAGCGGATCGAAGATCTCGACGTGATACGTCGCGCCGCTCAAGCTGATCTGATGCGTGTTGCCGTCGCGGTGGTGCATGAGCGCGTACTGCGTGCCATCCTCGAGGCGCAGCGAGCGGACGTACGGACCGGCCGCGCCGAGGTCCGCGACGATCGTGCGGCCGCCGATCTTCACCCGATAGCCGCCGCCGTGGCGCTCCACCTCCACCGGCGTGTCGGTGCCGTCGTAGCGCGCCACGAGCTTCATCGCAGCCCCTCCACCCGGCCCATCCGCTTCCACTTCGATTCGCTCTCCTCGGGGAGATGGATCTGCAGCGACTCCTCGAAGGCCATGATCGCCGCCGCGGCGATGGCGGCGTCGGCGTGGCCGTCCGTCGCCTCGAGCGACATCTGCGGCAGCACGCGGTCGATGAAGCCGGTGTCGAAGCGCGCGGCGCGGAAGTCGGGATGCTCCATGATGAAGCGGAAGAACGGGATGGTCGTTTCGATGCCGTCGACGCGGTACTCGACGAGCGCGCGGCGCATCCGCTCGATGGCTTCGGCGCGCGTCGGCGCGTGCGCCACCAGCTTGGAGAGCATCGGGTCGTAGAACAGAGGAACGGTGTACCCGCTATAGACGCCGTTCTCGTTGCGCACGCCCGGCCCCTGCGGAAGATTGAGGTAGCGGATGACGCCCGGCGACGGCGCGAACTTCCGCGCCGGATCCTCGGCGTAGATGCGGCACTCGATGGCGTGGCCGCTCGGCGTCAGCTCCTCCTGCTCGAGCGAGAGCTTCTCGCCGCGCGCGACGCGCAACTGCTCCTTGACGAGGTCGACGCCCCAGACCATCTCGGTCACGGGGTGCTCGACCTGCAGGCGCGTGTTCATCTCCAGGAAATAGAACTGCTTGTCCGGCCCCATGAGGCACTCGATCGTGCCGGCGGAGTAGTAGTCGACGGCGGCGGCGGCTTTGACGGCCATCGCGCCGAGCCGCGCGCGGAGCTCGGCGTCGACGACGGGCGAGGGGCACTCCTCGACGACTTTCTGATGCCGCCGCTGCAGCGTGCATTCGCGCTCGCCGACGTGAACGATGTTGCCGTGCTGGTCGCCGACGACCTGCACTTCGATGTGCCGCGGCGAGGGGACGAATTTCTCCGCGTATACGGAGCCGTCGCCGAAGAACGACTGCGCCTCGCTCGTGACGCGCTCGAAGGCGCCGCGGAGATCTGCCTCGTTCTCAACGAAGCGCAGCCCCTTGCCGCCGCCGCCGGCGCTGGCCTTGATCATGATCGGGAAGCCGGCGCCGCGGGCGAAGTCGACGATCTCGTCGACCGAGGCCACGGCCTCCGTGAGACCCGGCACGACCGGCACGCCGGCCGCCTGCATCCGCTGCCGCGACTCGGTCTTCGAGCCCATGGCCTCGATCGACTCCGGCGACGGCCCGATGAAGGTGAGCCCCGCGTCGCGGCAGGCGCGCGCGAACGCGGCGTTCTCCGCGAGGAAGCCGTAGCCGGGATGAATGGCGTCGGCGCCGGTCCGTTTCGCGGCGTCGATGATGCGGTCGATGCGGAGATAGCTGTCGCGCGAGGGCGCGGGGCCGACAGGCATCGCTTGATCGGCGAGCAATACGTGCAGCGCGGCGCGGTCGGGCTCGGAGTAGACGGCAACGGTCGGGTAGCCGAGCTCGCGGCAGGCGCGGATGACGCGCACGGCGATCTCGCCGCGATTGGCAATGAGAACCTTCACGCGCGCGGCATTGTAATAAGATGCGCCGCTCATGAGTGAGTCGTCCGTCACGGACCAGAAGTCGCAGATCCTCTCCGGCGTGGTGAAGACGCTGCTCGACGATCTGCAGAGCGGCGCCGGCGACCGCGACCGCCGCCGCCAGGTCGAGGAGTGGATGCGCACGCTGGCCGAGAAGTACCCGGAGTTCCACATCGAGACCGGCCTGCGCGACTATTACCTCGCCGAGGCCGAGCGCCTGCGCGCCGAGTTCGCCAAGGCCGCGGAGATGGGCGAGAAGCTCTCCCTGGCGCGCTCGATCGAGTCGTTCCTCGACCGCGCCACGGAGTACGACCGGCGGGCCAGCGAGCGGTAGGCGCCGCCGCTACCACTCGCTGCGATCGCCGCGCTGCGGCTCGTTGTCCGAAACCTTCGTGACGACGTAGAAGACGATGACGAGCACGATGAGCACGCCGAGACCATCCATGTCTGATCTACGGCGCCGGTGCCCGTGAGGATTTGTGGTCTTTCGGCGGCGCCCGCGCATGAAGGATCGGCGGGTACTTACGGACGGTGGACGTGCTGGCGAAGACCGTCATAGTGCTGTCGTGCCTCCGCGCCCCACGGCGACGTGCCATCGGTGTCCAAATAGCGCCGCCATGCTTCGGCCGCATCGTTCGTGGCGTCAAGTCGTTCGAGAATCAACGCCCTGTTGAACAGAGCTTCCGGCCGATGAGGCGAGATCTGTAGCGCGCGGTCGACCGCAGTCAGCGCGTCGCGGAGCTCGCCGGTGCTGTGGCCACGCAGCGCTCGCTCATACTCCGCAGCGGCGAGATCGTTCCAGGCCGCGGCATCCTCGCCAGCCTCGTGCGCGACGGCGAGCGGTAGGCGTTACGTCGAGGCCGGCCTCAACTCCAGACGCTCTTGGTCTTCTCCAGCCACTCGCGGCGCTCCTTCAACCCAATCTTGCCGCCGTTGATCGCCCTCGTGACTTTGACGATGTCATCGTCATCCGCGTACTCATTGCAGCCCTTTTCGTTCCACTCCTCGGCGGCGATGGCGAGCATGTAGCGCGCGTCTTCGGCGAGCTCCGGGTGCCCGACGAGGTCGACGCCGAGGATCTTTCCGAACTTTGCGTACGCCCCCCGGCCGGTCATCTGCAGCATTCCGCGGCCGATGTACTTCGCGCCGTCGCCAAGACGGACATTCCCGAGCTCCTTCGCCTTCCTGGGATTGCCGAGGCCGTACACCCGCTCCGCCAGCGCCTCGGGGTTCCCGGCAAGCTGCTCCGCTTCCTCGGGCGTGATCGCGGCGGAGTGATTGCCGACGCCGAAGATCTCCAGCATCCGCGGCACCGAGTAGTGGAAGCTCTCCGAAAGAATCCGGCACCCGCCGCATTCATGAAGCACCTGGGCCATGAAATGCGCGACGCGCAGCGGCGTCGCGTTGATGCCGTGGCGCGCCAGCACCTCTCCGGCATTCTGGAATGCTTCGCGATATACGGGCTTCGCGTTCGGCGCGAGTTGCGTGATCTGCTCGAGAGTCACCTCGACCATGTCGCTGTCCTCCTTTTGATAGGAGTGACGCGAGCCGACGTTTCCCTACTTCGGTAGGCGGGTCACCCGGCTGCCGTCCTTCGACGCACCGTACGGGTCGACCCAGTCGCGCTCGGCGACCGCCGCCGAGCCAAGACTCGGCGGCTTTTGTCAGCTTGTGAAGGCCGTTGGGCAGCATTGAGCTCAGAAATTCCTGTTGCTACGCCGCCAGCGTGCGAGTACCGGGCTCTCGCTCAATGCCAACGGCGGTAATCGCGACCAACTCTGACAGAAACGATTGGATCGCGAGGATGCACACGCTTGAAATGCAAGCTTGGGTGTCGAGGATTGCTTCGGAATTGAAGATATGCCACACGAGCTTGGCCACGGACCTCGCGAGAGAGTGAGGCCAATAGCTTACGGAACGATCGAGACGTTCGGGACTTCAAAGCTTCTCTGGATCGAGCGGCTCTGTCTCGGCCGCTTCGTCCTCGAGTATCGCCTCCTTAGCCAGCGCGGAAAGAAGGTCTGGCGACTGGGCGAACAGCTCATCCCACCGACGCTCTGACTCAAGTTCGGCGAGTATCCAAGCTCCGAACGCGTCCTGCTCAGCTTCGGGCAGCTTGGAGGCCTCTGCAACCGCTCTTTCAAGCAGCTTGGTCATGGTGGACGATTCTAACCATTTTCGAGGGCGGATGAGGCTTGGGTCTGCATGTGCGGCAACGAGCCGTCCGACGACGGCTTTATCCATGTGATCAAAGGGCAACGAAGCTGAACTCCGGGCTGGCGCGGCCTACATGTAAGCCTTCGATACGGCAGGATAATTAACCCCGATCGGCTTCAAGTTGTGGTCCGCAATCCGCTGGCGCGCTCGATCGAGTCGTTCCTGGACCGGGCGGCGGAGTACGACCGCAGGGCCAGCGAGCGGTAACCGCAAGATATCGGCGCGGCACGGCCGCGGTCCGGGCCGGTGTTCGATCGAAGGATCGAGATCGGCGCGGGTAGGAAAACCGCCGGCTGCGTCACTCCTCTGATATCGGAGGCAGGCATGTCCCAGAAGACGACCTTCCACGTCGTCAGTGGAGGAACGCTGCTCGCGTTCGCGACGCTGGTGGCGCAGATCCGTCACTTCGCGCAGTCGCAGCTCTTCGGAGCGGAGACGTGGGACGTGCAGATCACCGACGGGGTGCCGCTCGTCTACGGCACGATCGACTTCGTCTATTCGGTGCTGAGCTCGGCCGCGTCGCTGGCGCACACGCTGTATGGCTATCCGGTCATCGGCATCAGCGTCGGCGTGGCACTCATCGCCGTCGCCGCCGCGGCCTGCAAAGGAATCCGCGTCGAGGCCGCCGTGGCCGCGGCGACGCTCGTGGCGGCGATCGCCACGTTCTCCTATTTCGAGGCGCCGTGGCTGTACATCAATAGAGTCGCCGGCGATCACGCCTTTCATGCCAATCAACTGTTCGACGCCAGGAACCGCGTGCAGGCCCGCGCCGCCGAGCTGTGGCAATGCGTGGTCTGCTCGCGCATCGGCGACCTCCAGCCTACAATCTGCCCGGCGAAGGTCTCGAAGGCCGCGGCCACGGGGAGGCTCACGAACCTGTTCGCCTGGAACATCGTCGCGGTCGCCGTCCTGGTGATCATTGCGGCGGTCTATTGGCTGGCCCGCGGAAAACTGCTCGACGACGCCGCGCTGCCGGTCGCCTCCCGCGCGGTCGTGGCCGTGACCGCATACCTCGGCATCGTGGCCATCGCCCTCGACGTCTACGGCGCCGCGTACGTGAACGGCAAAAGCCAGATGAAGACGAAGCTCAAATGCTTCCAGCAAGTGAAGGACGGCCAAAGCTTCGACACGGCCTACAAGATCGCCGGCACCGACAAGAAGACGACGCTGATCTACGGCATCGACGACATCATCGTCTTCCCTCCCGCCGACGCGAAGAACGCCCCGTCGTTGAACGAATGCACCTGTAGCGAGCCCGATGCGCTCACGTTCCTGCTGCAGAAGTCGTGGGACCTTCACAAGAGCGAACCGATCGCCCCTCCCGTGGTCAGACCTCCCATCACATCGGCGAAAGGAAACAACCAGGCATGCGCAGAACGATCTTTATCCTCACGATTCTCCTGACGGCACAGACGCTCGGCGCCGCCATCAACATCATCCGCCTCGACCGCAGCGATCTGACGCTGAAATTCGGCGCGTTGAGCATCCGGCTGGCGCCGAAATCGACGAAGCTGCCCGATCCTCATCTCATCGCCGTGCGCATCATCGGCAGCACGCGCGCCAGAATGATGGAGCGCGCCAGCGCCATCCAGAACGGCTGCCGCTACTACGACGCCGTGGTGATCCGACCGACGGTCATTCAAAAGGGGCCAGACGACGTCACGCTCAACTTCGGCAGCCCGGTCGACGCGCGATGGGTCGAGGACCGCAACGGCGCGCCGCGCGCCGCCGCCTTCGTCCTGGCGCTGCAAGTGGTCGACGACTGGGGCGACCTCCTCCCCGGCCGCGGGCGCCGCGTCCCGCTGATGCTGCACGACCGGACCCGCGAGGAGGCAAAGGCGTACAACGAGTTCGTTCAGGCCTGCACCGACCTGACGGTGAAGCCCGACGTCGTCACCAGGGAAGCCATCCAGGAGGCGCACGCCCGTGCCGCGGAACACGAACGGCCTGGACACGAGGCGAGCTTCATCATCTCGGATTCGAGAACCTCTCCCGCAGCACCCTCGGCACCGCCGGCGCCGAGGGGCGGCGGCGCAACTCGGTACGTCCCGGAGTGGGCGAAGGCGGAGTGCATGACGATCGGTATACTCCCGGCGATCAACCTCTCGATGATCTCCGATCCGCCGGGCGCGGAGCTGATCGCTGAACGCTAGGGCTTTGGTGGCCCCACCCGGCTGCCGTCCTTCGACGCACCGTACGGGTCAACCCAGTCGCGCTCCACGACCGGCGCGCGCGGGTCGTCGCCCGGCTCGCGCACGGCGGGGAGGATCGTGCGCGGGGTGATGTCGGTCGACGCGGCGAACATCCCTTTGCGCGATTGGAAGCTTCCGGCGAACGTGGCCACGACGAGGTCGAGCTCGGGGATGACGGTGATGCTCTGCCCGCCCGCGCCGCGCGCGGAGATGGCACGCACCATGCGGTCCTTGTACGGCTGGTCCTCGCTCCACCAGAAATAGCCGTAGTTGATCTTGCGCAGGTGATACAGCGGCGCGCCGGCGCGCGCGGCGAACTCGCGGCTCACGATCCTCCGCCCCTCCCACGCTCCGCCGTTGAGCATCAGCTGGCCGAGCTTCGCGAAGTCGCGCAAACGCAATCCCATCCCGCCGCCGCCGTACGGATTGCCGGCGCGGTCGAGGCCCCACTCGTAACGCCGGAACTTCATCGGCCCGCCCATGAGCCGGTCGAAGAGCACCATCGGATTCTCGTGCGCGGCGCGGCCGGCCATCCCCAGCGCGAGATTGGGCATGGCGCTGCAATAGACGGAATTCTCTCCCGGCGGCGTGGCCAGCGGAACGCGCATGATGAACCGATAGAAATCGGGCTCGGCGCTCTGATCCCACATCGTGCTCTCGTTGCCCGGCGCCTCGTCGTTCGTGTCGTCGCAGAAGTAACCGGCGGACATGGTCAGCAGATGCTCGAGCGTCATGGTCTTCTTCTGCGGCTCGAGGTCCGCCGGAAACGCGCCGCCGTTCATCACCTGATAGACCGGGCTGTCGAGCTTCAGCGGCACGCCCGCCTGCATGGCCGCGCCGACGACGAACGCCGTCAGGCTCTTCGACGCCGAGCGCACATTGTGCAGGCTGTCGCGAGTCTCGCCGTGGAAGTACTCCTCCAGGACGAGCTTCCCGTGACGGGCGATGAGGAGGCCGTGGAACTGCGGCGCGTCGGGCGAGTCCATCGGCATCTCCAGGATTCGCTGGATGAATGTCTCGATGGCCGGGCGGTCGATGCCGGCGCCTTCGAGCGTGCCGGCCGGCCATCCGTCGTTGAGCGCGAACGGCGGACGATAGACGTAGCGTTCCGGATTCCTGCCGCGCGGGTAAAAGGCGCTGTCGTCACCGTCGCGCACGAAGTCGTAGCTGCCGCCGCGGCTTGGGAAATCAAGCCGCAGCATCTTCGCCTCGGGGTCATACGCGCCTTTGGCGACGTCCTGCTCCTTGCCGCGGCGCTTGCCGATGAGCGTCACGGCGTTGCCGTCGGGGACGAGCCGCTCGACGCCCTCGCGCGTGCCGAGGTCGAACTCGGGATTGCGCAGGAGCGCGCCGAACGAGCCATCCGGGCGCTTCTCCAGGAGGAGATAAAACGTGAAGTGGTCCATGTCCGGATCGACGGTGCCGCGCCAGCGATTCGGTCCGTCGGGCTCGAGCCGCACCGGCGACGCGCTGACCGCCGAGCCGTTGTCATTGCTGTACAACTGCGAGCCCGGCTTGTACCAATGGCCGGCGATGATGCCGCGATCGTCGAGCCGCCCGCGGAACGTGCCGCCATTGTCCGGCAGCGCGAAGGCGAGCTCGCGGTTCTTCGCGCTGACCGGCACGACGCGTCCGGCCATGTCGGCGAGATAGGCCTTCCCGCTCCGCCGGACGATCAGCGTGCCGCGCGCGTCGGGGCCGAATCGTTTCTTCGCCTTCCACAGACCGACGAGATCGTCGTCGCTTCCGAGACAGGGGATGGCCAGGAGGAGCAGCGTTGCAATCAGCCGGTTCGCCATGTCAGGCATCGTAGTTCCAGTCCGCCTCGCCGTCTTGTGCCGGCAAAGCGCGTTTTAGTGCTCGGCTAGCGCCGGCGCGCGCGATACGCCGCCGGAGTCTGGCCGGTGACGCGCTTGAACGACTTCGTGAGCTGGCTCTGGTCCGAGAAGCCGGCGGCGAGGGCGATGTCGGCGATGGGCCGCTGCGACGCCGACAACTGCTGCCGCGCAAAGGCGACGCGCACCTGGCGGATGTACTCGCCGACGGTGCAACCCTCGGACGCGCGGAATTGCCGCGCCAGGTGAACCGGGTGCACGCCGACCGCGAAGGCGATGCCGGCGAGCGACACCGGCGACGCGAAGTCGCGCTCGATGAGCCGGCGCGCCCGCTCCGCGCACGGACTCTTCCGCGCACGATCTTTCCACCGGGCGCCGAAGACGATGATCTCCGTCGCCAACGCCTCGACGACCATCTCCGACATGCTGTCCGGCGCCGCCAGCTCGGCATCGAGACGGTCGCCGAACTGCTGGACGAAGGCCGACTGCACGCTGAACCGCTCGCCGCTGAATCCCGTTTCGCGCAGGCGGTCGACCCAGGCCGCGCTGACGTCGAAGGCGGTCAGGATGGCGCCGCGATCGTCGAAGTCGTTGGCGTGCTCGTCGAGGGCGGGACGGAACATGCACGCCAGCCGGCCGTAGCGCTCGCTGCGCCGGCCGCAATGCTCGACGAAGCCGCCGTCGCGGACGAAAACGAGGAACGCCGAGGTGTGGGCGTGCGGCGGCAGATGGAGGCGCGGCGCGTACGCGGTGGCGGTGAGCATCGAGGCGGGGAGGTCGACGCGCCGCAGCAGCGTGCCGGCCGGGCCGCCGGCGCCGTCCGCGACTGTCGGTCCCGTGATCAAGCGGTCCATGCTCTTGCTTGTAGACGAGCGGGACGGCGCCGGCGTTAGCGCGATAATCGCCGCCGTGACCGCGTGGCTCGGCCTGGCGCTCTGGCTGGCGTTTTTCCTGGGACTCATCGTGTGGCTGCGGATCCGGCGCCGGCCGATGTCGCGGTACGTGCTCGTCTCGGTGGAGAGACCGCGGTGGTGGTCGACGCGCCCGCTCGTCGTCGAGCGCCCGGAACAGCTCGCGCTGCTCGCGGAGATCGGCGCCGAGATCGATCGCGCCGGGCTGCACGGAAAAGCGCTTCTCTTTCGGGGGCGGCCGACGATGGATACGATCGTCGAGGCCGACGATCCGAAGGCCGCAGCGCGCGCCTTGGCCGCGGCGCTGGCCGGCTTCCCCGTCACCGTCGCGGCGGTCGGGCGGCCGCACGACCTCCGCTGGGTGCGCCGGTTGTGGCGCTATCTCTGACGGCGCGCGAGGTAGGGAATCGAGCTCTCTGCGACACTCCGATAGTGGGAGGGAGCTGACGCGAATGGCCAAACTGCACGTCCATGTCCAGTCGGGATTCAGCGGCGAGGAAGTGCGGCGTGACGCACGTGGGTCGCGCCGGCGTTAGTACGATCATCGCCGTCGTGACCGCGTTGACCGACCGCCGCCGTTCACCACTTGGTAGACGGGACTGGAGAGCTTCGAGCGGCACGCCCGCCTGCATGGCCGCGCCGACGACGAACGCGGTCAGGCTCTTCGACGCCGAGCGCATGTTCGGCGGATGCATGTGAAGTGCGAGATCACAAGCGCCTCAGCCACAATTTTCGCGGGTGTCGCGCGCCTCTCCAACGTCGTCTACCGTAACCTGTAACTTCTAAGCTGTAACTTTTAACTTTTGCCGTCCCCCGCGCAGCGCCGCGAGACGAAACGGCGGAGACAAGAAAACCGCTCTACCGCCGAAGTGTCGCTTTAGCGTCCCGCCCGGCGCACGCTCGTCGAGGCCCCGTTCCTCACTCGCCACCGGCCTGGCCATTCGGTCTTTTCACTCCCGCAATCTGGCTAAGTTGCTCAGCGCGTTGGCCTTTTCAGGATCTGACCCTAACTTTCCAGGGTCAGCCCTAACTTTCCAGGGTCGAACCCTAACTTTCCAGGGTCAGACCCTAACTTTCCAGGGTCGAACCCTGACTTTCTAGGGTCAGACCCACTACTGTCCGGTTAAAAGTCGAATATTTTCAGCTGGTTAGGGAGGTGGGAGTCTGAGCAGGTGAGTTCGGACAACGTAAGTGCTTCTGCCAGATCGACTTTTTCGAAGAGGGTGACTGAGAGAATCTGTAGCAAAGTGTGGAGCGAGGCACCAAGATTGAGCCGTTTCTTGATGATTGCCACGAGC
>DATDFB010000174.1:0-7966 GCA_036522835.1 Thermoanaerobaculia bacterium | reverse complement strand
CCCTCGCAGCAGATGATGCTCGGCATCGCCGGGCGGCCGGTGATCGACGAGCAGGACGAGAAGATCATGCCGATGGAGAACCACGGCATCAAGACGATGTCGCTCGGTCTCATCACCGATCCCGACACGCCGGTGATCTGGCGCGGCCCGATGGTGATGAAGGCGCTCGACCAGTTCCTCACCGACGTGAAGTGGGGCGAGCTCGACTTCATGATCATCGACCTCCCCCCCGGCACCGGCGACGCGCAACTGACGATGACGCAGAAGGTTCCGTTGACGGGGGCGGTGGTCGTGACGACGCCGCAGGACGTGGCGCTGATCGACGCGCGCAAGGGCCTGGCCATGTTCCGCAAGGTCAACGTCCCGGTCTTGGGCATCGTGGAGAACATGAGCTATTACATCTGCCGCCACTGCGGCGAGCGCGAAGAGATCTTCGGCCACGGCGGCGGCAAGAAGACGGCCGAGATGCTCGGCGTCCCGTTCCTGGGCGAGGTGCCGCTCGATCCGAAGGTGGTGGTGGGCGGCGACAGCGGCGAGCCGATCGTCGTGCTCGACCCGCAGTCCCCCGCCGCCGCGGCCTTCCGCGAGCTGGCGCGGCAGGTGGCCGCGCAGGTGGAGGCGGGGATGGAAGGGCACACGCACGGGAGCCACGTGCACGATCACGCGCACGTGCACTGACACCCCGTGCGCGCACGTGCGCACACGCCGTGATGCATTGCAACAAACCGCGCGCGCACCGTGCGCACATGCCGTGATGCATTGCGACAAACCGTGCGCGCACCGTGCACTGATCGGTAGGGGCGCACAGCGTGCGCCCTCATGCCGCCCGACGGGCGCACGCTGTGCGCCCCTACCGACCGTCGCATGCGCGTGCGCGCCGGCAGCGTACACACGCGCGCCGGCGGTTTGCGCGTGCGCGCCGGCAGCGTACACATGCGCGCCGGCGGTTTGCGTGTGCGCGCCGGCAGCGTACACGTGCGCGCCGGCGGTTTGCGTGTGCGCGCCGGCAGCGTACACACGCGCGCCGGCGGATTCCACGTGCGCGCCCGAGAGCGTACACATGCGCGCTGACGGAGTACGCGTGTGCGCCGGCAGAGTGCACGTGCGCGCCGACGGAGTACACGTGCGCGCCGACGGAGTACACGTGCGCGCTGACGGCGTACGCGTGCGCGCCGACGGAGCACACGTGCGCGCTGACGGAGCACGCGTGCGCGCTGACGGAGCACGCGTGCGCGCCGACGGCGTACGCGGGCGCGCCGGCGGCGCGCAGCCGTACACTGCGTGGGTATGAAGCAGCTCTGGCCGCCACCGCCCCTCGGCTTCGGCACGCCGCTGAATCTCGCCCTCGGCCGCGGCTGGAAGCCCGCTTTAGGCATGGCCGTCGCCACCGGCTTCCTCCTGCCGCCGGTCATCCTCCTCCTCGACCGGATCCTCTTCGCCGGCGTCAGCATGGAGCGCGTCCGCGCCTTCGTCGCGCAGCCGCTGGCCGTGCGCATTGCCATCGTCGCCTACGCCGGCATCGCCGAGGAGCTCGTCTTCCGCGCCGTCATCTCCACCCTCGTGGCCTGGATCGTCTACCTCGTTACCAAGCGCCGGACCGTCGCGATCTGGACCGGCATCGCCGTCGCCGCGGTCGTCTTCGGCCTCGCGCACGTCGCCAACCTCGCGCACGTCCCCCATCCCTACCTGCGCGCCATCGTCCTCAACGGCATCGCCGGCCTCGCCCTCGGCTGGCTCTACTGGCGGCGCGGGCTGGAGTGGGCCGTCCTGGCGCACTTCCTCGCCGACGCCACGTTGTACCTGCTTCTGCCCGCCATACTTTTGCCATAAACCGCCGACATCTTTCCTCGATCGCGTAACAGCCCTTGCGCAATGCGGACGCCTCTTGTCCGCATGGAAAAGCGGAACATCTCCATCCTCGCGGGGCTCCTGGCCCTCGTCGTCGCCTCCGGCGCGCTCTCCCTCCTCCTGGGGCGGCGCGCGCATGCGGAGGACCCCAACTCCATCGGCGTCTTCGACGTGCAGGTCGACCGGCACGGGCGCGAGTGGGTCGACATCGTCTTCGACAAGCCCATCGCCGTGGCCCGGCCGGGGGAGATCGTCGACCCGCCGCCCGCCACCGTCGACCCCACCACCACCGGCGTCTGGCGCTGGCGCGCGAACAACGTCCTCCGCTTCGCGCCGGCGGGCGGCTTTTCCATCGGCACCGACTACCGCATCGCCCTCAAGACCGCGCGGCTGATCGCCTCGGGGCAGCGCTTCCGCGGCGACGGTGAAGTCAAAGTCGTCATCGACCGCCTCGTCATCGAGCGCATCGCCACCTCCGAGGAGCCGCTGCCGGCCGCGCCGCAGCAAGTCGTCCTGCACGGCGAAGTGCACTTCAACTACGCGGTCAGCCCCGAGATCCTCGTCTCGCGCGTCGCCGTCATCGACGGCAGCGAGCGGCAGCCCGTCGAGATCCTCGTCGACGGCAGCAGTGGCTCGGTCATCGCCTTCCGCACGAAGCCGCTGGCGAAAGGGCGCGCCGAGCGCAGCGTCAAGATCGTCGTCGACAAAACCGTTGCCGCCATGCCCGGCGGGCCGACGCTGGAGAACGACTTCGTCACCGAGGTCAAGCTCGGCTCGGTCGAAAAACTCGCCGTGCGCAACGTCGAGCCGCTGACGAACGACGAGGGGTCGACGCTCAAGATCGAGCTCTCCTCGGCCGTCAATCCCGATTTGGCCGCGAAATTCGTGACCATCAAGCCCGCCGTGAAGACCCACGTCTCCACGCAGGGCAACGAGCTCCTTTTCGTCGGCCCCTTCGCCGCCGGGACGAAGTACGACGTCGTCGTCGGCAAGGGCCTGCCCGCCGTCGACAACGCCACGCTTGAGAGCGACTACTCGACCACCGTCACCTTCCCCGACCTCGAGGCCCACGTCGACTTCCAGAGCGAAGGGATGTTCCTCTCCGCCAGCGGCCTGAAATCGATCGCCATCGAGTCGATCAACGTCGACAAGGCCACGCTGGCCATCGACCGCGTCTACCGCAACAACATCTTCCACCAGCTCGCCAACACCCTCTGGTACGTCGACCGCGACGAGTATCGCGAGGACGACCCCGACTTCGACGGCGACGCCGAGCACGTCGACCCCGTCCACCATTCCTTGGGCGACCAGATCGCCCGCAAGACCCTCCACTTCCGCAAGGCGCGCAACCGCAAAGTCGTCACCGTCCTCTCGCTCGAGCCGTACATCAGCAAGCACGAGCCGGGCATCTACCGGGTGACCCTTCGCGGCGAGCAGTCCGACGAGCGCTGGATCCTCATCACGGATATCGGCATCGTGGCCAAACGCAGCGCCGGCCACGTCACCGTCTGGGCCTCGTCGTTCAAGGACCTGAGCGCCGTGAGCGACGCGAAGGTGGTCCTCGTCAGCGACCAGAACCAGATCCTCGGCACGGCCCGCACCGACGCGCGCGGCGTCTGCACGCTGGCGCTGCCGAAGAAGAAAGAGCCGTTCATGATCACCGTCGAGCGCGGCGGCGATTACTCGTTCCTCATCTTCGGCAAAACCGAGGTCGACCTCTCGCCCTTCGACGTCGCCGGCGACCGCATCGGCGCCAGCGGCTACACCGCGTTCGTCTACGGCGAGCGCGACATCTACCGCCCCGGCGAGACGATGGAAGGGCTCACCGTCGTGCGCGACCGCGCCCTCGCCGCGCCGCCGGAGCTCCCGCTCGTGGCCAAGCACTTCGACGGCAACGACGAGCGCGAGTCGTTCCGCCTGGCGCTCAAGGACGGCATCGCCCCGTTTACGCTCAAGCTCCCGCCGTACGCGCGCACCGGCCACCACCGCATCGACGTCATCGCCGGGAAGGACGTCATCGGCTCGTACTTCTTCCAGGTCGAGGAGTTCGTCCCCGACCGGATCAAGGTCGAGATCAAGCCGAAGAAGAAGGACGCCGCGCCGGGCGACGACCTCGTCGTCGACGTGAGCAGCGCCTACCTCTTCGGCCCGCCGGCGGCGAGCCTCGCGGTCGACACGCGCGTGCGCCTCGTCCCGTCGACGTTCCAGGCCGAGGGGTTCGAGCAATTCAGCTTCTCCAACTACGACCGCAAATTCGACCCGCGCGAGATCGCGAGGGACAGCGGCACGCTCGACGCCAAGGGCTCGCACGAGATCAAGGCCGCGATCCCGCCGCGCATGCTCGTACCGTCGTCGCTCGAGGCCATCGTGACCACGCGCGTGCAGGAGCAGGGCGGCCGCGGCGTCTCCGCCGTCGCGCACGTTCCCGTGCACCCCTGGAACCGCTACGTCGGCGTGCGCCGGGAAGGGGAGGCATATCCGAAGCCGGGCAAGCCGATCGCGTTCGAGTGGGTCTCGGTGTCGAAGGACGGCAAGGCGGCGCCGAGCGCGGCGCTGCGCGCGGAGCTCTTCGAGGACCAGTGGCACACCGTGCTGCGGCGGACGTCGAACGGCGGCTACGACTACGAGTCGACGCGCGACAGCGTCCTCCTCTCCACCAAGGCCATTCCCGCCGGCACGGCGCGCGGCACGTTCACCTTCGTCGCCAGCGGCTACCGCACCTACCGCGTCGTGGTGAGCGATCCGGAGAGCGGCGCGTCGGCGGCCATCGAGTTCTGCGCCGGCGGCTGGGGCTATTCGCCGTGGGCGATGAAGAACCCGGGCCGCTTGCAGCTCGACCTCGACAAGGAGGAGTACGCGCCGGGCGAGACGGCCACGCTGCAGGTGCGCGCGCCGTTCTCCGGCAAGCTCCTCGTCACCGTCGAGCGCGACGATGTGACGTACAGCGTCATCGAGACGCTGGCCGGCAACAGCGGGACGATCCGCGTGCCGCTCTCCGCGGAGCTGCGCCCGAACGCGTTCATCACCGCCACGCTCGTCCGCGCGGCGAAGGATCTGGAGCCGGGCGAGGCGGGGCGTGCGTTCGGCGCGATCGCCGTCAACGTCGACCGCGAGGCCAATCGGTTGAAGCCGGCCATCAAGGCGCCGGCGGAGATGCGCTCGCGCCGCAAGCTGCCGGTCGACGTCACCACGGAGCCGAACGCCGTCGTGACCATCGCCGCGGTCGACGAAGGCATCCTCCAGCTCATCGCCCAGAAGACGCCCGATCCCTTTGCGCACTTCTACCGCCGGCTCGCCCTCGGCGTGGCCACGCACGACATCTTCGCGCAGCTTCTGCCCGAGGTGCGGCCGAACGGGAAGCGGGTGGCGGGGGGCGGCGAGGGGAAGGACGCGGGGGCGCAGTACGTCCGCGCCGACTCCATCCGCCGCGCCAAGCCGGTCGCGTATTGGTCGGGAGCGCTGCGCGCCGACGCCAGCGGCCACGCCAAGTTCACCTTCGACATCCCCGACTTCAACGGCGGCGTGCGCGTCATGGCCGTCGCCCATCGCGGACGGCACTTCGGCTCGAGCGAGGCCATGGTGCGCGTGCACGACCCGCTCGTCTTGACCGCCACGCCGCCGCGCTTCGTCGCCGCCGGCGACCAGGTCTCGGTCCCGGTGACGCTGCGCAACGACACCGGCCGCCCCGGCAAGTTCGAGATCTGGAGTGCGGCGGCCATGCCGCCGCTGTCTGACCCGTCCGAAGAGCGGCGGCATGGCCGCCGCACTCCACAAGAGATCGCGAACGGCACGGAAAAGACCATCTACCTCCCCCTGCAAGTCCCCCCGCAGCCCGGCCAGATCGACCTCTCCATCAACGCCGCCGGCAACGGCGAGAGCGCCTCGACGAAGCTGACCATCCCTGTGCGCTGGCCCCTCCCGCCCGAAAGCGACGAGACCAGCGGCCTCTTCGCCGCGAACGCCGCCTTCACCGACGACGTCAAGACCTTCATGCCCACCTCGGTGGAGCGGACGCTCGTCATCAGTCCGCTGCCGGCGGTGCAGTTCCGCGGCAAGCTCACCTACCTCCTGCACTACCCGTACGGCTGCGTCGAGCAGACGACGTCGTCGGTCTTCCCGCTCCTCTACTTCGGCGACCTGGCGAAGGAGCTCGACCCCGAGGCCTTCGCCAACAACGAGTCCGCGGCGATGGTGCGCGAAGGCGTCCGCCGGCTCGGCACGATGCAGACGGTCTCCGGCGGCTTCTCGATGTGGCCGTACGGCGCGTCGCCGTGGCCGTACGGCTCGACCTACGCGACGCATTTCCTCGTCGAGGCGCGGAGAGCCGGGCATCAGGTCGAGCCGGCGATCTACGACCGCGCGCTCGCCTACATCGCCGGCGACGCCAAGGCGAAGATGCAGTCGGGATCGAGCGATCTCGAGCGCGTCGTCTATGACCTCTACGTCCTCGGCCGCGCCGGCAAGGCCGACGTGGGGATGATGGACTACATTCGCGAGCACAAGCTCTCGGAGCTCGACGCGTCGTCGAAGGCGCTCCTCGCCGCCGCCTACGCCGCGGCCGGGAATCCGCGCATGATCGACGCGCTGCTCGCCAACGTGAGCGACGTCGACGCCATCGCCCGCCAGAGCGGCGACAACCTGCAGTCGACGGTCCGCAACCGCGCGCTGCTGCTCCTGGCGCTGCTCGACGCCGCGCCGGCCGACGCCCGCATCCCCCGCATCGCCGAGCGCCTCGGACGCGACGCCTCCGACGCCTACTGGTCGACGCACGAGTCGTCGCTGGCCCTCGTGGCCTTAGGCTCGTACTTCCGCCGCCAGCGCGCCACCGCGAATTACTCCGGCGCGGTCTACGCCGGCAACAAGATGCTCGGCACGTTCAGCGCGACCACGGCGGTCTTTCGCAACATCAAGTCGACCGCGCCGCTGCGCGTGACGTTCAACGCCGGCTACAAGCCCGGCGGCGCGTACTACTCGCTCGTCACGCGCGGCGTGCGCAACGTGGCCGCGTTCCATCCGACGAGTAACGGCGTCAAGGTCACGCGCGAGCTCCTCACGCGCGACGGTAAGCCGCTCGACCCGGCCGGCGTGAAGCAGGGCGACCTCCTCGTCTGCGTCACGACGGTGGAGTCGACGAACGGGAAGCTCGACAACGTGGTCGTGCAGAACCTCATCCCCGCCGGGCTCGAAGTGGAGAACCCGCGCCTGGCCACGACGGAGTCGTTCACCTGGATCAGCGGCCAGGTCAGCGCCTGCACGAACACCGACATCCGCGACGACCAGGTCCTCTACTTCGTGGAGCTGCCGGCCAGCGGCGCGCTGACGTACTACACGCTGCTGCGCGCGGTGACGCCGGGCGTCTACATGCAGCCGCCGGTCTACGCCGAGGCGATGTACGTGCGCGCGAACCACGCGGTGGGGGAGCGGGGGATGCTGATCGTGAGGACGCGATGAAAACGATGTGGACCGCGGCGGCCGTTCCGCCGCTCTTGCTGATCGCGCTCGACCTCCTCTTTCCGTTCCCCGAGTCGCGTCTGCACAAACCGCCGGCCGTCGTCGTCTACGACCGCAACGACGCGCCGATGCGCATCATCCTCCCGCCGGACGGCAAGGTGCGCGTGCCGATCCAGCTCGACGAGCTCCCTCCCGAGCTCGTGCGCGCCGTCGTCACCTCGGAGGACCGCTGGTTCTGGCGCCACCCGGGCGTGAACCCGGTCGCCGTCGCCCGCGCGGCGTGGTCGAACGCGCGGCACCGCCGGCGCGTCAGCGGCGCGTCGACGATCCCGATGCAGATTGCGCGGCTGGCGCGGCCGCGGCGGCGGACGATGTTCGCCAAGGCCATCGAGGCCTTCCGCGCCGTGCAGCTCACTGGGCATCATTCCAAGCGCGAGCTCCTGGAGATCTACCTCAACCTCGCGCCGTACGGCGGCAACGTCGAGGGGATCGGCGCGGCGTCGCAGGTCTACTTCGGCAAGGAGCCGGCGCGGCTGTCGATCGGCGAAGTGGCGTTCCTGACCACGCTGCCGCGCTCGCCGAACCGCTACGACCCGCTGCGCGACCACGCCGCCGCGACGCGCGCGCGCGACCGCGTGCTGCGCGAGCTCCGCGACCGCGGGGCGTT
>DATDFB010000173.1:0-2106 GCA_036522835.1 Thermoanaerobaculia bacterium | reverse complement strand
GGCTGCTCCGGCCGCGACTCTTCTCGGCTTTGCCTTATACCCGCCGCGCCGCAAAGAAGTCGCGCACTAATGCCGCGCACGCCCCGGCCTCCACGCCGCCGATCACTTCCACGCGATGATTCAGCCGCGGATGCCGCACCAGATCCCCCACCGATCCGCACATTCCCGCCTTCTCATCGTACGCCCCGAACACCAGCTTCCCGACCTTCGCTAGCACGATCGCACCCGCGCACTGCGCGCAGGGCTCGATCGTCACGTACAACGTGCAGTCGGTGAGCCGGTCGGTGTGAAGTGCCTCGAGCGCGCGCTCGATCGCGAGCATCTCGGCATGGGCGGTGGGATTGCGGCGGGCGACGGTTTCGTTGTGCGCCTCCGCCACGAGCTCGTCGCCGCGCATGACCACCGCGCCGATCGGGATTTCGTCCTTGGAAGCAGCAAGCCGCGCCTGTGCAAGCGCGCCTGCCATTCCTGAATTCGTCATGCCCGCCGGACGACCTTAGAGTTTGAGCAGCGCAATGACCGTGCCGAGCGTTCCTACCCAGAACAGAAACATCCAGCGTATCAGGCGCGCCTCGAACGCACTGAGCTTCAATTCGAACGCACTCAACTTCGAATCGACCTTCCGGTCAATCTCGCCAATCTCGGCAAGTAGCTCCGCGCGGAGTTCCGCCACGCGCTGCTCGAGCTTCGCATCGAAACGCGCGAAATTCACCTCAAACAGGTCGCGGAACTCGCTGCGATAGGTCGTGTCCACCTGATTGAACCACTCCACGAGCTCGTTGGTCAGGTCGTCGCCGAACCGTTCGTAGAACTTTCTGGACAACTTCGCCGTCACCGGCACCGCGAGCTCCGCGTAGAGGCCGGTGAGAAACTAGGATACGGTCGGCGGATTGGAGAATCAATCCGGCGCGCCCGGGATCATTTCCCCGCCACGGTCAGGTTTTTACGGTTTCCCGGGCGCGTTCGAACGTGAGCGAGTTGCCGTCCTTCGCGCGATCCACACGCACTCGGTCACCCTCGCCGTACTGCCCCTCGAGCACCGACACCGCGAGCGGATTCTGTAGGAGCCGCTGGATCGCCCTCTTGAGCGGCCGAGCGCCGTACACCGGATCGTACCCCTCGGCCACGATCAATGTCTTCGCCGCCGGCGTCACCTCGATCGTGAGCTTGCGATCGGCCAGCAGCTTCTCGACCCGCTTGATCTGAATATCGACGATCCGCTCGATGTCCTCGTGCGTCAGCGGCCGGAAGATGATGATGTCGTCCACCCGGTTCAAGAACTCGGGCTTGAACGCCTGGCGCAGCAGCTCCGTGACCTTGGTTTCCGCCTGCTCCCACGCCACGCCACCCGCGCTCGCATCGATGAGATACTGCGAGCCGATGTTCGACGTCATGATCAGCACCGTGTTGCGGAAATCCACTGTGCGGCCCTGCGAATCGGTCAGCCGGCCGTCGTCGAGAATCTGGAGCAGCACGTTGAACACGTCCGGATGCGCCTTCTCGATCTCGTCGAACAACACGACTGAGTACGGCCGGCGCCGCACCGCTTCGGTGAGCTGGCCGCCCTCCTCATAGCCGACGTAGCCCGGCGGCGCGCCGATCATGCGCGCGACCGCGTGCTTCTCCATGTACTCCGACATGTCGAGCCGCACCAGCGCGCGCTCGTCGTCGAACAGAAACTCGGCCAGCGCCCGCGCCGTCTCCGTCTTGCCGACGCCCGTGGGACCGAGGAAGATGAACGAGCCAGTCGGACGATTGGGATCCTGCAATCCCGCGCGCGCGCGGCGCACGGCGTTCGCCACCGCCGCCAGCGCCTCGCGCTGGCCGATCACGCGCTGGCCCAGCTCCTCTTCGAGCTTGAGCAGCCGCTCCTTCTCCGACTCCATCATCTTCGTGACCGGGATGCCGGTCCACTTCGACACGATCCCCGCAATGTCGTCTTCGTCGACTTCTTCTTTTAGGTATTTGCCCTTCTTCTGGATCTCGGCGAGGCGCTTCTCGAGCGTCTGGATCTCTTTCTCGATCGCCGGAATGCGGCCGTAGCTGATCTCCGCCGACTTCTGGAGATCGCCGCGGCGCGTCGCCTGCTCCGCCTCCGTGCGGAGC
>DATDFB010000172.1:0-44614 GCA_036522835.1 Thermoanaerobaculia bacterium | reverse complement strand
AACTGCGTCATGCAGTCTTCGATCTGTCGTTTGACCGCCGCGCGCTCGGCGTCGAGCCTGTCGAGCTGGTCGCTCAACTCGCGAAGTCTGGCCGAGAGGTCGAGAACCCTCTGCAGGTCGTCATTCATACCTCGAATTCTGGCATGAATGCATCGATTCGTGTCAATCGAGCCGTGGAACGAGCATCCGATGGCTTGATTCCGTGTATGCAGGCCATGAATCAATGTCCGAATGCCTCGAATCATGGATTGAATGCAATGAATCATGGCTTGAATGCCGCGATTCGATATACGCGTGCCGTGTATCGATGCATGAATGCCTCGATTCGAGGTATGGGTACGCCGATTACTGCTCCGACACCACCACGCCGTCGCCCTCGAAGCGGATCTTGAATCCCGCGTCGTCGCCGCTCTCGATCATCACCGTGTCGACGGACTTGTCGTCCATGACCGTGGGGATGAGATTGCCGGTCCAGGCCACGAGTGCGTTCGACGAGATCGACAGCGGGTACTCGCGCGTGACGCGCATGGTCAGCGGCTCGATCGACGTGGAGATGGCCAGCGAGCCCTTGCCGAAGATCTTCACCGTGTCGATCTTGCGCTGGTACTGCGCGTCGTAGATCGGCTCGACGCGATAGGTGAGCGTGTCTTCGAGCGCGAGGAGATTGCTTCCCTCGACGTAGATGAACTCCTCGTTCAGGTCGAGCAGGAACGTCTTGCGCCCTTTCTCGTAGACGAAGACCTTGCCGTGGCCCGCAGCTTTGATGAGCGTCTGCGCCGTCGTGCCCAGGAGTCCCGATTCGGCCACGAACTTCAGATTGCCGGAGTAGCTCGACACCGTGCCGCGCTTGACGTGCACGCTGCGCGCGAAGTTGATCTCCAGGAAGCCGTTGTCGTGCAGCGAGAAGGTCTTCGACGCTCCCTCGATCTTGCGCTCGAGATTGATGCGCTTTTCCTCGGCGAGCTGCGTCTCGTCGACCGCGTCCTGCAGCTTGCGCGCGGCGGTGTGCGCCGGCGTCACCGTCTGTCCCGGCTGGGTGATCAGCGGCCGCACCTCGGCCAGATGCTCCGTGCTCGGCAGCGCGCGGATCTTCTGCGTCGTCTCCTCGGTCTTCGCCGCTTTCGGCGGCGGCGGCGGGATCATCATCTTCTGCGTGACGATTTCCTGCTGCGGCGCGGCCGGCTTCAACTCCGCTTCCACCTCGCGCACGATCTTGTCCGCGCCGGCGAAGCGCAGATGCTCGAGCGCCTCGGGCAGCTTCCGCTTCTGCCGGTACAGCAGGCCGAGGTAGAGGTGCGACTTGGCGTAGTTCGGCCGCAGCTCGATGGCGCGCAGCAGGTAGCGCTGCGCCTCGTCGAGCTTCCCCTGCTTGAAGAGGATCAGGCCGAGGTTGGAGTGGAGGATGAAGACGTTCGGGTTTTCGGCGACGAGGCGGCGATAGATGACCTCTGCCTCGGGGAACGCGTTGGTCTTGAAGTAAACCAGGCCGAGGAGGTTGAGGACGTCCGCGTCGTCGCGGCGGAGGCGCTGCGCCTGCTCCAGCTCCCGCCGCGCCTCGGCGTAGCGCCCTTCCTGGAAGGCCTCGCGGCCGCGGTTGTAGTGGAGCAGAAAAACGCCCTGATCGAACGGGGCGGGAGGGGCGGCGGCAGGTTCGCGCTCCGGCATGTACAGCGCGCGATTGTATCGTTACTGGGAGCCGAGGTAGCGCATGCCGGGCATGTCCGCGAGCGGCTGCGCCGAGGCCGTCTTGAATCCGCCTTTCAGGTGTGGCGACTGGCTCTTGGCCAGTCGAATGGCCGGCCGAGAGCCGGCGTCCACACCGTACGGCCGTCCGTAGTACACCGTCAGCGCGCGCTTCACGTACGTCGCCGTCTCCTCGAACGGCGGGATGCCGCCGTGGCGGAGCACGGCGCCTTCGCCGGCGTTGTACGCGGCGAGCGCGCGGGAGAGATCGTCGGGAAACATCTCCAGCAGGTCGGCCAGGTAGCTGATGCCGCCGCGGATGTTCTGCTCGACGTCGAAGACGTCCTTGACGCCGTAGCGCTTCGCCGTCTCGGGCATGAGCTGCATGATGCCGCGCGCTCCTTTGTTGGAGACGCAGCGCGAATCGAAGTTGGACTCCACGACGATCACGGCGCGCACGAGCACGGGATCGACGCCGTAGGCCAGGGCGTGGCGGTCGATGATGGCGTCATAGGGCGAGCTCCGGTTGCGCTGCTTGGCCCACCACCGCAGGTCGTTCGACTTGCCGCCGGCGAAGCCGCCGCCGAAATTCGAGATCGTTTTCTTGCCGTTGGGGCCGACGATCACCTGCACCTGCGCCGTCGCGCTCGACGCGCCGATCGCTGCGACGGCGAGAACAGCGAGCGATAAACGCATTGCTGAGGATGGTAGCACACGGCAAAATCGCGTCATGAGCTTCGCGCCGATTCAAGAAGAGGTTGACCGCTACATAAACCAATTCAAGGAAGGTTACTTCCCGCCGCTGTCGATGCTGGCGCGGCTGACGGAGGAGCTCGGCGAGCTGGCGCGCGCGCTCAGCCATCACGCCGGCTTCAAGAAGCCGAAGCCGGGCGAGGAACTGGGCGACGTGGCCGAGGAATTGAGCGATCTGATCTTTGTCGCGGTCTGTCTGGCGAACTCGATGGACATCGACCTCGACCAGGCTTTCGCAAGGGCAATGCAGAAATACTACGAGCGCGATAAAGATCGCTGGACGCGCAAGGATTAGGCGCGTATCATGTCTCCATCCTTAAATCGGAATAGTTTCCAGGAGGACGGAGATGGACGGCCTACTGCGCCAGCTCATCAAAACCGTTCGCCGGCGCCTGCGCTCCGACGAAGAAGTGACGGTCGAGGCAGTCACGAAAGAGCTCGGCTATACGCGTCAGTACGTCTCCGGACGCTTCCACCGCGTCACCGGACGGCTCCTCAGTCACTTCCTCAAAGAGAAGCGACTGGAGAAGGCGGCGCGCCTGCTCAAGGACGGCAACATGCGCGTGTCGCAGATCGCGCGCCGCTGCGGCTTTGACTCCGAGAACTATTTCCGCCAGCAGTTCCGCATGCGCTTCGGCATGTCCCCGCGCCAGTTCCGCGCGAACGGACTCCGCAACGCATTGCTGCGGCCTCCGCAGGTTGCATAAGGCCGCCGGCGCGATTCTCGTTCTCGGCATTCTCCTGCGCCTGCGCGGCGTCTTCACCGACTTCTGGCTGGACGAGATCTGGGGCCTGCGCATCGCCCTCGATGCGCCGTCGTGGTGGTCGCTCATCACGCGCATTCACGCGGACACGAACCACCCGCTCGTCTCGATCTATATGCACGCGCTCGGTCCGGTGCGGCATTGGGAGTGGTACCGGCTTCCGTCGTTTCTCTGCGGGATCGGCACGATCTTCCTCATTCGCAATCGCACGTATCGGATCCTGGCCGCGCTGTCGTTTCCGCTGATCGTCTACTCGTCCGAGGCGCGCGGGTATGCGCCGGCGGCGTTCTTTCTGTTGGTCGCGTACGTCACGCGGCGTCGGTTGGTGTTCGGCATCGCCATCATCCTGGCCATGCTTTCCCATTTGAGCGCCGTGGCCGTTTATCTCGGATTTCTCGGGGCGCGGCGCGATTGGAAGCTTCATCTCCTCCCCTGCGCCTTCGGCATCGCGTATTTCTTCGTCAAGGTGCGGCACCTCGTCCCCGGCGGCGGGCCGCGGTGGACGCCCGAGCCGTTCGCGCTCGTCATCGGCGCCGTCACGCTGGTCATCGTCGGCATCGAGATCGTCCGCCGCGCCCGCGCGCGCGACGCCGAGGCGCTCTTCTTCGCGGTCTCGATCGTCGTCGGGCCGCTCATCGCGGCGGCGAGCTATCGCTGCCCGTGCGTCCTGCCGCGGCACTTCTTCGTCTGCATGCCGTTCGTGCTCATCCTCTTCGCCTCGTTCTTCGAGCGCGTGCCGAAGTGGGGCATCGTCGCCTTCGTGGTGTTGAACGCGATCCAGATCGTTCCGTTCGCGATCTACGGCCGTGGCCAGTACGACCGGGCGCTGCACGACATCAGCGGCACCGTCGGCGGCGACAGCGCGATGCGCGATCGGATGTTGATCGACTTCTACAATCCGTCACTGCGCTACGGCGCACCTCACCCGGAGTGGCTGCTGATCGAGGAGCCCAAGCCGATTCCCGGCTATGCGTTGTGGCGCACGTATCCGTACGGCGGCGTCTCGGGCTGGACGTGGAACGTCTACCGCTTGTCGAAGCCGGACTCGATCCAGAGATAGCGCAGCGTGTTGCCGTCGCGGGCGCGTGTGACGGCGGCGTCGTGCGCGAAGAGAAGCACACGCCGCAGCAGGGAGTGCGGGACGGCGTTCGTCTCCAGATATTGCCGGTGGTCCCCGACGGACGCGAAGGATTGCGAGCGCAGCGGCTGCTCCAACCGCACCACCGTCCCCTGCACCTGCATCTCCTTGGCGAAGCGCATGTAGTAGCGGCGATGGAACAGCCGCAGCTCCGCCGACTCGCCGATGCGCAGCGGCTTGCCGGCGTAGAACGGAATGGAGCGGATGCGAAAGCCGCGTGCCTTGCCGGCCTGCGTCGCGGCGGCGATCTCGCCCGCCAGCGCGTCGTCGACGGTCTCGCGCTCGCGCACGATGAGGATCCAGTCGCCGCTGGCCGCGTCGATGGCGCGGTTCAATTCCGCGCGGTGCTTCGGCAGCTCGTCGCGCGGCGCGATGTCGAGGACGAGCTGTTCGACTTTTTGGAAATGCGGCGTCAGCGCCGTGATGTCGTCGACATGGACGTGGCCGAGCGTGACGACGGAGAGCTGCTGCGCCGTGCCGGGCGCCGTCGCGTCGGCGAGCCGGTTCCACGCGGCCGGCATCGCCTCAGTCCTCGAGCTTCTCGTGAATGCGCACGATGCGCGCGGCGCGGCCGGTGATCTCGTCGACGTCGACGAGCGCGCCGGAGAGGCGGACGTCGCGCTTGGCCACTTCGAGCTTCTTCGGCGTGTTCATGAGAAAGCGGTGCAGCGCCTCGTCGGGACGAAAGCCAATCACCGAGTCGTACGCCCCGGTCATCCCGACGTCCGTTTGATAGGCGGTGCCGTTCGGGAGGATGCGCTCGTCCGCGGTCGGCACGTGCGTGTGCGTGCCGACGACCATGGAGACGCGCCCGTCGAGGTAGCGGCCCATGGCCTGCTTCTCCGACGAGGCCTCGCCGTGGATGTCGACGACGATGACCTTCACGCCGTCAAACTGCGGCAGCTCGCGGTCGGCACAGTGGAAGGGGTTGTCGCACGGCGGCATGAAGACGTTCCCCATGAGCTGCAGCACGCCGACCTTCACGCCGCCCGCGGTCTGCCGCACGACGCGCCCCTTGCCGGGATTTCCGGCCGGGTAGTTGGCCGGCCGGATGACGTAGTCGTAGCGGTCGTAGTTCTCGACAAACTCTTTTTTGTCCCAGATGTGATTGCCGCTGGTGTAGGCGTTGATGGGGAGGTCCGACAGCTCCTCCATGATGGCCTCGGTCACGCCGAAACCGCCGGCGGCGTTCTCGATGTTGACGATGGTGAAGTCGACCTTCTCCCGGTCGACGACGTGCTCGAGCTTCTGGCGCAACGCGCGCCGGCCGGGTTGGCCGACGACGTCGCCGATGTAGAGGATGCGGATCATTTTGGAGTGCGGCGGCCATGCCGCCGCTCTCCACATTATTTCGCGTAATCAACGGCTCTCATCTCTCGAATGACGGTGACCTTGATTTGACCGGGATACTGAAGCTCGGACTCGATCTTCCGCGCCACGTCCTTCGACAGCCAGATGGCCTGCTCGTCGCCGATCTTTTCCGCGTTGACGATGATGCGAAGCTCGCGCCCGGCCTGGATGGCGAACGACTTCGACACGCCGTCCATCTGGTTGGCGATCGACTCGAGGCGCTCCAGGCGGTGCACGTAGTTCTCGAGGATCTCGCGCCGCGCGCCGGGGCGCGCCGCCGACAGCGCGTCGGCCGCGTTCACCAGCACGGCCTCGACCGTCGTCGGGTCGTAGTCGCCGTGGTGGCACTCCATCGCATGAATGATCTCGCGCTTCTCGCCGTACTTGTCGAGCACCTGCCGCCCGAGCTCGAGGTGCGTCCCCTCCATCTCCCGGTCGATGGCCTTGCCGATGTCGTGCAGCAGGCCGCCGCGCTTGGCGATGGTGTCGTTGACGCCGAGCTCCACGGCCATCAGCGCCGCCAACTGCGCGACCTCGAGCGAGTGCACGAGGACGTTCTGCCCGTACGACGTGCGGTAGCGCAACCGCCCCAGCAGCTTGAGGACCTCGGGGTGAAGATCGGTGATGCCGAGCGAGAACGCCGCGGCTTCGCCTTCCTCGAAGAGCTTCTGATCGAGCTCCTGGCGCACTTTGTCGACCAGCTCTTCGATGCGCGCCGGATGGATGCGGCCGTCCTGCATGAGGCGCTCGAGGGAGATGCGGGCGATCTCGCGCCGGATGGGGTCGAAGCCCGACAAGATCACGGCCTCGGGGGTGTCGTCGACGATGAGGTCGACGCCGGTGGCCAGCTCGAGCGCGCGGATGTTGCGTCCCTCGCGGCCGATGATGCGCCCCTTCATGTCCTCGCTCGGCAGGTCGACGACGGAGACGGTGTTCTCGGCGACGTAATCGGAGGCCATGCGCTGGATGGCCATGCCGAGGATCTTGCGGGCTTTGAGGTTGCCGAGCTCCGTGGCCTCGGCCTCGATGCGCTGAATGATGCGCGCGGCCTCGAGCTTGGCCTCGTTCTCGATCCCGCGGATCAGCTCCTGTTTGGCCTGGTCGACGGTGAGGCCGGAGATCTGCTCGAGCTTGTGGCGCTGCTCGTCGATGAGCGCGCCGAGCTCGCCCTCGCGCCGCTCGACGGCTTTCTCGCGGTCATTGAGAGACCGGTCGCGCTTCTCCACCTCGGCGATGCGCGCCTCGACCTGCTGGGTCTTCTTGTCGAGGTTCTCCTCCTTCTGCTGGAGGCGCCGCTCGGAGTTCTTCATCTCCTCGCGGCGCTGCTGCGCCTGGCGGTCGAAGTCCGACTGCTGCTGCAGCCGTTTTTCCTTCGCTTCGAGGTCCGCCTCCTTGATGCGGGCCTCGGCCTGTTTACGGGCGTCCTCGATGAGGCGGTCGCCGTTGCGGCGGGCCTCGTCGAGCATCGCCTGGGCACGTTTGAAATAGACGACCCGCCACAGCCACGCCAGGATCAGCGCGCCGGCGATGCCGACTACGACTGCAATCGCAATTTCAAGCCCCAAAACTGCACCTCCGCGTGGGAGGCTCGCGCAGTGAGGAGGAGGGAAGTTCGGAGAACCCCGCCTGAGCCGTGTGAGGAATTCTTACTTGAACCTGATAAAAAACAGGTGGGCGCTCTACCCGGACCGGTTGGCTACCTTCCGTACCCCTAAGGGCGAAGGCGTGCACGGGGTCCTAAGACGCGAGCACCCGAGTAAGAAATATCGGTTCAAGCGTTAGATCGTTCATCACGCACTCTGCAGGGCACTCCGAATCTCTTTTCCTTATGTCAGCGGCTCAGCCGACGATGTCGGTGAGCCGGTTCGAAAGTTCCTCCGTTTTCTCGGCCCAGACGTCTTTCGCGCTCTCGCGCTCCTTCCGGTACCGGGAAAACTCGTCGGCTATGTTGAGAGCCGCCAGGATGGCGATCTTCACGGGGTCAACCGTGGAGACCTGTGCTGCTACCTCGCGCATCCTGGAGTCCACAAACCGCGCAAGCTCCGTTAAATAGTCCGGGTCTCCTTCTCCACGAACGTTATAGCTCTGACCGTAGATCTCGACCGAGGTCGAGTCGAGTTTTCCGTCCATCGGAAAAAATTACCTTCGAAAACCCGGGGGATTATACAGGATTAGAATCGTCAGGCTATGAGACCGCGGGAAGTCGTGCACAGCGATCCGGAGATCATGGGTGGAGAACCAGTGTTCGTCGGAACAAGAGTACCGTTCAAGACCCTGTTCGAGCATCTCGAAGACGGCGCGACTCTCGAAGAGTTCCTTCGCTCCTTTCCTACCGTGGATCGCGAGCAGGCGGTCGCGGCGCTGGAGATCGCTCGCGAAGCGGTGATTGCATTTGCGGATTTTGATCGACGAGTCGCTACCAGCGGAGCTCGCTGACGAACTGCCCGGCCACGAGGCCGCTACGGTCCGTGATCAGCGCTGGCGTGGTCTCCGGAACGGGGTTCTGCTTCGGGCTGCCGTCGATGCCGGATTTCGTGTCATCGTTACGGCTGACCAGAGCCTGCAGTATCAGCAAAATCTCCCGAAAATCGGGATTGCTGCGATCATCGTCAGCGGCCGAAACAGCATGCCGCATATCGTGCCCCTGATTCCCCGAATCCTCGCCGCGATCGATACCATCAAGACCGGCGAAGCCATCGAAGTTCGCCCGCGCTAGGCTCTTCTCTCACCGTATCTGCGGCCCGTAGAATTTTGACGAAATCTACCAACTAAACTACTGCATCACAACGCCTTAGCACAATACTCTCCTCTTGATTTACGCTGGATTACCGCCTACCTTGTGTCTGGGCGGATTTTCCATGATTGCACAAGCCAGACGATTCGAAACTCAACTGGAGATCGTTCCAGTTCCCCTCCCAGCCCCGCCGCCGCCCGCCCCGCCCCGCTCGCCGCTCCTCCCCGCACTCCCTCCCGCCGTCGCTGCGAAGCTGACGAGCGGCGCGGAGTTGGTTCGCTCGCTGGCGCGGCAGCGGCGAGAAGAGGTGATTCCGACGACGTTCGCCGCCGTGGACGCGCTCCTCGGCGGCGGCCTCGCGCGCGGCAAGATGACGGAGATCGCCGGCCGCGGCGCGCGGTGGTCGCTCGTCAACGCCACGATCGCCGCGGCGACGAGCATGGGCGAAGCGGCCGCGCTGGTCGATCTCGGCGATCATCTCGACCCGCAGCTCGCCGAGGCCGCGGGCGTCGATTTGCGGCGCGTGCTGTGGGTGCGGCCGAAGACATTGAAGGATGCGGTGACGGCGGCGGAGATGCTCGGCGCGACCGGGTTCCAGCTCGTCGTCCTCGACGCCGGGCTGCCGCCGATCCGCGGCCGCCGTCTTCCCGACGCGGCGTGGGTACGCCTGGCGCGCACGTGCGAGACGCACGGCTGCACGCTCCTCGTCTCCGCGCCGTACGCGCTCACCGGCACGACCTCGGAGGCGATGCTGTACGCGCACGCCGCACGGCCGCAGTGGCTCGGCCAGGGCAAGTCGCCGCGCGTCCTGGCCGGCGTGGAGGTGACGGTGCGGCTGGAGAAACATCGCCGCATTCGGCCGGGGCAGAGCGCGAAGCTCAACTTGCGGGTGGTGATGCCATGACGCGCATCGCCTGCTTCCACGTCCCGCTCTTTCCCCTCGCTGCGCGGCTGCGCAGCGAGCCGGAGCTCCTCACCGAGGCGGCGGCGATCGTGGAGGGGAACGGCAACGCGGCGCACGTCCTCGCGGCAACGCGGCGCGCGCGCAAGCACGGCATCCGTACCGGGCAGACGCTCGCGCAGGCGCGCGCAATCCTGCCGAAGCTCATCGCGCGTGGCCGCGACGCCGAATGCGAGCGGACGGCGCAGGAAGCGCTGCTCGAAGCGGCGGAGACGTTCTCGCCGCGCATCGAGGACGCCGGCGACGGATTGGTCTTCGTCGACGTCAGCGGCACCGAGCGCCACTTCGAATCGGAAATGGATCTGGCGAAGGCGGCGATGCGCGCGATCGACGCGATCGGCCTCCCCGGCCGCGTCGGCGTGGCCGGAAGCAAGCTCGCCGCGCGCGTCGCCGCGGAGCTGCCGAAGTCGCCGACGGTCGTCGTGCCGGGCGAAGAGGAGATGTTCCTCGCGCCGCTGCCGCTGGCGCGGCTCAGCCCCGAGCTCGACGCGGCGGCGACGCTGTCGCGCTGGGGCCTCGCCTCGATCGGCGACCTGGCCCGCCTTCCCGAAGCGGAAGTGGCCACGCGCTTGGGCGAGCTCGGGCGCGAGCTGCACCACGCCGCGCGCGGCATCGATCCGCGCCCGCTCATGCCACGCGCGCTGCCGCCGGAGTTCCGCGAAGGGATGGAGCTGGAGTGGCCGCTCGTGGCGCTCGAGCCGTTCCTTTTCATCGCCTCGGCGGCGCTCGACCGATTGATGAAGCGGATGGAGCTGCAGGGCTTCGCCTGCAAGCGGATCGAGATGACGCTGGCGCTGGAGCCGGACGGCTGGCACGCGCGCGCGATCGATCTCCCCGCGCCGACACGCGACGTGAAGACGATCTTGACGCTGCTGCGGCTCGACCTGGAAAAGACCCAACCCGGCGCGCCCGTCGTCGGCTACTCGTTCGTCGCCGTGCCCGACCGCCCGCGCCGCGCACAGCTCTCGCTCTTCGGTCCGGCGGCCGTGTCGCCGGAGAAGCTGGCGACGACGATCGCGCGCCTCGTGGCGATGCTCGGCGAAGAGCGCGTCGGCCAGCCGATGACGGTCGACGGCCACCTCCCCGAGCGCCACGCCGTCGGCAACTTCACCCCCCCACCCCCACCCGACCTCCGCCGCACCCCCTCGCGCGGCCGCGGGGTTCTGGCCGCGCGCGTGTTCCGCCCGCCCATCCCGGTGGAGGTGGTGACGCGGAAGGAGCGCGGCGAGACGACGATCGAGTCGATCCGCGGAGAGGGAGACGTTGCGGGGAATGTGAAGGTGGCGTCGGGGCCGTGGAGGATTGAGGAGGGGTGGTGGAAGGAGGGGCCGGAGGCTAGGGAGTACTGGGATGTGGAGATGGAGAAGGGGACGATGTACCGCATGTTCCAGGGCGCGGCGAATGAGTGGTTCGTTGATGCGGTCATGGGATGATCGGCCACGGAAATTCAGAACGCAGAATGCGAATGCAGAATGGAGAAATGACGATGGAACCACGAGATATTCATGAGCGGGCGTTTGAGTTTGCTTGCCGCGTGGTGCGGTTGCATCGGACGATCAGCTTGAAGCGCGGCATCTCGCCGCTTGCATCGCAGCTTTTGCGGTCGGGTACCGGCGTCGGATCGAATCTCGAAGAAGCGAAGGCGGCGCAGAGCCGCGCGGATTTCATCGCGAAAGCACGCGTTGCACTCAAAGAAGCGCGCGAAGCGCATTACTGGCTGCGTCTGTTCGGTGCAGCGGAGATCGTTCCGGTCAAGCGTGTTGCAGCGCTCATTAAGGAAGCAAACGAGATCGTCGCGATCCTGACGACGATCGTCCTGAAGGCATCGACGAAAAAACCGGCGCTTTCTTAATTCTGCATTCGCATTCTGCGTTCTAAGTTTCCGTGAAATACGCCGAGCTCCGCGCCTCCTCCGCCTTCTCCTTCCTCGACGGGGCCGCCTTCCCCGAGGACCTCATCCACCACGCCGCCGCAAACGACATCCCTGCGATGGCCATCATCGACCGTAACGGCGTCTACGGCGCTCCGCGCTTTTACACCGCCGCGAAGAAGAACGGGGTCAAGGCCATCCTTGGCGCGGAGATCCGGCTCGAGCCGCCGAAGCACCTTCGCGAAGCTGGAACCGACAAAGATCAAACCCTTTCCCTCCTCGTTGAAACCCGCGCCGGCTACAAAAACCTCTGCAAGCTCCTCACGGCCGGCGCGCTCGACAAGCCGAAGGGGGAGGCGCGCTGCACTTGGGAGCAGGTCGAGGAGCTCGCTGCCGGGCTGCACTGCATCACGCGCGCGGACGAGGCCACCATTCAGAAAATCGCCGGCGTCTTCCAGGGGCGGACGCACGTCGAGCTGCAGCGGCATCGCCGGCGCGACGAGGAGCACGAGAACATTGCCCTCCTCGATATTGCCAGACGGCTCAAACTTCCCATCCTTGCCACCAACGGTGTGCGGTACGCGAGACCCGACGACAAAGAGCTCCACGACGTCCTCACCTGCATCAAGCACGGCGTCAACGTCGAGACCGCGGGGCGGCTCCTCGGCGTCAACCGCGAGCGGCACATCAAAAGCGCCGCGGAAATGAGCGCCCTCTTCCGCGACCTCCCGCAAGCCATCGATCACGCTTGGGAGCTCTCCCAGACCCTCGCCTTCTCCCTCGGAGACCTCGGCTATCAATTCCCCGACTACCCGCTGCCGCCGGGCGAGACGCCGATGTCGTATCTGCGCAAGATCACCTGGAACGACGCGCGCGTCCGCTTCCGGCCGCTCACGGCGAAAGCGCAGAAGCAGCTCGAGAAAGAGCTGGCCATGATCGAGAAGCTCGACTTGGCCGGCTACTTCCTCATCGTCTGGGACATCGTCCAGTTCTGCCAGCGCGAGAAAATCCTCGTGCAGGGACGCGGCTCCGCGGCCAACAGCGCGGTCTGCTACGCCCTCGGCATCACCGCCGTCGATCCGGTGAAGATGGATCTTCTCTTCGAGAGATTTCTCTCCGAGGAGCGGGGCGAGTGGCCGGACATCGACCTCGATCTCCCCTCGGGGGACGAGCGCGAGCGCGCCATCCAGCACGTCTACAAAACCTACGGCGCGCACGGCGCGGCCATGACGGCGAACGTCATCACCTACCGCGACCGCTCCGCGGCGCGCGAAGTGGCCAAGGCCCTCGGCTTCTCGCTCGAACAAGCCGACAAGCTCTCCAAGAACGTCAGCACCTGGCACTTCGGCGAGATCCGCGAAAAGCTCGAGTCGATGCCGGCGATGATCGCGGCGGCGGGCTTCGATCCCGCCGACCTGCGCGTGCAGCACTTCATGCGGCTGCAGATGCAGATCCAGAATCTGCCGCGGCACATGGGGCAGCACTCCGGCGGCATGGTGCTGGCGCGCGGGCGGCTCGACGAAGTCGTGCCGCTCGAGCCGGCGGCGATGCCCGGCCGCGTGGTCATTCAGTGGGACAAGGAAGACTGCGCCGACCTCGGCATCATCAAAGTCGATCTCCTCGGCCTGGGGATGCTCGCCGCCATCGAGGAATGCATCCCGCTCATCCGCGAGAAGCAGAAGATCGACGTCGACCTCGCCCACCTCCCGGAGGACGACCCGCTCGTCTACAAAATGCTCAACGAGGCCGACACCGTCGGCGTCTTCCAGGTGGAGAGCCGGGCGCAGATGGCGTCGCTGCCGCGCAACGCGCCGAAGTGCTTCTACGACATCGTCGTGCAGGTGGCGATTATCCGCCCGGGGCCGATCGTCGGCGGGATGATCAAGCCGTTCTTCGACCGGCGGCAGGGCAAAGCGCCGGTCGAGTATCCGCATCCCTGCCTCGAGCCGATCCTGAAGCGCACCCTCGGCGTGCCGCTCTTTCAGGAGCAACTGCTGCGCATCGCCATGACCGCGGCGAACTTCACCGGCGGCGAGGCGGAGGAGCTGCGGCGGGCCATGGGATTCAAGCGCTCCATGGAGCGGATGCAGGAGATCGAGCGCCGTCTGCGCGACGGGATGGCCAAGAACGGCATCGACGGCGACGCGCAGGACCAGATCGTCAAGTCGATCACGGCGTTCGCGCTGTACGGCTTCCCGGAATCGCACGCGGCGAGCTTCGCGCTCATCGCCTACGCCAGCGCGTATCTGAAAGCGCGGCATCCGGCGGCGTTCTTCATCTCGCTTTTGAATGCGTGGCCGATGGGCTTCTATCACCCCTCGACGCTGGTCAAGGACGCGCAGCGCCACGGCGTGAAGGTGCTGCCGGTCGACGTCAATCACTCCGGGTGGATGTGCCGCTGGGAGAACGGCGCGATCCGCCTCGGCATGCGTTTCGTGAAGGGACTGCGCGCGGCGACGGGCGCGGCCATCGAGGCGGCGCAGCCGTTCGCCAGCGTCGACGCCGTGGCGCGGCGCGCGCGCGTGCGCGATGAGCAGATGAACAAGCTTGCCTACGCAGGCGCGATGTCGTCGCTCGGCCTCACCCGCCGCGCCGCGCTGTGGCAAGCGTCGCAGGCGGCCAAGCCCGCGGGCGAGTTGTTCGAGACAGCGGCGGCATGGCCGCCGCACTCCACATCGCCGCTACCGGAGATGACGCGGGGCGAAGAGACGATCGCCGACTACGACGCGACGGAGATGACGACCGGGCCGCACCTCCTCGCCCACTTCCGCCAGCGCTTGCGCGCCGACGGCGTGGTCACGGCGAAGGAGATGAAGCGGATGGCCAACGGCCGGCGCGTGGCCACGGCGGGCGCGGTCATCGTGCGGCAGCGGCCGGGGACGGCGAAGGGCTTCGTGTTTCTCACGCTCGAGGACGAGACGGGGATCTCGCAGGCCATCGTCCATCCCGATCTCTTTCGCGAGCACCGCGCGCTCATCGTGTCGTCGCCGGGGCTGATCGTCGAAGGAACGCTGCAGAACGCGGACGGGCAGTGCTCGGTGCGCGCCGAAAAGTTCTTTGCACTCGAAGGCGTGGCTGACATCCGCAGCCACGACTTCCATTAAAATCGAGCTCATGTATTGTCAGCGATGCGGGAACACGCTCGCGCCTGGTGCGCGATTCTGCAACTCGTGCGGTACGCCGATGTCGGTGACGGCGCCCGCGGCGCCGATCTCGATGGCGAGGCCGGGGCTCGTGACGGCGCTCGCCGTCCTCCACTTCTTCAGCGGCGGAATGATGCTTCTCGGCGGCCTCCTCGGCGCCGTCACCGAGGCCCGGAGCACGCAGGCGGACCGCACGTTCGGCCTCGTGCTCGCGGTCGTCTTCCTCATCTTCGGCGCGCTGAGCATCGCCACCGGCGCCGGCCTCTGGAAGATGCGCGGCTGGGGGCGGACGCTGCAGATGGTCCTGGCCTGCATCGGCCTTTTGGCCCTTCCGCTCGGCACGATCATCTCCGTGCTGATCCTCGTTTACTTCACGCGGCCGCACGTGAAGATTCTCTTCTCCGGAAAGCGCCTCGACCAACTGACGCCGGAGGAGACGGCGATCATGGCCGCGACGGCCGGCAGCGGCGGCGGCGCCTCGGGCGTGGTGATCGCGCTCGTGGCCATCGTCGTGATCATCGGCTTCATCGGCATCCTGGCCGCCATCGCCATCCCCAATCTCCTCACGGCCATGCAGCGCGCGAAGCAGAAGCGGACGATGGCGGACATTCGCACGATGGCGTCGTCGGTCGAGGAGTACAAGGCCGCAAACAACCGGCCGCCCGAGTCGATCCAGATCATGAAGGACGGCTGGGGCAACAACGTCCGCTACGCCAGCGACGGGACGAATTACTGGATCGTCAGCGGCGGCAAGGACGGCAAGTTCGAAGAGGCCGAGGCGTGGCACTACAAGGAGGGCAGCACGACGAACTTCGACTGCGACATCGTGCTATCGAATGGCGACTTCCGCCAATACCCCGAGGGAGTGCAGCAGCGGCGGTAATCACTTCAGCTTCATCGACGGACGCCGAGGAGAACCCACGACTTCCGCACGTCGGGATCCGGCACGGCCAGCTTGGCGCGGTTGATGGCCTCGCCGATCGTCAGGTTACCGCCGCTGAAGAGCTGCTGTATGAGCCCACACCGCCACCGCGCCGCCGTTCGGCGCTTCGAGCAGCGCCTCGGCCAGGCTGTACGAGAAGATGTCGGCGGAGTAGCCGTTGAGGCAGTTCATGGCCACGACGAAGCGCAGGTGGTTACCGTTGCCGAGGTTCGTCACCTCGGCCGAGGTGAGGATGCGAGCCAGTCGTCCGAGGCGGTAACGACGCACGGACTCCCTTTCAAGGTTTGAGTTTGAGAGACGGATCGCCGAAAAGAATCCACGAATTGCGCGTATCCTTGTCCTCCACCACGCGCTTCGCACGATTGATTGCTTCGCCGATGGTCAAGTTGCCGCCGCCGAAGAGTTGGCTGAGGAGCTCGCGGTTCATGACGGCCTGGCCGTCCGGCTCGGTGAGCGTGGTCGACGCCCACACCGCCACCGCCCCGCCGTTCGGCGCCTCCAAGAGCGCCTCGGCCATGCTGTACGAGAAGAGGTCATGGAAGTAGCCGTTGAGGCAGTTCATGGCCACGACGAACGGCAAGCGGTTGCCGTTCGTCAGCGCGGCGGCGTCGCTCGAGTTGAACACGCCGTCGATGCCCCAGAGGTCGACGGTGCCGTGGCCGACGTAGTCGACGAGGAGCTGCCCCTGGTTGAGCGCAGTGATGACGTCGGTGCTCTGCGCGAACCGGATGTTCTGCAGCGTCATCGAGTGCGGCACGAATGAATCCGCAGCGTCGGCCGAGGCGGCGAAGTCGTAGCCCTCGGGGCGATCGGCTACGGAGAGGACGGTATTCGCCCACGCGCCGCTCGGCGTGCCGCGGGCGATGATCTTGTTGAACATCAGCGCCGCATCCTCAGGTGTGCGGGCGGGGATGCGGCCGATGGCGAAGTCGGGAACGCCGTCGCCGTTGACGTCGGCGATCCAGTCGTCGCACGCGGTCTTGAGGTAGTAGGTCGGGATGAGCTTCGTGGGCAGGAAGTCGTACGCGCCCATGCCCATGTAGTTCCGCGGGTCGATGCTGGCGTCGCCGACGAGGAGCACCCAGCGCGGCTTCGTCTTCCACTGCAGCGTGTTTTTGAGGAACGCGCGAATGGCTTCGGGGCCGCGTACGCCGAAGTTGAACTCGTCGTAGACGTCTTCGACGTCGACGACGACGGCGTTGATGCCGTCGCGCTGCCGCACCGGTACGAGCCCCGACGCGGCCTGGATGAATGCGCTGTTGCTGATGATGAGGAGGTCGGCGCTCCCCTTCCCGTCGCTCCACGTCGACGGGCGGTTCGCCGCCAGCTCTGCGGGCGCGAGGATGCGGCTGTCATCGAAGACGAGGACGACGCGGCTGCCGCTGCCGGACGGCGTGAACGTCGCGGCATAGCCGCCGGCGGGATCGGACGCGATTGCCGTCTCGAGCTCGACCGGCGCGTCGGTGACGTCGATGACGCGGATAGCGTTCGAGGTGAAGCCGCCGACGCGCACGGTGCGCCCGGCCGGCAGACTAGCCTCGAATTCGCCGCCGTCGGCGCGGAGGAGATGCTGGTAGGTGAGCTTCGTCGAGGCCACGACGCTGAAATCGTCGTCGCCGCCCAGGGCGGTGAAGGTGACGCTGTTCGCGCCGCCGAGCGACGCGTGCGGCACGGCGAACGCGAAGGTCTTCTGCTCCTGGTTGTCGTACGTGACGACGCCGAGGCTCTGGCCGTTGAAGGCGATGGCGGTACGGTGCGGTCCGTCGGTGCCGCCCTGCAGGGTCACTTCGAGCGTGGCGTTGCCGGCGGCGCCGCTGTCGGCGTTGCCGAGGCGGAGGGGCTGCTCGGTCGGCTCGCTCCAGACGAGCGGGCCGAAGTAGTTCTCGGCGTCGCCGTTGTTGACGATCGCCGCGAGGAACATGCTGCGCTCGCGCTTCTCGTATGCGAACGAGACGCTGCCGGCGAGCGGCGCGCCGCCGCGCGACTTCACCAGTGGCAGGCGGTTCGCGGAGCCTTCGCTCCAGCGCAGCCAGTACGTGCGCGCGCCGGTGGAGATGGAGTCGAGGCCGCGGCCGTAGAACTCGATCGAGTCGCTGTTGACGACGAGCGGCTGCTCGAGGCCTTGCTCGTACAGCGAGAGCTTCTTGAAGTTCGCGCCGGGATTGAAGCCGGCCGCGGACATCTGCTCGCGCGTGACGCGGTACCAGCCTTCCCGCGTCACGTAAATCTTGAGACCAAAATCAGCGGCGAGCTCGCTCTGCTTTTTGAGCTGCTGCGCCGTGGCCGCGCCGAGCGTTGCCGGGCGCAGCACGCCGCAGCCGGCGGGCGACTCGACGATGCTCCCGGCCACGCCGAGGCCGGGAAGCGGAATCTGGTTCGGCGGAGGCCCGACGATCGCGGCCACGGGGGCCGCGATCGTCAGGAGGGTGAGCGCAAAAGTGAGCGTCTTCACGGCTGCAGCTTCAGCGTCGGATCGCCAAAGAGGATCCATGTGCGTCTGACGTCGATGTCCGTCGTCTCTTGTTTCGCCTTCAGCACGGCGTCGCCGATGGTGGTCGTGCCGCCGAAGAGCTGCCGGTAGAGCGCGAGATTGACCTTCAACTGCTGGTCGGGCGAGGTCAGCGCCGACGACGCCCACGCGCCGATGGCGCCGCCGTTGGCGTTCTTGAGAAGCGCCTCGCCGAGGCTTTCCTGGAAGAGGTCGTGGAAGTAGCCGTTGAGGCAGTTCATCGTCACCACGAACGGCAGCTTGTCGCCGTTGGTGAGCGCCGCCGCGGCGGTGGAGCTGAAGATGTCGCTGCTCCAGATCTCCACCGAGCCGTGGCCGATGTAGTTTGTGATCAGCGCGCCGTTGTTGAACGAGTCGACGACCGCCTGCGACGGGTTCGGCGTGGCGGCGAAGGAGATGCGGCTCTTCGCGAACGTCGACGGCACGAGCGCGGCGAGCTGGTCGCCGGCGACCGTGAACGGCACGCCGTTCGTGCGGTCGGTGATGATAGACACGTTGTTCATCCACGGGCCGGTGACCGAGGCGCGGCGAACGAGCTTGTTGATGACGGCGGCTGCTTCGTCAGCCGTGCGCACCGGGATGCGCCCGATGGCGATCTGCGCCAGGCCGGTGTCGTTCCAGTCGGCGAACCAGTCGTCGGACGCCGTCTTCAGATACGCCGTGGCGATGAGCTTCGTCGGCACGAAGTCGACGTTGCCCATGCCGTAGTAGTTGCGCGGATCGAAGCTGGAGTCGCCAAGGAGAATGGCGTAGCGCGGCGCCTTCGTCCACGACGTCTTGGCGCGCTGCAGGAACGCGCGGATGGCGTCGGGGCCGTGCGCGCCGTACGAGAATTCGTCGTAGACGTTCTGCACGTCGGCGATGGTGGTGCTGATGCCCTGCGCGTCGCGCGCGGCCTTGAGCGAGGCCGCCGCGGAGGCGAAGGCCTTGTTGGTGATGATGACGAGATCGGCGCCGTTCTTCGCGGCGTTGAGCGTCGAGCTGGCGTTGACGACGATCTGGGCCGGCGCCTGCACGCGGTCGGCGCCGAAGGCGAAGATCGTGCGCGTGCCGCTGCCGGCGGTGGCGAAGGAGACGCTCTTCTTGCCGTCCGCCGTCGCGGCGACGTTGACCGGCAGAAGCTGCGGCGCCTGCGGATCGGTGAGATCGACGACGCGAACCTGATCGGTGGTGAAGCCGGCTACGGTGACCGCCGTCGCCGCCGGGACGTTGAAGGCCAGAGCGTTGTTGTCGGCGACGAAGCGGTGCGCGTAGGTGAGCTTCACGGACTCGACGAGGCTGATGTCGTCGTCGCCGCCCACGGCGTTGAAGTTGAGCGTGTTCTCCCCTTCCGTCAGCCAGCTCACCGGAACGTTGAAGTTGGAGACGCTGCGGGCCTGGCTGCGGAAGCGGACGACGCCGAGGTCGTGCCCGTTGAGGTCGAGCTGCACGGCGTGGTCGAAGTCCTCGGTCGACCCTTGGATCACCACCTCGAGCGCGGCCGTGCCGCTCGCCGGATCGAGGTTCGAGACTGTGATCGCGTTCGTCGCCGGAGTGCCGAACCAGTTCACGATCAACTGGCCGAAGAAGTTGTCGCGGTCGCCGTTGTTGACGAGCGCGGTGAAGAAGACGGTGCGCTCGACGCGGCTGAAGGTGTACGGCGTGCTGGCCGGCGCGGGGGCGCCGCTGCCCGGCTTGCCGTTCACGCTGGCGACGCGCAGCGCTTTGCCGACGCCGGTCCTGGTCACGTAGTAGACGTGGCCGCCCGCGGTCGGCGTGTCGATGCCGGTGCCGTAGAACTCGATGGCGTCGTCGCTGCCGAAGTTGCCGCTGGGAATGACGATCGGCACTTCGACGCCGTCGGCGAAGACGGAGATCTGTTGGCTGTTCGTGCCCGGATCGTAGCCGGCGGCGACGAGGTCGCTCTTCTTGACTTTGTACCAGCCGGGCTGCGTGACGATCAGCTTGGCCGCGGGCACAGCGGCGACGTTCCACTGCTGCGCCAGACGCTGCGCGGCCGGCGCGCTCGGCGCAGGCGCGGTGACGCCCATGCCGGGCTGCGTGACGAAGATGCCGCCGACGGAGCCGGCCGACGGGTCGGGATCGGTGTCGGGCGTCGGAGTCGGGGCGGTGTTGCTGATCTTCGGCGTGACCGGACCGTGCGTCGTGTGCACGCCCTTGAGATCGACGTCCTCGATCCAGTACTGCGGGAACTGTCCGGCGGGCGGCGCTTTGTCGACGAAGCGGTAGCTGCGCCGCGCGTTCTGCGAGATCTTCTTGCCGGTGAAGAACGCCGAGCCGACGATGATGTTCTTGCTGACGCGCTCCTTCTGGCCGGCCACCTCGCGCCAGACGTAGAAGCCGAGGTTGTCCTGCTCGAACGACGTCTGCCAGGTGATGGTGACGTTGTTCTTCGACTGCACGGCGTCCATGGCCAGCATCTTGACGACCGTCGGCGCGAGCACCGTCATCATCGAGCTGCCGTTGTCGTTGGCCGTGTTCGAGTCGGTCTCGTTGTACGTCGGCCCGGCGCTGTTGAGCACCTGGCCGGCGCCCGGACCGACCTGGCCGGCGACCGTCATGGTCGCGGTCTGGCCGGCGTCGAGCGTGCCGACGTTGCAGGTGGTGACGCCGGTGCCGTTGTTGTAGACGCAGATGACCGGCGTGGCCGCGGCGGCCACGCTGGGACCGCCGCCGCTGAACGAGAGGCCCGGCGGCGTGGTGTAGCCGGTGCCGGGGTTGTCGAAGTAGACCTGAGCAACCTTGGTCGGCGTGCCGAGGACCGTGGCGGTGGCGGCGGCGCCGGTGCCGGGGCCGCCGAAGCTGACCGTCGGCGTGGAGGTGTAGCCGGCGCCTTCGTTGGTGATGGTGACGGAGATGACGTGGCCGCTGTCGTCGATCGTCGACGTAGCGGTGGCGTTCGTGGTCGGGCTGCCGCCGCTCAACGTCACGGTCGGCTCGGTGGTGTAGCCGCTGCCGCCGTTGGTGACGTTGATGACGGTGATGAAACCGCCGAGCTTGGCCTTGGCCGTGGCGCCGCTGCCGTTGCCGCCGCTGACGTTGACGGTCGGCGCGGAGGTGTAGCCGCTGCCGGTGTTCGTCACGATCGCGGCCATGTTCCTCGAGTAGGTGAAGCCGCTCGGCATGGTGTCGACGAGCTGGACGCCGGTGGCGCGCGACGGACCGTTGTTCGTCATCGTCACGAACCACAGCACGTCTTGGGCGGTGGCGGGGTTGCCGGGGAAGACGAAGCCCGGCCCGTACTGGGCGTTGAAGGCGTTGTTGCTCTTGGTGACGGCGATGTCGATGCGCTTGAGCGCCGTCGTCGTCGCCGACTTCGTGTTGTTCGCGGCCACCGAGTCGGTGTCGCCGGCGCCGACCGCCACGGTGGCGGTATCGGTGATCGTCGCGCCGTCGTTCGTCGACGGATCGACAGCCACGACGAGAGTGAACGGATTGGTGGTGCTGTTGCCGGCCAGGTGGACGCCGGAGTTCGTCGTGCAGGTGATGGCGCCCGTGCCGCCGACGGCGGGCGTGGTGCAGCTCCAGCCGGAGGGCGGGGTCATCGAGACGAACGTCGTGTTGGACGGCACGTTCTGCGAGAACGTGACCGTGGCGGTGGTGGCCGACGTGCTGAGGTTCGAGACCGTCTGCGAATACGTGATGTTGTTGCCGGCGCTGACCGGGTCGGGCGAGTCGGCGTTCGTCGTCACCTCGAGGTCGAGCGCGCAGGTGACGTGCAGCGTGGAGTTGCTGGTGGTGGCGCTGCAACTGCCGTTCGTCGACACGAGGCGATAGACGTTGCCGTCGACGGCTGCGGTGACGTTCGTGATCGACAGCGATTGCGTCGTCGCGCCGCTGACGCAGTTCGAGGCGCAGGCGCCGCTGTTGGCGAGGTTGCTGAAGTTCACGCCGCCGTCGGTCGAGACCTGCCACTGATTCGTCGTGGCGTTGGCCACGACCGCCGTGACCGAGTACGTGGCGCCGGCGCAGACGTTCTTCGAGGTGATGTCCGTGGTGACGCTCGGCGAGGTATTGACCGGGACGCTGACCGCCGTCGAATTCACCGAGCAGACGCCCTTCGTCTTGGTCAGGTTGATGACGGCGTTCGTCCCGGCCGTGCCGGCGGTGAAGATGAAGCCGCTGCCGAGCGTGGCTGCGGCGGTGGCGCCGCTGCCGACGCCGCCGATCGTCACCGTCGGCGTGGTGACGTAGCCGCTGCCGAAGTTGGTCATGGTGATGGCCGTGATCACGCCGCCGGTGACGGTGGCAGTGGCGGTGGCCTGCACGGCGGGCGTGCCGGTGGGCGCGTCGATCGTCACGGTCGTGGACGCCTGCACGTAGCCGCTGCCGCCGCTGCCGATGGTGATGTGATCGACGGTAGTGACCGACGCGTTGGTGATGGTGGCGTTGCTGATCGACCAGGAGAACGTGGCTCCCGGATCGCGCGGCGCCGAGGCGATGTTGTTGGTGGAGTTGGCGCAGAGCGCGGCCGGCGCGTGGATGGGCGGCGCGGCGTCGCAGACGTGGACGTCTTCCTGCGTCGTGCCGAGGTAGTCGAAGATGAGCGACGGAACGTTCGTCGACGCTCCGAGAACCTGGTTCTGGTAATCGCCGCTCGGCGTATTCGCGCTGACGTCGGCCTGGAACACCAGCGTGAGCGTGCCGTTGCCGGCGATGCTCTGGCCGATCCACGTCGGCGAGCTGGTCGACCCGAGCGAGGCCACGGCCGTGGCCGCGCCGCTGGAGAAGCTGACCGCCGGCGCGGAGGTGTAGCCGCTGCCGGTGTTGGTGATGACGACGCCGGTGACGACGCCGTTCGTGACGATCGCGGTCCCAGCCGCGTTGCTGCCGCCGCCGCCGGCGAAGTTGACCGTCGGCGCGGAGGTGTAGCCGCTGCCGCCGCTGGTGATCGTCACGTAGCCGACGCAGCCGGAGGTGCAGGGGTTGGCGGCGGCGACGCCGTTGATGATCGTCGTGCCGGCCTTGTAGGTGAAGCCGCTGGAGAGATTGTCGGTGATCTGCACGTTCGACGCGGTGGTGGCGGCGAGCGGGTTCGTCACCGTGATGGTGTAGGTGGCGGTGCTGCCGGCCGTGACCGGCGTGGTGCTGGTCGTCTTCGACGGATTGAGCGCGCCGAACGTCGTCTGCGCCGTGGTGGAGGCGTTGCGGGTGTTGAGCGCGGTGCCGTCGCCGATCGCGGCCACGTTGGTATACGTGCCGGCGGCGTTCGGGAAGACGAGGATGTCTAGCGTCCCGGAGGCGCCCGGCGTGAGCGTGCCGATGGTCCAGGTCACGTTCGTATTGGTGCCGATCACCGGCGAGCCGTTGACCGGGATCGAGTTCGACGGCGGCACGCCGGCGTAGAGCAGGCCGGCCGGGAGGTAGTCGGTCAAGACGACGCTCGTGCCGGAGGCGTGGCCGGCGTTGGAGTAGCTGATCGTGTACTCCTCGACCGGGACGATGTTCGCGCCGGCCGCGGCGCTGATGGCGGTGTCGAGGGCGACGATCTGTCCGTTGATGGCCGTGATCTTGGCGATCTGCCATGCCGAGCCGCTGAAGACGGCGATGTAGCTGCCGACGGACATGAGCGACGAGGAGTTGACGAGGATCGTCGACGAGGCCGCGGCGGCACTGGCGAGCGTCGTCAGCGGATCGCCGACGGTGTCGCCGCTCGGCGCCATGGTGATCTGGTAGTTCGGCGTGGCGCCGCTGTTGACCGTCGTGGTCACGTTCGTCGGCGAGGTGGTGTTCGTCGACGTGGCGCCGGCGTTCGTCGAGAGCACGCTCTGGCCGAACGGCAGCGAGTCGTTGACCTTCACGAGATAGGTGAAGGTCGTGCTGGCGTTCACGGCCAGCGACGGCGTGGCCGGCGAGCTGACCGCGCCGAGGCTGAACGTGCCGCCGCTCTGGTAGGTCGTGTTCGACGGGAGGACGTCGGTGATCACCACGCCCGTGGCCGGCGCGCTGCCGACGTTCGTGGCGGTGATCGAGTACTGCACGGTGTCGCCCGGCGCGGCGCCGATGACGGCGTTGGCCACGGCGCCGCCGCCGCCGCTGAAGCTGACGGTGGGGATGCCGGTGCAGCCGCTGCCGTTGTTCGTGAGCGTGACGCCGGTGACGCTGTACGGGCCGGAGAGCGACGAGACCGGGTTCGTGCTCACCGTGGCGGTGACGCCGCTGCAGTTGTTGCCGCTGATCGTCACGGTCGGCGGCGTCGGGTACGAGCCGCCGTTGGTGACGTTGACGAAGACGACGCGCTCGCCGCCGTAGCCGGTGGCGGTGGCGGCGGTGGTCGGCGTGCCGCCGCTGAACGAGATCGTCGGGTTGGCGGGGCAGCCGGCGCCGGCGCTGGTGATGGTGATGCCGGTGACGACGCCGCCGGTGAGGGTGGCGGTGGCGGCCGGCGCGACCGAGCAGCCGGCGATGTTCACGGTCGGCGCGGAGCTGTAGCCGCTGCCGCCGCTGTTGATGGCGATGTTGAGAAGACCTCCGCTGGTCTGGCCGGTGGTGGCCGTGGCGGTGGCGGCGACCGACGGACTGCCGCCGCTGAAGCTGACGACCGGCGAGCTGCAGCCGGAGCCGGCGTTGGTGACGGTGACGCCGGTGACGACGCCGCTGACGACGGTGGCCACCGCGGTCGGCGCCACGGCGCAGCCGGAGATCGACACGGACGGCGTGGAGGTGTAGCCGCTTCCGCCGGAGGTGATGTTGACGGCGGTGATCGGCGACGGCAGCGGCGAGGCCAGCTCGGAGAGGCGGAGCTGCGGCGTGGCCACGATGTTGACGTCGACGGTCGCCGTGCGCGGCGTGGTGCCGTAGCTGTCGACGACGGAGGCGGTGTTGGTGACGGCGTTGTTGCCCGCGGTCCAGCCGGTGGTGCCGGCCGTCACGTTGATCTTGAAGGCGGCGGTGGCGCCGGCCGCCATCGTCCCGACGTTGAACGTCAGGACCTGTCCGCTGACGCTGACGCCGGCCAACTGCGCGGTGGCCGTGGCGGCGCCGCTGCTGAAGACGACGCCCGGCGTGGAGGTGTAGCCGGTGCCGCCGTTGGTGACGAGGACGGCCACGACGACGCCGCCGTTGATGACGGCCGTCGCCTGCGCGCCGGTTCCCCCGCCGCCGCCGGAGAAGGTGACGTTCGGCGCGGTGACGTAGCCGCTGCCGCCGTTGGTGACATTGATGACGGCGACGGTGTTGGTCGAGCCGGTGTAGTTGGTGCAACTGACGCCCGTCGGCAGCGTGTCGGTGACGACGACGCTGTTGGCGACGCCGGGTCCGGCATTGAGCGCGGTGACGGTGTAGGAGTAGCTGCCGCCGGCGGGGACGGAAGTGGTGCTGGCGGTCTTGGAGATGACGACATTCGGGCGCGCCAGGTCGGTGGTGACCGAGGCGTTGACGGAGTTCGTGTAGTCGTTGGTGAGCGTGGCGTTGTTGGTGATCGTCGTGCCCGTCACCGAGGTCGTGACGTTCGCGGTGATGGTGAGCGACGGCGTGGCGCCGGCGTTGACCGTGCCGACCGTCCACGTCACGTTCTGCCCGACCACGGCGACGCTGCCGACGCTCGGCACCGACGAGACGTAGGTCACGCCGGCCGGGAGGGCGTCGACGACGGAGACGGTCGGGATGTTGATGCCGGTGGGCGAGGTGTTGTTGAGCTGCAGCGTGTAGGTGATGGAGTCGACGCCGGGCGTGACCGACAGCTTGTTGGCAAGCTTGGTCATCGAGATCTTGATCGGGATGAGGCAGACCGCGCCGAAGCTGTTGCCCTGGCCGGCGTTCGTGGTGGAGTCGCCGTTGTAGTGGAAGTTGACCTGCGTGTTCGCGTTGCCGTTGAAGTCCTTCGCGAAGACAACCCAGACCAGGCGGTGGCCGGCCCTGAGGACCGTGTTCGCCGGAATCGTGTAGTTCAACGTCTGGCTAAAGTTCGCAGCCGGGTTGGTGACACCGGCCTGAGTCGCGGTAGCGATCAGTGTGTGCGTGTTGTCCGCGGGGTTGTAATCGCGGAGTTCGACGTCGTAGACGAGCTTGTTGCCGCTGACGAGGTCCCAACCCGTCTTCACCGAAGCGCTGCTGATGACCGAGCCGGTGTCGACCGGGTCGGAGTAGAAGCGCGCGACTTCCATCCGGTCATTCACTGTGATGGTGATGGTGTTTCCCGCGCCCGTGCCTGGCGTGGTGGTTGCCAGGCGCTGGTTGTTGGTCATGACCGCGGTGCCAGCCGCCAGCGTAGTGAAGCCACCACCGGTGAACGTCACGGTAGGCGCTGACGTATAGCCGTTGCCGGCGTTCGTCACATTTACGCCGACGACGCCGCCCGTGGCGTTGCCCGCTGCCGTACCGGTTGCCGTTACGGGATTCGGACCGGTCGGCGCGCTGAAGCTGATGAGCGGCGCAGACGTGTAGCCCGCACCGTTATTCGTCATCTGCACGTAGCCGACGCCGAGGTTCGTCGCCGACGCCGACACCTGACCGGTCGTGGTGTGGAAGTAGTAATTGCTCGTCGCGCAGGTGTTGCTGTACGCGTTGACGGTGAAGTTCGCCGACTGCGACGTGGCGTTGCTGGCGTTGATCGTGGCCGTGTTCTGCAGCGTCGCCGGCGGGGTGTTCGCGATCGAGAAGACGAGCGTGACCGGGATCGTCGTTCCCGGCGCGAGGGTGTTATTGATGTTGCAGGTCACCAGGCCGCCCGCGCCGCCCGCCTGCGAGCAACCCGAGGGAATCGGCGCGGTGAGCGTGAAGCCCGCGGGCACCGAGTCGGTGAGCGTGGTGATGCTCGCGTTCGACGTGCCGACGTTCGCGTACTCGATCGTGTAGGTGACGGTCGAGGGCGACGCGCTGATGTTCGTGGTCGAGCCAACTTTGCCGATCTTCAGCACCGGTCCGAGAACAAACACCGTCGTCGACGGGTCGACCTCGGGCGCATTCCCCGACGTGACCGTGACAGGACTCCCGACCGTGCCGTTCGTGGCCGACCCGGGCTGCGTCGCTTTCGCGTCAACGGTGACGAAGCCCGACGCTCCGATGGCAACGGTGCCGACGTTCCAGATCACCGTGCCGTTCGCGTCGACCGCGGGGTGCGAGTTCGCGGTCGGGCTCGAGGCCTGATACGTGAAGCCGGCCGGCAGCGGATCGGTGATGACGACGCTGGTGACCGGCGTGTTCCCGGTGTTGGTATAGGTGATGGTGAAGCGGACGACGTCGTTCTGGTTATACGTGCCGAGCGGCACGCTCGGCGACGTCGAGAGCGCCGCCGACTTCGTCGCCGCGATCGTGGCGTTCGTCACGGTGACACCCGAGTCGGTGGCGGTGAGGTTGCCGACGCCCGTCGTCATCGTCGCGGTGTTGAAGTACGTGCCGGCGGTGCTGCCGGTGCGCGCGGTGTAGATCAGCGTCTTCGTCTGCGGCGTCACGCAGGGATTCGTGAGGCAGGCCGGGATGTTCGTGCCGTTCGGGAACGTCCAGGTGATCGTGCCGCTGTCGCCGAGGTTCGGCGACGTCGACGGCGTCAGCGTGCCGCCGTCGGTGGTCCTGTAGGTGAAGCCGGACGGCAGCGTGTCGGTGAGCGAGGAGATGGAGATCTGCGTCCCCGACGTGTTGGTGAGGGTGACGGTGAACTGCACGTCGCTGTTGGCCGGCACGCTGTTGCTGCCGACGGGATGCGTCTTCGTGAGCGTCGGCGGGTTCACGCCGCAGGGCGGATTCCCCGACGGGCCCGGCACCGTGACCTTCACGTAGTTGATGCCGAGGCTCTGCGCGGTGATGCCCTGGTACGGGACGTTCGTGTAGTACCCGCCCGTCGCATCGGTGGCGAACGGCTGGTTGATTTGGCTGACCCCGTTCGTTTGCCACGTCTGCGTCGTGTGGCCGCGGCCGCCCGTCAAAAGCGATCCGTCGGAGATTTGCAGCGCCAGCAGATACTGCCCCTGCACGAGGTTGGTGATGTCCCAGTTCGTGGTGACGATCGTGCCGACCGGCGCGGCGGGATTGTTGATCGGGATCCAGCTTCCGGTCGACTCGTCCGCGAGGCCGTTGCCGTTGGCGTCGTACCAATACATGAACTGGGCGTTGACGATCTGGCTGATGGTCGCGCAGTTGTTGACCTTCAGCGCGTCCATGATCTGGGCGCGGATCGGCACGGTGCAGGTCCCGGCCGTGACCGAGCCCCCGCTGATCGACGTGGCGATCGGCTGCGGGATGATGCCGTTGGCCAGCGTCACGGCGTCGCCGAACGGGCCGGGCGAGGTGGCGTCGCAGACGAAGCTTCCCTCCCACACGATGTCTTTCTGGAAGGGATTGTTCAGGCTGTTCGCGGTGGCGAAGAGGAACTGGAAGGGCGTGTTCTCCGTCAGGGTCGGACCGCCGACGGCCGAGGCGTTGAGCATCGCCAGCGGGATCTCGTAGTCGACGAAATACTCGATGCAGCTCCCGGTGCTGATGTTGATCGAGCGCGTGGTGCCGTAGTCCCAGTTCGTCTCGCTGGCGCCGTTCGGCCACTGCACGGTGGCCTTGCTGCCGCTGCCGTTGTACTGCTCGATCTGATTGGTGCTGTTGTTGACGAACGCGGTCGGGTTCGTGAAGAGGCTGTAGATGCCGGGGGTGGCCACGTAGTCGATGGAGTTGGTCTGCAAGCCGCTCCAGATCGAGCGCAGGATGTCGACCGGAGTGGCCGGCGCGCCGCTCGATCCGTCTAGATGCGCGGCGAAGTCGCGGTAGCCGGTGCCGGTGATGGAGAAAAAGACCGTCCAGAGCGCGGAGTTCCACGGGCTGGTGGAGCCGAAGCTTCCGGGGCTCGGCCCGGTGGCGTAGTTGTTGGCGATCTGATTGACGCGCCAGCGGAAGAAGATGGTCTTGTTCGTCGAGTTGTAGAAGTAATAGATGCTCGGGAGGGTCGAGTCGGGGCAGCCGGAGCTGACGCTGACGTAGTTCTGCGGCGTGGTGCCGCCGTTGGATGGGTCGGAGCTGTTGCGCAGGTCCTTGACGGCGTGATCGCCGGATGGGTCGGGGAAGGTCGTGCCCCACGAGTACGGGATCCACTGGCTCTCCGCGGGCCACGCCACCGGCGCGATGGCCGGGCCGCCGCCGTACGCGCTGCCGTTGGTGACGGCTCCGGTGACGTTGTTGTATTGCGGCGGAGTTTGGGCATTCGCCTGTAGCGCGACGACCGCCAGCGCGACGCTATAAATACACGTCAGACGCAACGCGCGCCGATGAAGGACGTTGACCATATTCTCTCCCGTCGATGGACCTAGTTATCTTGCACGTCGGACCCAACGCCGTGCAAGCGCGGAGATTGTAACTAAATTCCGCGATGGACTCTACTTATGCTTCGACGGCTGGCCCCGCCTATGGCCGCAGTTTCATCGACGGATCTCCGAAGAGGATCCACGACGCGCGCACATCGCGGTCGGTGACCACCTTCTTCGCTCGGGCCACGGCTTCGCCGATCGTCAGCGATGACGACCCGAAGAGCTGCCGCATCAACTCCTTGTTCATCTGCTCCTGGAAGTCCGGCGTGGTCAACGTGGACGATGCCCACACCGCCGCCGCGCCGCCGCCCGGTGCTTTCAACAGCGCCTCGGCCAGACTCTCGGTGTAGAGATCGTGGAAGTATCCGTTGAGGCAGGTCATGGCCACGACGAGCGGAAGCTGCGCTCCGTTCGTCAGCGCGCCGGCAGCCGACGAGTCGAACGTGGCGTCGAGTCCCCAGATCTCGACCGAGCCGTGGCCGACGTAATCCGCGAGGAGCTCTCCGCCGCTCAAGGCGTTGAGAATCGATTGCCGGGCGTTGCCGTCGCGCCCGATCAGAATCTGCTGCTTGGCCACGCCGGCGGGAACGAGCGCCGCGGTGGCGGCCACGGAGCCCTCGAAGTCGTACGTGGAGTTGTCGCCGGCGATGAACACCGCGCGGGAGCTCCACGCTCCGGCGGTTGCGCGCGAGACGATCTTGTTGACGACCGCCGATGCTTCGTCCGCGGTACGAACGGGAATGCGGCCGATGGGGAGATCGGCAATGCCGTCGTCGTTGAAGTCGGTGAACCAGTCATCGGACACGGTCTTCATGTAGGCCGTGGTGATGAAGTGGGCGGGGAGGAGATCGACGGAGCCCATCTGCAGGTAATCGCGCGGATCGAAGCTGGCGTCGCCGATCAGGGTGACGAAATGCGGCGCGCGCTTCCACGACGCCGTCGATTGGAGGAACGTGCGAATGGCTTCCGGACTGCGGATGCCGAAGTTCGCTTCATCGTAGATGTCTTCGACGTCGATCACCGTCGTGGCCACGCCGTTCGCGTCGCGAACGCTCTTGAGCGCGTTCGCCGCCGTGGCCAATGCGCTGTTGGTGACGATGACCATGTCGGCGGAGATCGTCGATGCCTGCGCGGCGTACGACGACGGGCGGTTGGCGCCCATCTCCGGAGCGTCGAGCGTACGGCCCGTGGCGAAGACGAGCATCGTGCGCGGACCCGACCCCGCCGGCGTCGAGAAGGTCGCCGAGAACGCGGAGCCGTCGTTGCCGACGGTGACGTCGACCGCCGCGGGGGCCAGCGGATCGGTGACGTCGATCGCACGGATGGCGTTGGCGGGGAAGCCGCCGACCGTCACGCTCGACGATGCCGGCAAAGACGCTTCAAAGAGACCGTCGTCCGCGCGCAGCAGGTGCGGATAGATCAGCCGCGTTCTGTAGAGAGTGGAGATGTCCTCCTCGCCGTTGCGCGCGGTGAGCGCGAGCCGGGCGCTGCCGCCGAGCCACGAAGCGGGGAACGTGTACGTGAACGCTTTGCGCTCCAGCGACTGCAGTGTGGCGATGCCGAGGCTGTGGCCGTTGACGCCGACGGTGACGTCGTGACGGCCGTCGGTCGCGCCCTGCATCACGATCTCCATCGTGGCGTTGCCGCCGGGATCGACGTTGGCGACCTTCAGTTCCTCGGCCGCCGGCGACCAGTCGCGATCGAGCAACCCGTCGCCCGTGATGAGCAGGCCCGTCCAATTGTCCGACGGCGCGCCGGTGAGGATGCCGGCAGCGAAGAAGAGGCGGTCGATGCGTTGCGTGGTGAAGGAGACGCTGTTGCCGGAGAACGACGGCTGTTTCTTTCCGCCGGGTGAGGAGTAGCGCAGCCGGCCTCCGTTGACCGAGCGCAGCCAGTAGGTGCGCGCGCCGGTGGCCGCGGTATCGACGCCGAGGCCGTAGAACTCGACGGTGTCGGCGAGATCGAACTGTCCGTTCTTGACGACGATGGGCTGCTCGACTCCGCCGCAGTAGAGCGCGATCTTGTTGCCGTTCGAGCCCGGATCCCAACCGGCCGCGGCCATCTGCGCGCGGCTGATCCGATACCAGCCTTCTTTCTTCACGTAGATCTTCAGGCCCTCGTCCGCGGCGATCTCGAGCTGGGCCTGTTTCTGCTGGGCGGTTGCCGGGGGCAACGCCGCAGGTTGGAGCACGCCGATGCCCGCGGGATTCTCGAAGGTGAAGCCGTCCGGCCCGAGTCCGGGAAGCGGCGCGGCGTTGCCGGGATCGAGCGGCTTGGAGGTGATGACCGGCGTCACCGGGCCGTGCGGCGTGTGGACGCCGTGCAGATCGATGTCTTCGAGCCAGTACTGCACGAACGCGCCGGAGTCGACCTTGTCGCGCAACCGGTAGGAGTAGCCGGAGAGGGGCGCGTTCTTGCCTTTGAGCGCGCCGCCGGGGATCAGTTTCTTGTTGACCCTCGTGCGCACGCCTCCCTGCTCGCGATAGACGTTGTAGCCGAGGTTGTCGATCTCGTACTCGCTGTGCCAGGAGAGGAGGACGTCGTTCTTGTTCTGCTGCGCCGCGAAGCTGACGAGCTTCACGATCGTCGGGACCGTCAGCGTCGTGCTGACGGTGTTGCTCTGCGTGGGAGCCGTGGTCCCGGCGTCGGTGGCGCTCGCGTAGTGGGTCCACGATGTGGTGAGGGCGGTGTTGTCGAAGGTGTACGTGCCGGCGGGGAGGTTGTCGTAGGGGTTGGCGACGAACGTGAGCGTCGTGCTGGCGCCGCCCGCAAGAGTGATGTTCGGCCAGGTGATCGTCCGCGACGACGAGTCCCATCCGGAGGGACCGCTGCCGGCCGCGTAATTCGTGAAGCCGGTGCACTGCGTAGGATTCACCGACGTGTCGCAGTGCATGGAGGGATAGACGAGGAAGGGGGAGAGCGTGTCCTTGAGATCGAACGTGACCGACTTCGTACCGCTGTTCGTGACCACGATGGTGTAGGTCAGCTCGGTGGGGAGAGTTTTCGTCGAGTCGTTCGGATCGTCGTAGCCCGTGCTGACGGTGCCGGCGGGCGACACGCTCTTCGTGGCGCTCAGATTCGGCGTGTTCCAGATCAGGTGCCGCAGCGTGCTGCTGTTGACGGAGAAATCATTGCTGGCGTCGATGGGGCTGGACGCGCCGGCCGTGGCGGTGTTGTCGAGCGCCGTGCCGTTCGCCACTTCGTTCCCGCCGCCGTCGAGGGCGTTGACGGTGACGCGGAACTGCACGATGGCATCGTTCGCGTTCGAAGCGTTCGTGCCGGTGGCGAGAATGCCCCCGTCGGGAGTGTCGCCGCGGTACTGGGCGGCGAAGGAGTAGACGAGCATGCTGGAGGCGATGGTCGGGAGGGCCGGCGATCCCGGCGTGTCGTCGATGTGAATCCACGTTCCGCCCGAGACCGGCCAGTCGCCCGCGGCGTTGCAGACGATGTCGTCGGCCGGATCGACGAGGTACGTCGATCCGGTGACGTACGTGGTTCCCGTGGGGATGGCATCGTGCACGAACGCGCCGACGATGTTCGCCGTCGCGGTCGGGTCGAGGTTCTTGACGCGGAGCCGGTAGGTGAGCGTCGCTCCCGGCACGACTTGCGCGTAGCCGCCGGCCGGTACCGCAGCCGTCCCGGGGCACGAGCTCTTCACGACGGTGAGGTTCGGCGTGGCATTGAGCAGATACGAGACGACGTTGCTCTCGATCGGATCGGTGAGACCGGTTGCGGTCACGACGGCGGCGTTGGAGACGATTCCGCCGTAAACGGCGGGCCTGTCGACGGTGACGGTCATCGTCACCGTGGCCGTTCCGCCGGCCACGATCGTGGGCACGTTCCAGGTGACGACGCCGCCGGACTGCGAGCACGACGTTCCACCGGCACAGCTCACGTAGGTCGTACCCGCGGGGACGCTGTCCTGAACCTGCACCGACGTGGCAGGAACGGAGTTGCTGGCCGCGTTCGTGACGACCATGGTGTACGTCGTGGTGGAGGTGGGATTGACGAAGCCGTTCGCATCGGCGGTCGGATTCGACTCCGCCTTGGCGATGCTCAGGAGCGGGGGGGCGACCAGATAGTTCGTGACGGTGTTCGTGGCCGTGCTCGCACCGCCGTTGATCGTGAAGCTCGCGGAATTGGGGATCGCCGTGGGACTGGCCGACGTGCGCGCCGAGGCCGGCGATTTCACCGTCACGGCCAGAGTCATTGTCACGCTGGCGTATCCGGCCACGTTGCCGAGGTTGTACGTCACGGTGCCGGTGGCGCCGACGGCCGGACCGGCGCACGTTCCCTGCGTCGTCGTGCAGTTGGCGAAGCCGGTTGCGTAGTCGGTGGTCGGCGCCGTGCCGCCGCTGGGCGTGACGTCGGTGAGGACGACGTTCGTAGCCTGGCTCGCCGTCGTGTTCTGAACCGTGATCGTGTAGGTGATCGTGTCGCCCGGGTGCACGGTTCCCTGAGGGCTGTTCGTCTTCGTGGCAGCGAGCGCCGCCGGCTGGTTGATCGTCGTGGTGACGGCGTTGGTGCCGACCGTGGAGAGAGTGCCGCCGGACTGATTGGAGATCATGCCGACGTTCGTGACCTGCGTGGCCGCCGTGGGACTGTCGACCTTCGCCGTAAACGAGAGCACGGGGCTGATCAGGACGCTGTTGGCTTGCGCGGTTCCCCAGTTCGTGGCCGGCGTCGTGCCGGTGGCGCCGGTCGAGTAGGTGACGGCGCCGAAGGCATTGGTGCCGGTGACGGACGTGCAGGTCCACGTGACCGTGGCCGGAACGTTGGCTGTGACGTTGAACGTGCCGGAGGGCGTGCGCGTGCAGTTCGCCAGATTCGAGGCCGCACCGTTGACCACCACTCGGCTCAGCGTCGGCGTGACGGTGTTGACCGTGCTCGTGGAGGTGATCACCTGCGTGATCGTGACGGTGGCCGGGCTCGTGGCCAGAACCGGCGCGGCCCGCGCCGTTTGCGAGGTGGAATCGGCCGCAGGGTTGCCCGGGACCCAGGCCAGCGCGCCGCCGGCGTTGAGGTTCGTGTTGGTGTTCGCCAGCGTCGTCCAGGTATTCGCCGTCGAGTCGTAGCGCCAGAAGGTTTTCTGGTTGCCGCCGCGCGCGCCCCAGATGCTCGTTCCGTCCGTCGTCAGAGCGCCGCCGGCGTTGACTCCGCCCGGCGCGTTGCGCACGTTGACCCAGGCATTCGTGGCGATCGTGTAGCGCATGAAGTGATTCGATCCGCCGCCCGCGAAGCCGTAGATCAGGCCGCTGCGGTAGACGAGCGCGCCCCCGGTCTTGACCGCCGTCGTCGGATTCTTGAGCTGCGTCCAGGTGTCGGCGGCGACGTTGTAGCGATAAAAGGCCTTCTTGTTGTTGCCGACGAAGGCATAGACGTTCGTGCCGTCGGTGGTCAGTGCGCCGCCGGCGGCGACGGCCTGCGGTACGGCGGCCATCGTGGCCCAGCTGTTGCCCGCGGTGTCGTAGCGATAGAACGTGGTGGTCGTTCCGCCGCGCAGCGCGTAGACGAAGTTGTTGAGATAGACGAGCGCGCCGCCCGCGCCGATGGTCGCCGGCGCCGACGTCAGCGTCGTCCACGCGCCGCCGTATGCCGGCGTGGCGTTCAGCGCGTATTTGTAGAAATTCGTCTGCGTCCCGCCGCGCAGCGCATACACCGCGCCGGCCGTGAATCCCTTGCCGTCGTAGGCGAGCGCGGCGCCGGTGCCGTCGGCCGCGGGAAGGTTGTTCGTCCCGTTGATCCAGGCGTTGTTGGCGATGTCGTAGCGCTCCCACACCGCCGTGCCCCCCTCCAGGGCCATCACGCCGGGCCCGGCCTGCGAGCCGACGGAGAGAACGTCGACCGGATCGTCGTTGCTGTTGGGAACGCCGGGCGTCCACTGCACGACGTTCGTTCCCGTCGCCGTCTGCACGCCCAGGATGCTCGGCGACGTGGCCGTGGCGAAGTCGTACGCGACGTTGCCGAGCGTCGGATCGGCGTAGGTGCCGCTGGCGTCGCCGTCCCAGGCGATCTCGCCGAGGCTTCCGACCGTGCAGGTGAACGTGATCGTGGCGGTGCCGCCGCCCTTGGCAACGCTGGCGGGCTGCCCGGCCAGCGGCACGCAGGTGCTGGCGCCGTCGCTCGGCGTCAGCGACGCCGTCACGTTCGTGATGTTGCCGCCGCTGGCGTTGTTCGGATCGTTGTTCGTCAGCGTCATCGTCACGGTGAGCGTGGCGCCCAGCGCGTATGTGAACGGCGTGGCTCCTGCGGCGAGGTGATTGTTCGTGGCCGGATTCGGCCCCGCATCCGTTCCGTCCTGCGCGGCCAACTGCGGGTACGCCGCGAACGACCCCGTGTTCGGGGTGATGCCGCCGATGGTGTTCATGTTCAGCGGCGGGGCATCGAAGACGCGGACGGTATCGAGGAGTCCCGGGCCGGACGACGATGGCGAGATCGTGTACGTCAACGTCGTGCCGGGATTGACCGGCCCCGGGGTGTTGACGGTCTTCGTGCCGCTGATCTCGATGGTGCTCACGTTCACCGGCGACGACGAGCTGGCGGTGTACGACGTCGACGTGGCGTCCGTTCCGGTCATCGTGGCAGTGTTCGTGAACGGCTGACCGGTGGCGGTCTGGATCGACGCCCGCAGGGTGATCGTGCCGGCCGCGCCGGGCGTGAGGCACCGCGTGGCCCCGCAGGCGCCGCCGGCGGCGCCGAGGTCCCAATGCAGCTTCGTCGAGGAGCCCGGAGGGATGACGCTGTTCGGCGCCGGCGACGCCGAGACGTACTGGAACTGCGAGGGGAGGACGTCGTCGATCGACGGAAGATTGAGGTTCGCGCTTCCCGGATTGCTGTAGTTGATCGTCCACGTGACGATGGAGCCGGGATAGTGCGGATCGGGAGTCTGCAGGGTCTTGGTGATGGCCACGCCGGCCGTGGGGGCAACGGTGACCTGAACGCAGTCGCGGGCCACGAACGATTCGCTGAAGGGATCGCCGTACGAGACGGCCAGCAGCCCGACGGTGTTGACGCTGCCGGAGGTCGCGTAATTCACGGCAATGGAGACGGTGGCGTACGTCGAGTTCGCGGGGATGCTGAATCCCGGATTCCAGTGGACGACGCAGCCGCCGGCCGGGCAGCCCGATCCGGCGCTGCTGCCCGCTGCGGGAGCGCTGTCCGGCGCCGCGCCGCTCGTGCCGAGGTACGTCACGCCCGGCGGGAGGGTGACCTCGAGCGGTTGCGTGACGGTCACGTTCGCATCGCTCGACCCGGTGTTCTTGATCGCCAGCGTCAGCGTCGAGTAGCCCTGCGGCACACTCGTGGTGCTCGGGGTGAGCGTCACCTTCGTCACCGCGGCACCGTTGAAGAACAATGCGTCGAGGAACATCCGCACATACGGTCCGGTCGCGTTCGACGAGTACGGAAGCGTGGTGGAGAAGCTGTGTCCGCCGATGAAGGTCAGCTTCCCGCGTCCTGCGCCGCCGTGATAGACGCCGTTGACCGAGTGGTCATATTGAACGCCGGAGCCCTGGAAGTAGGAAATGCGCTCGACGCCGTTCAGATAGGTGACGAGCGAGTGATTCCACGTCTGCACGGAGCCGCCGGGCAGGCTCTGCGCGATGCCCGGCGTCGGAACGACCTGGCCGATCGGCAGTTCGGGATGCTCGAACGAATACGTTCCCCCGCCGTTGGCGATGGAAGGGAAGCCGCTCGTGGTGAGGAATCCGGAGGGCACCGTGTTGCCGTCCTGGATGTATTTGAACAGCGCTTTGACCGTCGGATTGCCGTTGGCCAGAAGATCGTAGATGAAGTTCTCATTGCTCAGAATCGAATGACAGAGCGCAACCCAGCCGCCGCCCTGGTTCACGAAGTTGTCGAGATTCGCGTACGTCTTCGTGCCGAGGTTCGTGGGATCGGTGAGGCTGTAGGAGTAACCGCTGTTGTGCGGCGTCACGAAGACGTCGTATTTCCGCACTTCGCACGAGTTGGCCAGAAAGAGATCGCCGTTCGCGATCCGCTGCTCGTTGAAGATGTCGGGGTTGCAGGAGGGAGGACTGGCCGTCTGCACCGGCGGGAAGGCCGTGCTGTAGCAGCTCGTGGTTTTCCAGGCGTTGCCGGTGCTGTCGGGAATGCCCGCGGCATTGAAGTAGGCCGCGGCGATCGAAGCGTTGATCTGTTCGCTGGCGATGAGCGGCGCGTGCGTGAGCTTGATGTTGACGACGGCTTCGAACGACGCCGTTGCCTTGTGAACGGCGGGAAGCGACCCTCCCTGCGCCGTCCACCAGGAATTGATGACCGCCGTGGCGGCGGCGGCATCGGCGCTGGCGATGACGAATGGACCGCCGGCGTAGTTGTAGTTCGGGAAACCGGTGGTGAGCGCATTGCCGGTTTTCAGATCGGTGCCGCTGGCCAGGATGATGTCCGTCGTCCGCGCGGCCGGCGGAACCCAGGGCGACGTCTGATTCGGCCAGATCGCCCACGACACGGGGACGTTGTTTTTCAGCAGCGTGTAAACGAGCCCGTAGGCCTTGAACATCCCGAAGTTCTGGTACGTCGTGTCCATCGGGATGATGAGGCTGTTCGCGGCGAAGGTCGTGCAGTTGAGAGAGGCGTCGCGCGCACACGGCGCGCCGGCGGCGGCCGGCACGATCGCCAGGGAGAGAAGCACGACTGCCAGCGGGACGACGAAGCGAGACGTCATCGATCCCGCGGCCGCGGACGAAGTTCCGGGCGTTGCCATATTCTCCCCCGTCGGTTTGAGCCTAGTTATCTTGCGCGTCGGACCCATCGCGGCGCAAGAGCAATTATTGTAACTAGATTCCCTAAAGGAAGCCATTGATTCTTCCGACGAGCTGATCCGCGCCGATCGGCGTCGATGACTTCGCGGAAGCCGTCGATGACTTCGCCGGAGTCGTTGATGACTTCCCCGAAGTCATCGATGACTTCCCCGAAGTCGTTGATGACTTCTCCGAAGTCGTTGATGACTTCCCGAAGTCGTTGATGACTTCTCCGAAGTCGTTGATGACTTCTTCGAAGTCGTTGATGACTTCCTCGAAGTCGTTGATGACTTCCCCGAAGTCATCGACGACTTCCCCGAAGTCATTGACGACGTCGCCAACGCCGGGCGAGAGCGACGATTGCCACGAGCTTCCGCCAGCGAAAGCCTTTGATCCTTCCGACGAGCCGATCCGGTCCGAAGGGGGGGTCGTCGAGCGCGCAGTTGTCGCCGCGCGTGGTGATGCTGACGACCTCGTCACCGCGCCGCTCGATGCGCACGACGCGGTGCGCGGTGAGCCCCCGCTCGAGCCTCGCCAGGACGACGTCGCCGCGACGCAACGCGCGCGGATCGACGGCTTCGACGACGAGCTGCTGCCCGGAACGGATGAAGGGATGCATGCTGTCGCCCGTCGCCGTGAAGCGGGCACCGTGCCCGTTCGCCAGGACCTCGGCGAGGACCTCCTCCATCGTCCCTCGCCCCGCGTCAGCGGGGAGAGGGTGGCGCGCAGCGCCGGGTGAGGGGCGCCCTTTCACTTCGCCGCCTCCACCACGCTCCGGTCCGGCGTGAACTCGAGCACGCGCACCGGCACCGCGGCGACGAGCTGATCGAGAACGTCGAGCGTGAACGCGAGCGCACGTCCGTCGTGAAACAGCGGAAACGTGCACGCAAACAACCGCGCCGCCGCCTCGGACGGCGCGACCTCGACGAGCTTCGTCTCCGTCGCCTGCTGCAAAAGAAAGATGCCGTCGAGCGGCGCCGACGCCGGCGACGACAGCGCCGCCTCGCCGTGCCACGGCGTGCCGAACATCCGCCACTCGCCGCCCACGTTGCGCACGATCACGCGGTCGTCGCTCACGACCTCGACGTCCTCCGCGTCCATCCACAGCCGCCCCGTCGTCGACTTCCCCGCCCCCGACTGCCCGACGAAGAGCCTCCCCCGCCCGCCCGCGTCGATGATGCCGCAGGCGTGGAGCTCGACGCCGCGCCCGCGCGCGAGGAGGTGCGCGACGATGACTTCGTCGAGCGGATATTCGAGCGCGTCGACGGCGCCGTCGAAGACGTCGGCGCGCAACAGCACGCGTCCGGCCGTGAAGTCGCGGTCGAAGTACGCCACTTTGTACGGCGCATCGCCGAGCATCGCCGAGCTGCAGTCGATGCGGAAGCGTCCGCCGTCATCGGTCATGGACCACACCGCGCCGGAGTCGAAGAGCGGCGTGCCGCTCGGCTCGGGCATGACGGCGGCGCGCTCGATGGTGAGCTCGATGTCGGCCGGGCCGTGGTGGTTGTCGATGACGAAGCGCGCGGCGGGATCGCCGGCGCGCGGGACGAGCGAAGGGTCAGCCGAGGAGACGGAGATCGTCATCCCGGCAATCCGCAGGAGCATCTACGAGCCGCGCGTCTTGCAGAAGCCGCCGCTGAAGCAGCCGATGGCGCTCGGGCCGCTGCCGCCCGCGGTCTTGCAGTTCCCTAGGACTGCTTCCTCGGGGCGCAGCGGGAAGCGTTTGATCTGCGGCTTCTCGTACGGCTTGCGGGCCTGCTGTTCGTGTTTGTCGTCGTTTCCCTGCATCGTCATCCTCATTCTAGCTGGTCGCGCAAGAGGAGCAGCCGCCGCCGCACGCCGTGGCCGCGGGCAACGGCGGCAACGTCGTGGCCGCCGCCGCGGCAAGCGGGATACTCCCGCCCTTCTTCAGCGCCTCGGCGGTCATGCGCACGATCTCGTGCCGCTCTCCCTCGGGACAGTATTCGCAGTCGCCGTGCGGGCGGACGTCGACGTCGAAGGTCATGGCCCGCAGATGCGCGGTCTGGCACAGCCAATCGACCGGCGCCTCCGGGTCGCCGTTCTCGAGCTCTCCGTTCGCCGCGCACATGCCGCAGAGCGAGCGCAGCGCGCAGTTCGTGCACTTCGTCGGCCGCGTGACCGGCTTGCGGTGCACGTTGCCGAGGAACTCCCACCCCTCGGCGAACGATCCCTTGACGACGTTGTAGCGGTCGAAGTGCGAGAGGACGCAGATCGAGAGGTCGCCGTAGGGATCGAGGGACCACGAGTTCATGCCGCCGCCGCAGTCGTAGAGCTCGAGCGCCTCGCCTTCGACGACGGGCGGCGGCGCGTGATGGATGGCCAGGCGCCGCCACTCCGCGATCTTGATCGGATCCTCGAGATCGAGCTCGACGACTTCGTGCGGCGCGAGGCGCACCGCCAGCGGGCTGGCCGAGCAGTCGATGCGCGGGTTGAGCATCGCGTCGAACTTGAACTCCACGCCGAGGTCCAGGGCGATCTTGCGCATGGCCGAGACTTCGTGCTTGTTGATCGTCACGCCCACGGTTTTGAGCGCCAGCGGGAGCTTGCGGTCGAGCAGGATCTTCACGCCGCGCATGCAGCGGTCGTACGAGCCGGGGATGCGCGTCAGCCGCTCGTACGTCTCGCGCGTGGCGCCGTAGAGCGTGATCTCGATCGCGAAGGGCCGCCACTCCACGAGGTAGTCGGCGATCTGCTCGGTGATCATCGTGCCGTTCGTGAAGAGCGAGACGATGAGTCCTTTCTTTTTCGCGTAGGTGTAGATGTCGAGGAAGTCGCGGCGCGCGAAGATCTCGCCGCCGCTGTAGAGGAGCCACAGGCACCCTGCCTCGGCGATCTCGTCGAGGAGCCGGTAATGGTCCTCGGTCGTCATCTCGCGGCGCCGCGCGTCGGCGTCGCCCATCGGCAGGTTGTTGTAGCAGTGCGCGCAGTTGAGCGGGCAGCGGTGCGAGACCTCGATCGTGCCGTTGACCGGAACGCGCATGGCGTTCACGTGCACGGCCTGGCTGAACTCGGTGTAGCTGCCGGTCTCGATTTGCATGTCGTCAGGCGCGGCGGATGAGATCCGCCTCCTCCAGCGCCGAAAGGATCTCTTTCACATCCTGGGCCGCCGCGTCCGGCTCGACGTCGTACTCGGCGCTGATGCGCGCGGCGATGGCGTCGCTGTCGCTCACGCCGTCGATGAGCGACCAGATCCGTACCGCGACCGCGGACATGGTGTAGACCGAGTCGAGGTCGCCGACGCGGTTGCGGATCGGCACGAGCACGGCCTCGGTGCCGACGTTGCGCAAGACGAACTCCCCCGAGTGCGCGAATACCGTTGTTGATTGCATGGCCCGCCGACCATTGTGCCACACGACAGATGTGGAGTGCGGCGGCCATGCCGCCGCTGTCAGAGCCCTGTACAATCGTCCCAATGGCTTCGGCTCCCATGCCCGTGGTGCCGGTCGCTCCCGAAACGCCTCCGGCGGCGCCCCTGCGGCCCTCGATCAGCCGCGAAGAGATCGCCGCCTGGATCGTCGTCGGCATCGGGCTGGTCTTTGTCTTGATCGAGCACGTCGTCTCCGCCTTCGTCGGCGGCCTCGTGCTTTTCCTGATCCTCGACCGCGTCGCGCAGTCGCTCTCGAAGCGTTTCCCCGGCGCGGCGCGCGGCATCGCCGTCACCATGGTGACGATCGTCGGCGTGACGGTGTTCGGCGGCGGCGCGGCGCTCGGCATCAGCTTCCTCCGCCATCACGCCGACCGCCTCCCGGCGATGATGAACCAGATGGCGGTGATCCTCCAGTCGACGCGCGCGTGGATGGGCGACTGGGGCACCCAGATCATCCCCGAGGTGCTGACCGACGCGGAGAATCTGAAGACCACGATCGTGCTCTGGCTGAAGGAGCACGCCATGTCGCTCAAAGCCACGGGCGGCGATTTCAGCCACGGCCTGGTGCACATGCTCATGGGCATGCTCCTGGCCGTGCTGGTCTTCTTCCGCCATCAGCGCCACCCGCACGAAGAGCGCGGGCGTCTTGCGGAGATGCTCGCCGAAAAGATGGCCCGCCTCGCCGAGGCCTTCTCGCGCATTGCCACGGCGCAGATCAAGATCTCGGCGATCAACACGATCCTGACGGCGATCTACCTTTTCGGCATTCTGCCGATCTTCAGCCGCCGCCTCCCCTTCTCCACGACCATCGTCCTGGTCACGTTCGTCTGCGGCCTGATCCCGGTCCTCGGCAATCTCGTTTCGAACACCGTGATCGTCATCCTTTCTCTCGGCGTCTCCTTCCCCACCGCCATCGCCTCGCTCGTCTTCCTCGTCCTCATTCACAAGCTCGAATACCTGGTGAACTCGCGCATCGTCGGCGGCGAGACCGACTCGCAGGCGTGGGAGATCCTGATGTCGATCGTCATCGGCGAGATCGCCTTCGGCGTCGCCGGCGTGGTGATGGGGCCGATCATCTACACGTTCGCCAAGCGGGAGCTGCGGGAGCGGGGATTGGTTTAGAGACAGAGGAGTCAAGCGGGCGTCTGCTCGAGCTCGACGATTTTCGCGTCGCTGAGCGCTCTAGGAATGGCGGAAGGCTCGCCGCCGGCCAGCAAGATCGTGATGGGTCGTCCCAGCGCATGCGCCATGCCGAGCTCGTACAGCACCCAAGGCGATTCCGGCGCCTGTTTCGTCCAGACGGCAACAAACGAATCCGACGCTTCAATTCGTTGGCGGATGACATCGCGCACATCGTGATGCGTGGAAGCCCAGACGAACGGATCGTGAATCTCGCCCGGCTCGTCGCGTTGCTCGAGCCATTTCTGCAGTGCCTCGCCCACGTCCGCCTGATCTTTCATGCTGTACGAGACGAAGATGCGGTTCATCACGAGTTGCCTTTCGGTGCGACAGAAGAATGAACGTCGGAACCCCGAACGCGTCGGCGTATGCCAGCTCCATCCACTGAGCGGCACCGCTTTCGATCGTGTTCGGAGAGAGCAAGAACACGACCGCTGCCGCTTCACGAACGATGTTTCGAAAAAGACTACGCGCGACCGGAGTACGAAAGAAAAATCCGCGGCTGACTGCTCCCACCAAGATGATCGCGCGTGAATCATTCGGCTTTTCGTCAGATCAGGCGTCGTCGCTACTGCCGCTTGACGTAGTCCGCAAACTCCTGCGGCGAGAGGTGGTGGCGGAACGCTTCGACGCCGTTCACGTAGATCACCGGCACGTCGTTGGTGAAGCGCTCGCGCAGAGCCGGATCTTCATCGACGTTCACCTCGCGCAGCTCGATCGGCAGGCGGTGCAGCGACGCGGCCGCGCGGATCGACGCCTTGGCCTTGTCGCACAGAAAGCACCGGTGCCGCGTGTACAGCGTGACCTCGATGGCCATCGCATAGACTCTAGCCCGCCATGGAGCCGAAGATCACGCTCGATCTGCGCGGCAAGCGCGTCCTCGTCACCGGCGCGTCGCGCGGCATCGGGCGCGAGACCGCCGTCCGCATGGGCCTGGCAGGGGCGCACGTCGGCGTCAACTACAACCGCGGCGAAGCGGAGGCGCGCGAGGTCGCGAGCGCCATCGGCGACGCCGTCGCCTTGCGCGCCGACATTGCCGATCCGACACAGGTCGAAGCGATGTTCGACCGCTTCGGCCGCGTCGACGTCCTCGTCAACAACGCCGCCACGTTCGAGAGCAATCCGTTCGACGGCGACGATTACGGATCCTGGCAGCGCGGCTGGCAGCGGACGTTCGACGTCAACGTCTTCGGCGCGGCCAACGCGGCCTTTCTGGCCATGCGCTCGATGCGGCAGCACGGCGGCGGGAAGATCATCAACGTCGCCTCGCGCGCGGCCTTCCGCGGCGAAACGGAGTTCGCCGACTACGGCGCCTCCAAGGCGGCGCTCGTCAATCTCACCCGTTCCATCGCCCGCGGCTGCGCGAAGGACAACATCGTGGCCAGTTGCGTCGCCCCCGGCTTCATCGCTACGGAGATGGCCCGAAGCGAGCTCGACGCGCACTACGACGAGATCGTCGACCAGATCCCGCTCGGCCGCGTCGGCACGGTCGGCGACGTCGCCGCCGTGATCCTCTTCCTGGCCTCCCCGATGGCCGACTATCTCAACGGCGTGACGATCGACGTCAACGGCGGCTCGTGGTTCCAATGAAGATTGGCAAGCGCGTTGCTCGACTAGGCGACGGAGGTTCTTGGTTGTCGAAGAAACCGGTGCTCGTCGTCGATGATGACGATGCCATCCGCACGCTGGTAGAGCGGGTGCTCCGCCGCGAAAAATACGAAGTCGAGAGCGCCCGCGACGGGCACGAGGCGATCGAGAAGCTCTCCCGCAACGACTACGGGACGATTCTGCTCGATCTGATGATGCCGCGCGTCGACGGTCTCGGCGTGCTCCGCTTTCTGGAGACGGAGCGGCCGCACGTCGCCAAGTCGGTCATCGTCATGACGGCGAATCTGCACGGAGCGGCCGAGGCTGCCAAGGCCAAGCCGGCGTTCACCGTGCTGCCGAAACCGTTCGAGCTCGATCAGCTCGTTGCCCACGTGCGCGAGTGCCTCTCTACGTGACCCGGCGAAAAAGGCGCGCCACTCCGCGCGCGGCGCGGAACGCGTAGAGCCACGGCAGCGCCAGGCGCGAGCGCGTGCCGAAGCGTTCCTGGAGAAACGGCGCCGGGGGAAACGCGAGCTGGCGCAGCTTCCGCGCCCGCGCCCGCCAGCCGCGCAGCGCCGCGAGCTCGGCGCGAAGGACGCGCAGGCGGCGCGGATCGCGCTCGAGA
>DATDFB010000171.1:0-22701 GCA_036522835.1 Thermoanaerobaculia bacterium | reverse complement strand
GACTTCGCGGTCGTCGCGGAGCACGGCGGCCTGCCGATGCTCGCGCCGCGCGACGCGAAGGCCGCGCTGCGCGACGCGCTGGCGCGCAACGGCGTGATGATCTCGGAGAGCCTCTCGCTCAAGTACGGCAAGCGCGTCGGCGACACGCTGGTGCTGGCGGCGCGCCCGTTCCCGATCACCGGCATCTATCGCGACTACTCCAACGACCGCGGCGTGGCGGTGATGGACAACGCGCTCTACACGCGCACCTTCGGCACCACGGCGATCAACACCGTCGTCATCTACCTGAAGCCGGGCATTTCGGCGGACGAGGCGCGCAAGCAGCTCGAATCCATCCTAGGTCCGAAGTACCACGCCTTCGCCGTGCTCAACGGCGAGATCCGGGCCGAGGTGATGAAAATCTTCGACCAGACCTTCCTCATCACCTACGCGCTCCTGGCCGTGGCCATCGTCGTGGCGGTGCTCGGCATCATCAACACCCTGGCCGCGCTGATCCTCGAGCGCACGAACGAGCTGGCCCTGCTCCGCGTCCTCGGCATGGCGCGCGCGGAGGTGCGGCGGATGATCGTCCTCGAGTCGTCGATCCTAGGCCTCGCCTCCACCGCCACCGGCCTGGTCATGGGCTACGCGCTGTCGTGGATCTTGATCTACGTCATCAACAAACAGTCCTTCGGCTGGACCATCGCCTTCCACACGCCGGTGCGGCTCATCGCGGCGTCGCTCGCGGTCACGTTTCTGTCGGCCGTCCTGGCCGGGCTGGCGCCGGCGCGCTTCGCCGCGCGCGTCAACATGGCGGCGGCGCTGAAGAGCGAATAAACTCTCGTCATCATGCGAAAAGCCGCTCTCCTCCTGGCGTTGGCGTTCCCCGCGCTGGCGCAGCAGCAGGCACCCGACCTCCTCATCGTCAACGCGAAGCTCTACGGCGCGGAAGGCGACGCGCTGGCCATCCGCGAGGGGCGCATCGTCGCCGTCGGCACGACCGAGCAGATCCTCGCCTCCGCGCCGGCGAAGACGCGCACCGTCGACGCGAAGAAGCACCTAGTCGTCCCCGGCTTCAACGACGCGCACATTCACGCGACCCCCGACCCGCCGGAGCGCTTCGTCCTCTCGCTCAATCCCGACCCGACCGTGGACGACCTGCAGCTCGCGCTCGGGAACGGCACCGAGGAGACGCCGGAGGAGACCTGGATCCTCGGCACTATCGGGCCGAAGACCTTGAGCGACGCGCGCGTGAACGCGGCCCTGCTCGACAAGGCCGCGCACAACCGCAAAGTCCTGCTGACGGAGTTCACCGGCCACGGCATCATCATGAGCAGCGCCGCCATGACCGCGCTTCGCCTCGGCAGCGCCGCCGATCCGATCGGCGGCTGGTTCGAGCACGACGCGAGCGGCCGCCTGACCGGCAAGGCCTTCGAGTACGCCGACTACAACGTCCTGCGCAAGCTCGCCGACCTCGTCAGCGACGACGAGGCCGTCGAGCAGTTGCGCGCGTGGGCCGACGGCGCGCTCCGGCACGGCGTCACCTCCGCGCAGACCATGTCGTTCCTCACCGGGCTGCGCTTCGACAAGCTCCTCCGCCACAACGCCGTGCCGCTGCGCATCCGCGTGATCCGCTTCCCCGGCACGACCGCCTCCGGCTTCGACTTCGGCGACGCCTCGACGCTCCCGGTGACGAGCCGCGAACGGCCGCTGCAGACGCTCATGGGGTGGAAGTGGATCCTCGACGGCACGCCGATCGAGCAGGGGGCGGCGACGCGCGCGAATTACGCGAACAGCAGCGCGAACGGCCGCATCAACTTCACGAGCGAGCAGCTCGCCGCGCTGGCCAAGGCGGCCTTCGACTCGCCGCAGCAGTGGCTCTTCCACGTGGCCGGCGACCGCACGGCGAAGGCGCTCTTCGACGCCATGCGCGCCGTCGCGCCGCCGGAGCAGTGGCGCGCCAAGCGCGTGCGCATCGAGCACGGCGACGGCCTCTTGCCCGATCTCATCCCCGTGGCGAAGGACTTCGGCGTCGTCGTGGTCGTCAACCCGACGCACTTCTTCGCCCGCGGGATGTACCCGAAGGGCGCGTACATGCCGCTGCGCTCGCTGCTCAAGGCCGGCATCCCGGTCGCCATCGGCTCGGACGGCGATCCCAACCCGTTCGCCGACATCGCCGCCGCCATCGCCCATCCCGACCCCGCCGAAGCCATCACGCGCGCCGAGGCCATCGACCTCTACACCAAAGGCTCCGCGTACGCCGAATTCGCAGAGAATGACAAGGGGACGATCGCCACCGGGAAGCTTGCCGATTTGGCGGTGTTATCGAACGACATCGCCGGGACCGGCAGCATCGAGAACACCGTGAGCATCATGACCATCGTGAACGGCGACATCGCCTACGCCTCCGGCGAGCTTCCGGTGAAGCGCGCCGACGACATCCGCAAATGAAGAAGATCGCCGTCGCCGCCGCGTTGCTCCTCGCGCTCGCCGGCGCGACGCGGCGGCGTGCCGTGCTGCCGCCGCCCGCGCCGGTCATCACCGGCCCGACCTTCAGCAAAGAGGTCGTGCGCATCTTCGCCGACCATTGCCAGTCGTGCCATCACGCCGGCGACATCGCGCCGTTCCCGCTGATGACCTACGCGGACGCCTCGGCGCACGCGCTGGAGATCAAGCTGATGACGCGCACGCGGCAGATGCCGCCGTGGAAGCCGGTGGGCGGCTGCGGCGAGTTCCTCGAGCCGCGCGTGCTGACGCAGGACGAGATCGACACGATCAGCAAGTGGGTCGACAACGGCATGCTCGAAGGCAACCGCGCCGATCTCCCGGCGCCGCGCGTGTTCGACAGTAACTGGACCCTCGGCCAGCCCGACGCCGTCTTCGCGAATCCCGAGGCCTTCACGCCGGCGCCGGCGGGCGATATCTATCGCTGCTTCACCATCCCGACGAACCTCGCGGCCGACAAGTACGTCGCCGCCGTCGACATCCATCCCGGCGACCGCGGCACGGTCCACCACGTCATCGCCTTCATCGACTCCACCGGCGAATCGCAGAAGCTCGACGACGACGATCCCGGCCCCGGCTACACCTGTTTCGGCGATCCCGGCTTCACGCCCTCCGACGCCAGCGCGGCCACGCTCGGCGGCTGGGCGCCCGGCGCGCGGCCGCTGGAGCTGCCCGACGGCGTGGCGTTCAAGCTGCCGGCGAATTCGCGCGTCGTGCTGCAGGTGCACTACCACCCGCACAACGGCGCGCCGCAGCCGGACAAGACGGAGATCGGCGTGTATTACGCGAAGAGGCCGCCGGAGAAGCTGCTGCGCATCGTGCCGATGATCAACCAGACGTTCACCATTCCGCCGGGCGACGCGAACTACCGCGTGACCGCGGGCCTGGCGCCGGCGCCGTTCGAGAAGACGCCGCTGCCCGTGCCGGTGCACCTCTGGATGGTCGCGCCGCACATGCACCTCCTCGGACGGAAGATGAACGTGACGGCCACGCTGCCGAGCGGCGCGACGGAGTGCCTGATCAACATCAACGACTGGGATTTCAACTGGCAGGGGCAGTACCGCTACGCGCAGTCGATCGCGCTGCCGACCGGAACGCGGCTGTCGCTCGAGGCGTTCTACGACAACTCCCCGAACAACTTCCGCAACCCGAACGACCCGCCGAAGGCGGTGTCGTGGGGCGAGCAGACCACCGACGAGATGTGCATTGCCTTCCTCGGCGTGACGCTGGATGGGGAGAATCTGGCGCTGGGCAAGACGGGGGATGCGAGTTGGATCAGGACGGGGTTTTAGTTCTTGGTTCTTGGTTCTTGGTTCTTGGTTCTTAGGTTCTTAAGTTCTTAGGTTTGCGCGAACAACTAAGAACCAAGAACTAAGAACTAAGAACCTAAGAACCCAAGAACCTAAGAACGTCTACAATCCCCCCATCCCAATGCGCCCACTGTCCGCCGACTCCGCGCGCGAGAGCATTCTCCGTTTCGATCTCAACGTCCAGCGGCGGCACCTCTACGTCTACTGCGCGGCGCTCGCCACCGCGCTCATCGGCTCGGCGCTCGGCGTCTTTCCGCTGAACGCCGCGCTCGCGGTGGCGCTCTGCGGCGGCTCCGCGGTGAGCAGCGGCATCTTCTATTGGCTCTACCGGCGCGGCGTCGACCGGCGCATCCTCAATCCGCTCTGGATGGCCGTCGACGTGCTGGCCGTCACGGTCGGCGTGGCCGTCACCGGAGGTCTCGCCAGCCCGTGGTTCATCTGGTACCTCACCACCACGGCGGCCGCGGCGTTCGTCGGCGGACGCTGGACGATCGTCGCCGTCGGCGTGACCAACACCGCCGCGTATCTCACCGTGCTGCTGCTGATGGGGCAGATCCATCTCTTCGACACCGCGTTCACGCTTGCCTTCGCGCGCATGCTCTTCCTCTTCGGCGCGTCGTACTTCTTCCTCACCGGGGTGGCCGCCTTGCAGGAGAAGCGGCTGCGCATCCGCCAGCTCGAAACGGAGGAGAAGCGGCGGGTCAACGAGCTGGTGCGCCTCACCGGCGAGCTGCAGGAGCGCTCGCGCGAGCTCGCCGACGCCAACCGCCGCATCCAGGAGGCCAACCGCCTCAAAAGCCAGTTCCTGGCGAACATGTCGCACGAGCTGCGCACGCCGATGAACTCCATCATCGGCTTCTCGGAGATTCTCGTCGACCGCCTCGACGGCCAGATCGAGCCGAAGCACGCCAGCTTTCTCCGCCACATCCTCGCCTCCGGCCAGCACCTCCTCAGCATCATCAACGACATCCTCGACCTCTCCAAGATCGAGGCGGGGAAGATGGAGATCTACCCGGAGCGCTTCCCCGTCCGAGGAGTGGTGGAGAGCGTCTGCACGGTCATGCGCGGCATGACGCGCGATCACGTGCCGACCTTCACCGTCGACATGCCGGACAACCTGCCGCCGCTCGAGGCCGACCTGGCCAAGTTCAAGCAGGTGCTCTTCAACCTCGTCTCCAACGCCATCAAGTTCTCGCCGCCGCACGCGCCGATCACGATCGCGGCGCGGCACATCGGGGCGAGCCCGGAGGACGGCACGATCACGGTGTCGGTGCGCGACGAGGGGATCGGCATCGACCCGAAGCACCACGAGGTGATCTTCGAGGAGTTCCGCCAGGTCGACGGCACGGCGCGGCGCGAGTTCGGCGGCACGGGCCTGGGGCTGGCGCTGGTGAAGAAGTTCATCGAGCTGCAGGGTGGCTACGTCTCGGTGCAGAGCGCGCCGGGCAAGGGGAGCATCTTCTCCTTCACGCTGCCGGTGCGCTCGCGCGCCGCCGTCGTCAGCCGCGCACCCGAGGCCGAGCTGCCGCAGCAGGTGACCGAGCGGGTGCTCGTCGTCGAGGACGACGCGCACGCGTACGAGCTGATCGCCTCCGCGCTCGGCTCCGCGGGGTACCTGGCGATCCGCGCCCGGCACGGCGACGAGGCGCTGAAGCTGGCGCGGGAATCGCGGCCGATCGCGGTCACGCTCGATCTCGTGCTCCCCGGCCTGGACGGCTGGGAAGTTCTCAAGCGCCTCAAGGCCGATCCGGCGACGCGCGATGTCCCGGTGGTGATCATTTCGATGATCGAGAACCGCGAGCTCGGCGTGGCCTTGGGCGCCGACGACTACTTCGTCAAGCCGGTCGACCGCGAGCGCCTCCTCGACCGCATCCGCCAGCTCACCCGCAACAGCCGCCCGCGCCTCCTGCTCATCGACGACGACCGGGCCGTGCACAGCCTCCTCGACGAACAGCTGGCCCGCCTCGGCTACACGATCGAGAGCGCCTTCACCGGCGAGAGCGGCGTGCAGGCCGCGAAGGAAAACGCGCCCGACGTGATCATTTTGGATTTGATGATGCCCGGCATGAGCGGTTTCGAAGTCGCCGGCGCGCTGAAGGAGTCGCCCGAGACCGCGAACATCCCCATCGTCGTGCTGACGTCGAAGGAGATCTCCGCCGACGACCGCCGCGAGCTGCAGTCGAAGGTGACGAGCTTCGTGCAGAAGGGGAAGTCGGCACGGGAGCAGTTGGTGACGGAGATCCGAAGGTTGCAGCGGGTCAGCGCGTAACGCCGGCGTCCTCGTCGGCTGGTCGGGGCGCGTCTCGCGTCCCCCCGCCCGCGGCGAGACGCCGCTCGGCCAGCCGTCGGGACGCCGGCGTACCCCGTAGAGCTACGCGTAAAGCAACCGTCTGCCCTTCGGCTCGGGAATCGCGCGCCCATCCTCACGCGCCGTCTCGATCCAGAGCTCAATCGCCTCCTGCGCGTTTCGCAACGCTTCCGCGTGCGTTGCGCCATGAGCCATGCAACCGGGAAGCTCCGGAACGTCGGCGACGAATGCGCGATCGTCGTCGCTCCAGAAGATGATGATCTCGTAGCGGTTTTCCACGTCAGTTCTCCGCTAAACGATACTTCAGAATGACGGCTCGGACCTGCTTCACCTGGTACGACTTGGCATTCGCGCCTTCACGTTGCAGATTGATCATCTCCTCGATTCCAGCGCGTCGAAAGATGTGGTGACTCCCACGCGTCCGTTCGAAAAACCCGAGATTCAACAACAGTTTGCGCAGATCATCAAACCCGATGTTTGCATCAGCGGTGCCGCCCAATACCTGCTTCAGCGTTTTCTCTGGACGTCCCATCGTCACCGCCTGAACGGCGCGTCATATCCGGTCATCTCCACGTACCCCTCCCCCCGCACCGACACGTTCGCAAACGTCCCCGTCACCCCCACCGCCCCCTCCCAGTACGTCACCTGCGTCGACTGGCGCGTGACGAGCTCCTGGTTCTCCATCACGGGCGAGAGCGTCAGGGCGATGCGGAACTGGGGGACGGCGATGCGCCAGCCCATCGGGTACGTCGCGCCGCTCTTCGGCGAGCGCCAGCGGGCCAGGGGCTCGACGCGCATCTGATCGAGGCGAAGGTGGATGACGTGGCCGTCCGCGGTGATGAGCGAGCCGGACGACGTCGCGTCGGGCGAGCCGTCGCGGCGGCGGATCACGTAGAGCATCAACTCCGTCTCGTTGTCGAGCTGCACGGAGAACCAGTCCCACCCCTGTTGGCTCTCGCGCAGCGCGGACGAGCCGAACTCGTGGTCCATCCACACGTCCCCGCTGCAGCGGCGGCCGTTCACCGTCCCCTCCGCGTCGAGGCGCGTCATCGAGTAGTAGTGCGACGCGTAGCCGACGCCCTCGGCCTTCACGCTCACGCCGTTCTCGCCGTGGATGGCCGGCGGCTTGCGCGACCGCAGCACGAGGTCGACGGCGTCGCTGCCGCTCTGCGCGGCGATGCGCCAGGCGCCGTCGGGCAGCGTCGTGGCGCGCCACGCTTCGTTGAAGACGTCGAGGCGCCCCGCCGCCGCAGAGGCGGTGAACGGCGAGGAGCGGTTCAGCTTCTCGTAGTAGCGGAACTGGCGCGCCTTCACGTCGGTCAAGGCAAAGTGCGCGAGCGAGAGGTCGCGCAGGTCCCACCGCGTCGTTGCCGGCTCACGGGAGACGCCGGCGCGGAAGAACGTCAGCTCGAAGCCGTAGGCGCGGCCGTCGTCCGCCTGCAGATGGCCGGTGTAGTACCACCACTCCGTGCGGTACTCCTCGTGCGTGCCGTGATCGCGCGGGAAGGAGAATTCATAGCCGGGGAGCGCCGGCTGGAACTGACCGAATGCGGAATGCAGAAGGCAGAATGCAGAGATGGCCGCCGCCAGCGTTCTACATTCTGCATTCGGCATTCTGCATTCATAATAGGCTTCCCCTATGGCCGAGCAGCCTCTCCCTCCCGCGCGCTCGCGCTTTCGCACCCTCGCGGGCGCGCGCGAGACGAGCATCCCCATCGAGGCCGACGACCTCGTCGCCCTGGCGCGCCGCTACGCCGACCAGGGGATGTACGACGAGTCGATCCATCTCTACGAGATGGCGGAGAAGCTCAAGCCCGGCTCCGTGGCGGTGCGCATCAACCTGGCGCGCGTGCGCGATCTCAAGCAGTCCGCCGAGGAGTCGCGCTTCACCGCCGTCAAGCACGAAGTCGGCGCCGAGCGCGCCCGCGACGAGATCGACTCCTCGCAGTACGTCGGCCTGGCGCAGTACTACATGGCCAAGGACCAGACCTCGAAGGCCATCGAGCTCCTGGAGATCGCCAAGCTCAAGACGCCGAACAACTACCGCCCCTTCGAGATCCTGGGACGCCTCTACTACTCGCAAGGCCAATGGGATCAGGCCCACGAGGAGATCGGCAGGGCGCGCAAGCTCAATCCGTTCGACCGGGGCCTCGCCGAAGTCTCCGGCCGGATCGAGTTCGAGCTGAAGAACTTCGACAAGTCGCTCGACGACTTCATCGACGCCTTCCTCCTCTCCACCGACCAAAAAGGCGACGCCACCGAGCCGGTGCGCCGCATGATCAACACGCTCAAGCGCATCGAGAACATCGAGGCGAAGGAGCTCAACACCCGCATCAAGGAGCGCGTCGAGCAGCTGCAGCTCTCCACCGAGCGGCTGGAGCTGCGCAAGGAGACGCTGTTTCAGGTCGAGAGCCAGCGCGAGGTGCGCGAGATTCTCAAGAAGATCACGCGCGACGCGGAGAAGCGGGACAACCTGATTCAGATCTCCGCGGAACTGCGCAAGCTCGGCGTCTTCCAGCACATGAAGGACGAGTCGCTGTTTCGCCTCTCCAAGTTCGCGCGCGTGGAGACGCTCAAGACCGGCGGCTACGTCTTCCGCGAGGAAGACCGCTCCATGGACTTCTACATCGTGCGCGACGGCGAGATCGACGTCAGCAAGGCCACGCCCTTCGGCCCGCAAATCCTGGGCAAGCTCGGCCCCGACACGATCTTCGGGGAGATGAACTTCATCGACCGCACGCACCGCTCCAGCGACGCCATCGCCACGAAGCCGTCGGCCTGTTACACGTTTTCCTTCAGCGCCCTCGACCAGCTCATGGACGAGGACAAGGAGCTCGCCGTCGGCCTGCACTGGGCCTTCTGGCGGTCCCTGACGGAGAAAGTGCGCGACGCCAACGAGCAGCTCAAGCTCTTCTTCCAGGAGGACGCGAAGAAGGGCGGGGGGCGCAAGCGCGAGGGCGGCAAGCGCGAGACGCAGGAGGTCACGGTGAAGTCGGAGGAGAAGGTCGACCTCTTCCGCGAGCGCGGCCTCTCCGCCGGTGAAATGAAGCTCCTGGCGACGTTCTCATCGGAGGAGAAGTTCCGGGAGGGGTCGATGATCTTCCGCGAGGGAGAAAAGGGCGACAAGCTCTACATCGCTCTCGACGGCCGCGTGCGCATCTCCAAGTTCATCCCCGGCGTGGGCGAGGAAGCGCTGGCGGTGCTCGACCGCGGCGATTTCTTCGGCGAGATGGCCCTCATCGACGATAAGCCGCGCAGCGCCGACGCCAAGGCTCACGACGGCGACGCCACGGTGCTCTCCATCGACCGCGCCACGCTCAACGAGATCCTGTCGATGGACCCGCACGCGTCGCTGCAGTTCCTCAACCTCCTCTGCCGCATGATCAGCCGCCGCCTGCGCGAGATCAATGACAAGATCGTGCAGTGGAAGTACATGAGCGGGGGGTTTTGAGGGTTGTTGGTTCTTAGGTTCTTAGGTTCTTAAGTTCTTAAGTTCTTAGGTTTGCGTCGCGGCAGCGGCACGGTTCTCCAAAACTTAAGAACCTAAGAACTTAAGAACCTAAGAACTCAAGAACCTAACAACCCACACATGCTCCCCCTCCTCTTCGCCGCCCTCTTCCTCCTCCTCTGGGGCCTCTTCTACCTCACCCTCCCGGCGCTGCGGCACGGGGGGCGACTCGCCGCCGCGCTCGTGGCGCGCAACATGCGCGTGCACAAGCTCATGACTTCGGCGCACGAGCGCTTTCGCGACTACATCCCCATCGCGGCGCTGCTCGTCGCCGGCGCCGCGCTCACGGCGTGGAGCGGCGATGCGTTTCTCGACATGGCCGAGCGCCTGCACGAAGAGGGGGGGAAGCTGCACTTCGCCGACCTCTACGTTCACGACGCGGCCGTGCAGCAGCGCACAGCCGGCGCGACGACGTTCTTCGCGGCCATGTCGAACATCGGCGGGCCGTATGGCGTCGCCGCGGCGCTCGTCGTCGTCGCGATCGTGCTTTTCGTCAAGCATCGTTACCGCTGGCTCATCTACCTCGCCGTCACGGCCGGCGGCGGCGCGCTCTTGAACCTCGAGCTCAAGCACCACTTCGCCCGGACGCGGCCCGACGTCGCGGAGATGCTGCGCCGCGCGCACGGCTTCTCGTTTCCGAGCGGCCACGCCATGGGCTCGACCATCGCCTGCGGCGCGCTCGCCTACCTGGCCACGCGCGCGCTGACGTCGTGGAAGTGGCAGTCCGCCGCGCTGGCCTTCGCCCTCACCTTCGTCGCCGCCGTGGCCGCGTCCCGCGTTTACCTCGGCGTGCACTGGATCTCGGACGTCGGCGCCGGCATCACCGCGGGCACGGTGTGGGTGGCGTTCACGACCGTCGCCTACGAGACCCTGCGGCGCATTCGCCTTCTGCGCGAGCTGCGCCGGCGCGCCGCCTCACACCCCGCGTAGCGCGCCGCGGTCCTCGACGCGCGACGGCGCGCGGTCGCCGTAGAGATCGCGCACGACGCGGCCGACGCTGAGAAGATCGAGCGCGTCGTGCGTGCACTCGCTGACGCGCGTGAAGAGATGGCTGACCGCGAGGTGCTCCTCGCCCGCGGCGATGTCGGGCACCGAGCGGTGCCAGCCCTCGAAGCCGAGGATCACTTCCTCGACCGTCATGCGGTCGGGATCGCAGGCGGGGACGAACGCCGGCCACTCGCCCGGGATCTCCTTGAGGAGCTTCATGTCCTCGAGGCGGCGCATGATGCGGCGCATCTGCGAGTCGGTCGTGCCGAACTGCTCCGCCAGGCGGTACGACGACGGCGGGTCTTCGCGTTTGTCGAAGCGGCGGGCCACCTCGACGAGCGCGCGCATGGCGAAGTAGAGGTCGAAGCGCGGCTCGTCCTCGATGCGCTGCTCCGTCGCGCGCAGCACGCCGTAAAGGTTCTGGTAGACGTAACTGATCTCGACGCCGAGGAGGATCACCACCCACATCACCTCGATGGCGATCAGGAAAATGAGCGCCAGACCGACCGTGCCGTAGATCAGGTTGAACTTGCCGGTGAACAGGTGGCGGGCGTAGATGCCGAATCCGAACCGCACCAGCGTGAAGAGCGCCGTGGTGATGACGGAGCCGACCATGGCCGCCTTCAGCTTCACCCGCGCCGACGGCACGAGCCAGAAGAGCATGGCGAAGGCGACGAACATCACCACCACCGGCACCACCCGGAAGATGATGTCTTCCTTGAAGAGCACGCGCAGGTAGCGGTTCTTTTCCAGAACGTTCGTGCTCGTGAACGAGACGCCGATCAGCACCGGGCCCCAGAAGAAGAGCATGGTGAAGGCCATGATCTTCTGGCGGTAGCCGCGGACGCTGCGCACCTTCCAGATCTGATTCACCGTTCCCTCGACGGCGAGGAACAGCCGGAAGGCGATGACGATGAAGATGATGACGCCGAACGTCGACGCCGCCTGCGCGCTCTCCGCGAATCGGGCCAGGTGATAGGAGATGACCGGCGATTGGTAGGGGATGACGTTGTTCAGAATCGTGTCGATCTGCGACTGAATGTTCGGAAAGATCGAGCTGAAGTAGTGCTGCAGGACCTGCGTGAAGGCGACCAGCAGCGGGATCAGCGAAAGGAGCGTCGTGTACGCCAGCGACGCCGCGCGGCTCGTTCCTTCGATCTTGTAGAACTCGCGCGCGACTTCGCGGACGAAGAGAAAAAACTCCACGGTGAGGACGCGCAGCTTCGTCCGGCCGTGGGCCTCGCGGCGGTAGAGGAGGACGGCGGGATCGGTGAGCCAGGACCAGACGACGGAGCGCCAGCGGGTGAAACGTGTCGGCAGCGATTGCTTCGGCACGGCTCAACTATAGACGCAACATCTGCGCCCCGCCCCCTGTGCCCTGCGCCCTTCCTTGCATAATGCATGAGCGTGGCTGAGCCCGAGCCGATCATTCCGGAGGTCATCGAGCCCGATGAGACGCTGCCCGCGGATCTCGTGGCGCTGCGCAAATTCGCCTATTTCATGGACGAGGCGGTGGCCATTCCGGGCACGAGCCGCCGCGTCGGCCTCGACGCGGGGCTGAGCCTCATCCCCGGCGTCGGCGAGATCGCCGGCGGCGTCCTCTCGGCGTGGATCATCGTCGGCGCGCTGCGCCACCGCGTGCCGCTGGCCCGCGTGACGCGCATGGTCCTCTACATCCTCCTCGACGTCTCCGTCGGCTCGATCCCGATCCTGGGCACGATCTTCGACTGGCTCTTCGAAGAGAACGTCATCAACCTCAAGTCGCTGCTGCGCTACCGCGACCGCTCGCGTCCGCCGCGCAGCGCCGGCGCCGTGGCCGGCGCGGCGATCGTGGTGCTGGCGATCATCGTCGCCGTGGCGCTGCTCATCATCGCCGGCCTCGTGGCCGCGTTCGTCTGGATGATTCGTCATGCTGTGGTTTCGTAAGAGCAGCAAGCCGCGCTACCCGAAGCGCCCGGCCCTGCCGATCATCCGGCGGCGGCTGCCGATGCGCTACCACATGAAGCACCAGTTCGGTGTGCGCGACGTGGCCTTCCTGCAGACGATGCACGCGCTGACCGGCGCAGCCATGTCGGCGGGCAACCGCGTGGAGATCCTCAAGAACGGCGCGCAGTTCTTCCCGTCGATGATCGCCGCCATCCGCGCGGCGCGGAAGACGATCAACCTCGAGTTCTACATCTACTGGGACGGCGAGATCGGGCGGCAGTTCGCGGAGGCGCTGGCGGAGCGCTCGCGCGCGGGCGTGGCGGTGAAGGTGATCCTCGATGCGGTCGGCTCCGCGCCGATGTCGCGCGGGCTCATCGAGTTCATGCAGCGCAACGGCATCGACGTGGAGTGGTATCACCCGCTGCGCTGGTACACGCTGTCGCGCTTCAACCACCGCACGCACCGCAAGCTCCTCGTCGTCGACGGCACGGTCGGCTACTCCGGCGGCGTCGGCATCGCCGACGAGTGGCTCGGCGACGCCGAAGCGCAGAACCACTGGCGCGACACGGTGGCGCGCGTGGAAGGTCCCGTCGTCATGCAGATGCAGTTCGCGTTCATGGACAACTGGGTGAAGAGCCGCGGCGAGCTCTTGACGGGGCTCGACTACTTTCCGGAGATCGAGCCGCGCGGCAAGCAGATCGCGCAGGTGATCAAGTCGTCGCCGTCCGAGGGGAGCTCGACGGTGAAACTGCTCTACATCGTGTCGATGGTGAGCGCGCAGCAGCGGATCTGGATCAGCAACGCCTACTTCGTCCCCGACAAGGACACGATCCGCGCCCTGGAAGGGGCCGTGCGCCGCGGCGTCGACGTGCGCGTCCTCGTCCCAGGGGAGCTGGTCGACGTGCCGCTGGTCCGCCAGGCCAGCCGCCTGCACTACGACGACCTGCTCCGCCGCGGCATCCGCATCTGGGAGTACGAGCCGACGATGATGCACGCGAAGACGATGGTGGTCGACGGCGTCTGGTCGACGGTGGGCTCCTCGAACTTCGACGACCGCAGCTTCCGCCTCAACGACGAGGTGAACGTCAACATCTACGACGAGGGCATCGCCGCGCAGATGGAGACGATGTTCCAGGAGGACCTGGCGCGCGCGGAGGAGATCAAGCTGCGGCCGTGGCTGAAGAGACCGCGCTTTGCGAAGCTCAAGGAGAGGATCTCGGGGCTGCTGAAGCCGCAGCTGTGATTGGGTTCTTGGTTCTTGGTTCTTAGGTTCTTAGGTTCTTAAGTTTTATGCGAAACCTAAGAACTAAGAACCTAAGAACCTAAGAACGTAAGAACCTAAGACCGAATCCAATCCGTATGCACGAACGGCCCATCCTCGACGTCATTCCTCTGATACGTATGCGAGCCGAAGTAATCGCGCTGCGCCTGGGTCAGGTTCTGCGGGAGGTTCGCGCTGCGGTAAGAGTCGAAGTAGGCGAGGCTGCCGCTCATGGCCGGCACGGCAATGCCGTTCGCCTGCGCGTACGACACGGCGCGGCGCCATGAGTCCTGCGACTGCTCGACGCGCGAGTTGAAGTCGTCGTCGAGGAGCAGGTTCCGGAGCTTCGGATCGCGCTCGTAGGCGCGCATGATCGAGTCGAGGAAGCGCGCCCGGATGATGCAGCCGCCCTTCCAGATCCTGGCCATCTCGCGCATGTTGATGCCCCAGCTCCACTCCGCGGAGCCGGCCTGAATCAGCGCCATCCCCTGCGCGTAGGAGCAGATCTTCGAGGCGTACAGCGCGTCGTGCACGTCCTTGATGAATTGATCGCGGTTGGCGGGCTTGCTCGACGCCGGCCCCTTGATGACCTTCGACGCCGCGACGCGCTCCTCCTTCATCGACGAGAGCACGCGCGCGTCGATGGCGGCGGCGATCGTCGGGATCGGCACGGCCAGGTCGAGCGCCACCTGCGCGGTCCACTTCCCCGTTCCCTTTTGCCCCGCCTTGTCGAGCACTTTGTCGACGAGCGGCGCGTTCGTCCCCGGATCCTTGACGCGGAAGATGTGCGCGGTGATCTCGATGAGGAACGACTCCAGCGGCCCCTTGTTCCACGCGTCGAAAATCTCCGCGAGCTCCGCCGCCCCGAGCCCCAGCCCGCGCCGCAGCATCTCGTAGGCCTCGGCGATGAGCTGCATGTCGCCGTACTCGATGCCGTTGTGCACCATCTTGACGAAGTGCCCGGCGCCGTCGGGGCCGACGTGCGTGACGCACGGCCCGGAGTCGCTCGTCGCGGCGATGGCCTCGAAGACCGGCTGGATGGCCTGCCACGCTTCCACGGAGCCGCCCGGCATCAGCGACGGGCCGTGACGCGCCCCTTCTTCGCCGCCGGAGACGCCGGAGCCGACGAAGTGCAGTCCCATCGCTTCGAGCCGCTTCGTCCGCGCCTGCGTGTCCTTGAACCAGGAGTTGCCGCCGTCGATGACGATGTCGCCTTTTTCGAGCAGCGGCGCGAGGCGGTCGATCGTCATGTCCACCGGCGCGCCCGCCTTGATCATCATCATGATCCGCCGCGGCCGCTCCAGCGCGGCGCAGAAGTCTTCGAGCGACTTCGTGCCGGTGAAATGCTTGCCGGCGTTCTGATTCACGAAGTCGTCGACGACGTTCGTCTCCAGGTTCCACACCGCGACCGGAAAACCGTGCTCCTCGACGTTGAGGGCGAGATTCGACCCCATCACCGCCAGGCCGATCATCCCGAACTGCGCCTTGCTCATGCCTTCACCATTTTCACGAGGTCAGCGAGGCGCGCCAGGCCGCCGTCGATGTCGCCGCCCAGGTCGATGCGGATGGCGCGGCGGCCGCGGGACTTCAGCGACTCGTAGTCGCCGATCGCCTGCGCGCGCGCCAGCGTGCCGAACGTGAACGTCTCGCCCGGAATCGCGACGTCGTCCGTCGTGCCGACCATCTGGATGAAGATGCCGTTCGCGCCGCCGCCCTTGTGGAGCTGCCCGGTCGAGTGGAGGAAGCGCGGGCCGTAGCCGGTGGTCGTGGCCACGTGAAGCTCGCGCGCGATCGTCTCGCGGATCTGCGCGACGGTCTTGTCGCGCTGCGGCGACGGCGCGATGTACTCGGTGAGGGCGACGTAGTCGCCGGGCTTCGCCGTGGCCAGGAGCGCTCCGATCTTGCCGTTCGCGTCGGCAATCGGCACGAGGTCGATGTCGTTCAGCTTGCCGCTCGACTTGAACTCTCCGAGGAGCCGCTTCGTGTTGTCCTTCGACTCCTGCACGTTCGGCTGGTCGAACGGATCGATGCCGAGGAGCGCGCCGGCGACGGCCGTGGCGAACTCCCAGGTGAAGAAGATCTCGCCGAGGTCTTCGGCATCGTTGAGGACGAGATCGACGACCGGGTGGCCGGCGGCGGTCAGCTCTTTGAGCCTGGCCACGTCGTCGGAGCCGCGCAGGCGGACGCAGACGAAGAGGCGGTCCTTGCCGTAGTCCGCGGCCTCGAGCGGCGGCTCGCCGGCGATCGGCAAGATGCCTTTGCCTTCCTTGCCGGTCGACTCGGCGATGAGCTGCTCGATCCAGAGGCCGAGGGTGTCGAGCGGCGGCGGGGTGATGAGCGTGAGCTTGTCGCGGCCGTTGTTCGCCAGCGCGCCGAGGATCGTCCCGAGCATCGCGGCAGGGTTCTTCTTCGGGTCGGCGACGTGCGCGACGTGCGCCGCGTGCACGGCGCGGTCGACGAGCGCCTCGACGTCGTAGCCGGCGACCGCCGCGGGCACAAGGCCGAAGAGCGACAGCGCGGAGTAGCGGCCGCCGATGTCTGGCGGGTTGATGAAGATGTGGCGGAAGTTGTCGCGCTGCGCGTCGCGCACGAGCTGGGTGTCGGGATCGGTGACGGCGACGAAGTTCTGCCCGTTCTTCACGCGGTCGTAGAAGTAGCGGTGGAACATCATCGGCTCGGTGGTGGTGCCGGACTTCGAGGCGACAATGAAGAGGGTGCGCTGCAGGTCGAGCGATTGTTCGAGCTCGCGCACGGCCTCGGGGACGGTGGAGTCGAGGACTTTGAGCTTCGGGTAACCTGACCTTTCGCCGAATAGCCGCCGCGTGACCTCGGAGCACAAGCTCGAGCCGCCCATGCCGAGGACGACGACGTGGTCGAAGTCACCCTTCACGGTCTCGGCGAAGGCGCGGAGCTGCGGCAGTTGCTTCTGCATCAGCTCCGGCACGGTGAGCCAGCCGAGGGCGTTGGCGATGATCTTCTCGTGCGCGTCGTCCGTTTTCCAGAGCGACGCGTCCTTGGCCCAGATGCGGTCGACGGCTTTGTCCTTCTCGATGCGCTTCGCAGCCTCGTCGACCAACGGCTGCGAAGCGCCTAGGTGTGCGGCTTGGCGCTCGGCGAGGCCGCGCGTGACCGCGTCGCGACGCGCCTCGATGGTCATCATCAGCGAGTCGAACGAGGCGTCGAACGACTTCACGCCCTCCTCGGTGAGCTGATCGCAAATCGCCTTCAGGCTGAAGCCCTTCTCCTCGAATTTGCGCAACGCTTCGTGCGCGCCGTCGAGGTCGTCCTCGATGGTGACGCGCACGTTGCCATGGTCTTTGAACGCGTCGTACGTGGCCGGCGGGACGGTGTTGACCGTCTGCGGCGCGATGAGCGACTCGATGTAGAGGACGTCGCTGTATTTCTTGTTCTTCGTGCCGGTCGAAGCCCACAGCGGGCGCTGCACGGCCGCGCCTTTCGCCTGCAGTTTCGTCCAGCGCTCGCCCGAGAAGGTTTTCTTCCAGAGCTGGTACGCGACCTTGGCGTTGGCGATGGCGATCTTGCCGAGGAGCTCGGTGTCGCCCTTCGCTTCCATGGCGTTGTCGGCTTTCGTGTCGATGCGGCTGACGAAGAAGCTGGCCACGGAGCGGATTTTGTCGATCGGCTGCCCCGCCTCGGCGCGGCGCTCCAGCCCGCGGATGTACGCCTCCATCACCTGCGCGTAGACGTCGTTGGAGAAGATGAGGGTGATGTTGATGTTGATGCCGCTCGCGATCGACTCTTCGATCGCCGGCAGCCCCTCCGCCGTGGCCGGGATCTTGACCATGACGTTGGGCCGGTTCAGCCTCCCGAAGAGGCGCTTGGCCTCGGCGACGGTGCCGGCGGTGTCGCGCGCGAGGAGCGGCGAGACTTCGATGCTGACGAAGCCGTCGTCGCCGGCGCAGCGCTCGTAGACGCCGCGGAAGACGTCGGCGGCGTTGCCGATGTCGTCGAGGGCGAGCTCGTCGAAGATCTCCACGGCGCTCTTGTTCGCGCCGGCGAGCTGGCGGAGCTGCTGGTCGTAGTCGTCGCTGCCGGCGATGGCCTTTTCGAAGATGGTGGGGTTGGACGTGAGGCCGCGCAGATCATCGTCGGCGATCATCTGCTTGAGGCGGCCGGTGGTCAGGAGCCTGCGCTCCATCTGGTCGTACCAAACGCTCTGGCCCACTTTCGCGAGCTCAACGAGTGGATTGGGCATGTGTGCCTCCCGTAGCGAGTCGGGAGCATATCAAGCATCACTGACGCCAGCGCGGCGGATGGCGCGCGTGGCGATGCGCGCGACGTAGGCGCTGACGAGGATGATGCCGGCGGCGGTGACGATGAGGGCGATGCGATTGCCGCTGCCGGTCGCGACCGCGGCGCCGGCGTGCCCGGCGTAGGTGTAGGCGAAGCAGCCGGGGATGATGCCGAAGAAGGTGGTGAGGAAGTAGGACATCGCGGTGACGCCGGTGAGGCCGAAGACGTAGTTGGCGAAGACGTACGGCGGGAACCCGGAGAGGCGGCAGAGGAGCATGAGCTTCGTCCCCTCGGCGGCGATGGCCCGGTCGACCGCCGCCAGCTTCGGCCGCTTCGCGATCATCTGCTCGACGCGCTTGCGCAGCACGGTGCGCGCGAGAACGAACGCGAGCATGGAGCCCAAGGTGGCGCCGATGCAGACGACGATGGTGCCGCCGACGACGCCGAAGATCGCGCCCGCGCCAAGGGTGAGCAGCGACGCCGGCACGAGCGCGGTGACGCAGACGGCGTACATGAGGGCGTAGACGACGTAGCCGATCGGACCGAGGTGACGGACCCAGGCCTGGAAGGCGGTGAGCCAGGCGGCTATGGGGAGGAAGCGGAAGGCGAGGAGGAGAGCCGCGAGGAGGAGGACGGCGGCGATGACTTTGATCGATGCGCGGCGCACGAGAGGGGATTCTACGGCGTCATGCTCGACCCATCGACACAGGCGTCAACGAGGAACCGCTTGAGCCGTTGCAGACCTCTCACGCGTGAGCCACGCAGCGTACTCCACCGCTTCGCGCACATCGTCGTGGTCGAGGTCGGGATAGGCCTGCCGGCCGGGCCGGCTAGCTGAACAACTTTTTCATCGACTTCAGCACCATCACCACCGCGCCGACGCCGCCGAGGAGCGTGCCGAGAAAGAGGCCGAGCGCGCCGCCCGCGGCGAGCTTCATCGCGCCGCCGGCGGGGGCTGGCGGGATGATGACGACGGGCGTCGGCGCGGGGCGGGCGGGGGCGGCGTCGGCCTTCTCCTTCGCCTCGGCCATGCTGCCGTGCTTGCGGGCGTAGACCTGCGTGAACTCGGCGCCGAAAAAGAGGATCTGCGCGGAGTAGTAGACCCACAGCAGCAGCACCACGAGCGAGCCGGCGGCGCCGTAGCTCGATCCGACGGCGCTCTTGCCCAGGTAGAGCCCGAGCGCGAACTTGCCGGCGATGAAGAGGACGGCGGTGAAGATCGCGCCGAACCAGACGTCATGCCAGCTCGGATGCGTGTCGGGGAGGAAGCGGAAGATCAGCGCGAAGAGCAGCGTGACGATGGCGAGCGATACGACGAGCTGCACGACCTGCCACAGCGCTTCACCGCCCGGCAGGCGGCTGCCGACGAAGTGGCCGGCCGCGGAAACGCCGGCGTCGAGCACCAGCGAGACGAGGAGCAGGAATCCGGTGCCGAGGACCATCGCGAACGACAGGAAGCGGTCCTTGAGCATCTTCATGAAGCCGCCCTTTTTCGCCGGCTCGACGTTCCAGATCGTGTTGAGCGCTTCCTTCAGTTGCCCGAACACGCCGGCCGCGCCGAACAGCAGCGTGACGACGCCGATGACCGTGGCCATCGTGCCGCTCTTCGGCTTCGCGGCGCCCTTGACCATCTCCTGCACCGCCTGCGCGGCCTGCGCGCCGAGGACGCCGCGGAGCTGGCCGAAGATCTGTCCCTGCGCGGCCTCGCGCCCGAACACCATGCCGGCGATGGAGATCGCGATCAAGAGCAACGGCGCGAGGGAGAAGATCGTGTAGTACGCCAATGCCGCGCCGAGGCGCTGCGCCTTGTCCTCGCCGAACTCAGTGAAGGCCTGCTTGAAGAGAAGGAAGTAGCGCTTCATGCCTTACGGCAAGAGCAACTTCAGTGCACAGTCATCCATTGAATACAGCGCTCGAGCTCGGCACGCGCGGCACCGCGTGCGAGATGCACGGGACGGCCGTGGCCGGGCAGCACCCACTCGAAGTCGTAATCGAGCAGCCGCTTCATCGACGCGATCTGCTCGCTCCATGAGTACCAGCAGGCGCCGCGGAAGGCGTAAAGGTGGCCGCGGCGCTCGCTCCAGGCGAGGTGGTCGCCGGTGAAGAGGAACGTGCCGCGGTAGAGAAAGACGGCGTGGCCTTTGGTGTGGCCGGGCGTCGGGATCATGATGAGGTCGGGGGCGAGCTGGACCGGGTCGAGCCCCGAGGGCTGGCGCTCGACCGCAGCCGTGCGCGTGCGGACGTCGTCGCGGTGCAGCACGCGCTCGCAGCCGAAGTGCTCGTGGAACTTGGCGTGATCGGCGACGTCGTCCTGGTGCGTGAGGAGCATCGTCCGCACGCCGCCGAGCGTCTCGATGTTCCTGACCAGCGGCATGGCGAAGCGCGGCGAGTCGACGAGCGTCTTCGAATCGGCGAGGTAGTAGCTGATCGCGCCGAAGGACGACTCCGAGGTGTAGCCGCAGCGGTAGACGTCGTCCGCGACGAGCTCAGGGAGCGACGCGACGGCGGCGCGCATGTCGTGCTTCGTCGAGCCGATCGACGCCGTCGGACACGAGATCAGCGCGCGCTGCGCCGCCAGGAGCTCGGCTTCCATGGAGGGCTGGTGGTAGACGGCGGACTGATCGCCGGCGTCGCTGAACACCGAGGGGGCGAAGATGCGGCAGGCGTCGCAGTCGATGCAGGAGGAGTCGACGAAGAAGTCGCCGGGGACGTTGTCGGGGAGCTTCAGAGCAGCCTGCGCCATGGGCACCGTAACGCCGGAATGACCGAGGCCCTTCCGCGTTTACCCTTCGAGCATGTTTGACAATTTACAAGACAAGATGGACCGCGTCTTCAAGACGCTGCGCGGCGAGGGGTCGCTCAACGAGTGGCACATCGACAACGCGCTCAAAGAGATCCGCGTTGCGCTGCTCGAGGCCGACGTCAACTTCAAAGTCGTCCGCGAGTTCACCAACCGCGTGCGCGAAAAGGCCGTCGGCCAGGAAGTGCTCACCGCCTTCTCGCCGGCGCAGCAGGTCACGAAGATCGTCCGCGACGAGCTCCAGACCCTCCTCGGCGGGAACGAAGTCGGTCTCGCGCTCGTCGGCAGCCCCGCGGTGGTGATGATGGCCGGCCTGCAGGGCTCCGGCAAAACGACCACGTCGGGCAAGCTCGCGCTGCATCTGAAGAACCGCGGGCGCCGGCCGCTGCTCGTGCCGTGCGACGTCTACCGCCCCGCGGCCATCGAGCAGCTCCGCGTCGTCGCCAACAACGTGAAGGTGCCGTTCTTCGAGATCGGCGACAACCGCGATCCGATCAAGATCGCCAACGACGCCGTCCGCGACGCGAAGACGCTGCTCTACGACACCGTCATCCTCGACACCGCCGGCCGCCTGCACGTCGACGAAGAGCTGATGGCGGAGCTCACCACGATCAAGAACGACGTGCGGCCGAGCGAGATCCTCTTCGTGGCCGACTCGATGACCGGCCAGGACGCGGTGAAGTCGGCGAAGGAGTTCGACGACCGCCTAGGGGTGACGGGCATCGTCCTGACGAAGCTCGACGGCGACGCGCGCGGCGGCGCGGCACTGTCGATCAAGTCGGTCGTGAACCGGCCGATCAAGCTCGTCGGCGTCGGCGAGAAGTACGCCGACCTCGACGTCTTCCATCCCGACCGCATGGCCTCGCGCATCCTCGGCATGGGCGACGTGCTGTCGCTCATCGAGAAAGTCGAGACGGAGGTCGATCAAAAGGAAGCGGCGCGCCTGGCGCAGCGCGTGGCCAAGGACAAGTTCACGCTCGAGGACCTCCGGTCGCAGCTCCAGCAGGTCAAGAAAATGGGGCCGCTGTCGCAGATCGTGTCGATGCTTCCGGGCGGCAACAAAGTCAACGAGGACGACATCGACGAGAACGCCATCGTGCGCATGCAGGCCATTCTCGACTCGATGACGAAGAAGGAGCGCGACTTCCCGCAGCTCATCAACGGCTCGCGCAAGAAGCGCATCGCCCGAGGCTCCGGCACGACCGTGCAGGAGATCAACCGGCTGCTGAAGCAGTACCTGCAGATGAAGAAGATGATGCGCACGTTCTCGCGCGGGTTCGGAGCGCGGAAGTTCGGGAAGATGATGAAGGGACTTCCGCCGGAGCTGTTGCAGTAGGGGCGCACAGCGTGCGCCCGATCATGAAGGGCGCACGCCGTGCGCCCCTACCGCTGTGACGCGATGAAATCGCGGTAGACCAGCGCGCTCCGCTTCGGCGTCCTCTTCTGCGTGGCAAAATCGACGTGCACGATCCCGAAGCGCTTCGTGTAGCCGTGGCTCCACTCCAGGTTGTCGAGGAGCGACCAGACGAAGTAGCCGCGCACGTCGACGCCGGCGGCGAGGGCGCGCTCGAGCGCTGCGAGGTGCTCGCGGAGGTAGTGGACGCGGAGCGGATCTTCGACGACCTCGCCAAGGGCTGTGGGCGGGTCGTAGAACGCGGCGCCGTTCTCCGTGATGTACACCGGCATCGCGCCATAGCGCTCGCGGAACCAGAGCAAGAGATCGGTCAGGGCCGGCGCGTGCACCTCCCAATCGGTCTCCGTGTAGATCGACTGCGGCTGGCGCACCAGCGACGCGCGCTCGACCCACTGCTTCGGATCGTGCGCGGTCACGCCGCGCTTGTAGTAGTTGATGCCGACGAAGTC
>DATDFB010000170.1:0-4228 GCA_036522835.1 Thermoanaerobaculia bacterium | reverse complement strand
GGGCGGGGGCGGCGGCGGGATCTCGATCTCGTCTTCCAACTCGTCGGCCACGTGCGCGAGGAGCAGTGCGCCGACGTCGATGCGCAGCGGCACGAGCTGCAGCGATGGGATCTCGCCGGCCACGAACGCATACTTGGCGTTGCGCCACGACAGCACGCGCCCGATCTCCTCCTCCGCTTTCTCCTGCAGCACTTCGACGAGCTGCTCTTCGCCGACGGCGCCGAGCATCGTCAGAATGCGTCCAAGGGCGAGGTGCGTGGCGCGCTGGATCTCGAGCGCGCGCTGTCGTTGCTCCTCGGAGATGATCCCGCGGTCGATGAGCCGCATGGTGAGGAAGCGCGACGGATCGCTCGACGACACGGAGAAGACCCGTCCCTTCTCGAAGAAGATCTCGACCTCGCGCCGCCCGCTGGCGATGACGAGCGTCCCGGTAGCCTCGGCGGCACCGTAGGCGACGAGGAGCTCCGCCGGCGTGGTATCGAGCGGCAGCCACTTCGCCGTCTGCGGCGCCGGCAGCCGCTCCTCGACGAGCTTCCCCTCGGCCACTTTGCGCCGCGCGATCTCCGTCCGCAGCGCGTTGGCCATGATGCGCAGCTCGTTGGTCTTCTCCTCGAGCGTGGCCTCGCGTCGCGCCAGCTCGGCGTCACGCTGCCCGAGCTGAAGGCGCAGGTCGTCGATCGTCCGCCGCAGGTCGGCCACGATTTGTTCGGTGAAGGCACGCTCGTTCGCCGGGACGGCCGGACGGCGCGGCTCCTCGGGCGCATCGTCCATGACGAAGACGAAGAAGTCGCCCTCGCCGACGAGCGTCGCCGACACGACGACGTTGCGCACGTAGCCGCGGCGGTCGACGATGCGCTTCTCGATGCGGTAGCGGCGGATGTCGCCGTTGCGCAGCCGGCGGACGAAGGCCGCCTCGCGCTTGGCGTCGTCGGCGTGCGTGATGTCGCTGAAGCGCGCGCGCCGCAACTGCTCCTGCGTGTGGCCGGCGATCTCGGCGAAGCGGTCGTTCACGTACAGCCATGCGCCGTCGCGGTCGACGAAGGCAATGCCGAGCGGCGACTGATCCACCGCAGGGCGGAAGCGGTCGCGCGGCGGCACGGGCGGCGCGGGCTTGCGGAGCAGAGACGGAAGCTTCAGCAAGGGAGGAAGAAAGGTTACCACGTGCGCCGGCGCAGCGTGCCGGCGCGCTCGACGTCTTTGCGCCGTTCGCGCCGCGCCACGAAGGCCTCTTCGAAGCCGACCTGGAGCACGGCCGCGACCGGGATGGCCATGAGCGCGCCGATGATGCCGAAGACCGTCGCGCCGATCATGAAGGCGACGAACGCCGTCAGCGGCGAGATGGCCACTTTGCGCGACAGCACGCGCGGCGCGATGAAGAGGTTCTCGAGCTTCTGGAAGACGAGAGCCATGATCAGCACGCCCCAAAACTGCCAGCGCGAGTGCAGGAGGGCCATGATCAGCGCCGGCGTCGTGCCGACGATCGGGCCGATGACCGGCACCATCTCGCCGATGGCCGCGAACAACGCCAGCGGCAGCGCATACGGCACGCGCAGCAGCAGGAGCGCGATGAACACGGCGATGCCCATGATCGCGGAGAGGAGGATCTGCGCCGCGAGCCAGGAGCTCATCCGCCGTCCGATGCGATTGAGCACCACCCGCCGCCGCGCCCGCACCTCGGCCGGGAAGAAGAGCAGGATCATGTTCCGCAGCCGGTTCGCGTCGATGAGCATGTAGACGACCATGAAGAGGACGGCGATGAACGAGCCGACCGCCGCGGCCGCGCCGCGGACATAGATGACGACGCTCGCGCGCGGCAACGCCAGGCCGTGCTGGCGGATGTAGGCGCGCGCGCCGGCCATCGGCACGAAGCGCTCCAGCGGCGTGAGCACGTTGTGGTCGATGAGGTCCGGGAGCTGCGCACCGAGGCTACGGGTCTCGATGATGACGCGCGGGACGATGAAGATGAGGAGCGCGAGGACGAGGACGACGAACGGGAAGTAGACGATCAGCACCGCCGCGCCGCGCGGAATGTTGCGGTGAAGCAGATGGCGCCCCACGACGCGGACGCGATGCACGGCCGGCGAGATCCCTGCCGCCAGCACCGCCGCCAGAAACACGAGGAACAGCACGTGGCGCGCGGCCCAGAGAATCGCCACGAGGACGATCACGCCGGCGACGACGAAGACTTTGCGCGCAAAGACGCCGAGCTCATCGCGGTGCTGCGGATCGCGCGGGTCGAAGGGCATCGCGCCTCAGCCAAGATACTGCCGGATGGCTGCCTCGATGTGCCCCTTCGGCACGGCGCCGACGACGCGGCCCTTCTCCACGCCGTTTTCGAAGAAGACGAGGAGCGGAATGCTCATGGCGCGGTACTGGACGGCGGTGCGCTGATTCTCGTCGACGTTGAGCTTTCCGATGCGGACGTCGCCGCGCTGCGACGCCAACTCGTCGAGCACCGGCGCGATCATGCGGCAGGGGCCGCACCACGGCGCCCAGAAGTCGACGAGCCACTTTCCGCTCTTGATCCGCTCCGCGAACTCCGCGTCGCTGAGCGTGACCGGGTGGCCGTTGCCGTTGCCGCTCATCAATTCCGCTTTGCAGTTGCCGCAGATCGCCTTCTTGCCGTTGTCGAGCTCGGGCACCCGGTTGGCCTGGCCACAGGAAGGACAGTTCATGATCATGCGCGCTATCTTTGCGAATGCTGTGCACACTGTGAATCGCGAGGCACTCCCTCGTTTGCGCGAGCTGTTCGCGCACGCGAATGACACGCCGTACGACCTAGTCGCCGTGGCCGAGGAGAAATGTTTCGAGGAGGGCGTCGCCGGCGCGCCGATTGTCACCGTTTATGGCGACTTCCTAGGCTGCTCCGTGAGCTGTGGTCAATATTTGCGCCTTCTCGCCGTGCATCGCGAGCACCGCGGCCGCGGCATCGGCACGGAGCTTCTGCGCGAAGCCTATGCACGCGGAGCGCGCGTTGTGGGCGCCGAGGGCGGCAATTACTTCACGCCGGGCGCGCCGCTGGCGCTGTCGGGATTTTTCGACCGATTCGGCCGTAAGACCGCGGAGACGCAGAATTTGATTGTGGAGTGCGGCGGCCATGCCGCCGCTGTCGACAGCAGCGGCGTGGCCGCCGCACTCCACAATGAGCGTGTTCTCGATTTCATCAAACGGGAGTTCGGCAAGATCTGGCACTTCGAAGCACAGAAGGCCCGAACCCTCCACTACATCGAACACGACGGCGAAATCGCCGGTTTTGCCGCGAACGACGCCAACAACCGCGGCCTCGGCTTCTTCGGCCCCACGGGCGTGGCCAAACACCTCCGCGGCCGCGGCTACGGCGCACGACTCTTGCTCGCATCGCTCGCGGACATGCGCGCGCACGGCTATGAGACCGCCATCATCCCGTGGACCGACGCGCTCGAGTTCTACCGAAAAACCTGCGGCGCCGCCGTCCACGAGCGCTTCGCAACCTTCTTGATAGACTCCGCGCCGTGAAGCAGAAGCCTCCCAAACCGAAACGCCGCCAGCGCTTTCTGCCGCTGGCAATCGGCACGACCGGCGGCGTCGCCCTCGCGGCGGTGGCCTTCTGGTTCTTCAAGAAGCAGGCGGAGCACGTCGTGGAGGGGAGCGCCGACCGCTACGACGAAATGATCATGGAGGCGGTGCACACCATCGACAACCCGGCCATGCACCAGACCATGGAAGCGGTCACGCAGCTCGGCTCGCACTTCGCCATCTCCGCCGCCGCCGGCCTCACCGCGCTGGCGATGCTCAAGGACGGCCGCCGCGACGACGCCTGGACCGTCGTCGTCTCCACCGGCGGCGCCATGGCCATCAACACCATCCTCAAGAACATCTTCCAGCGCCAGCGGCCGCAGGAGCTGGCGCGGCGCATCAAGCTGCCGAAGTCGCACAGCTTTCCGAGCGGGCACTCGCTGCTGTCGGCGGCGACGTACCCGATCGTCATCCATCACCTCGTGCAAAACCGTTCCGTGGCGACGCAGGCGGTGGCGCACACGATCGCGGCGTTTACGATCCTCAGCGTCGGCTTTTCGCGGGTCTACTTCGGCGTACACTTCCCCTCCGACGTGCTCGGCGGATTCGCGGCCGGATTCGGATGGCTCGGCCTCACTTCGCTCTCGCACACCGTCGTAGAAAGGAGTTGATGAGTGCTGCGTGCTGAGTGCTGAGAACGGGCAACCGTTCGGCACACTCAGCACCCAGCACT
>DATDFB010000169.1:0-7364 GCA_036522835.1 Thermoanaerobaculia bacterium | reverse complement strand
AGCCGGCCGAAGTGCTGAACATCGCCGAGAAGTCGCTCTACGAAATCGCCGAGGGAAACATCGACAAGGGGTTCATCGGCCTCGATCGCATCACGCGCGGGAACATGTCGGCGATCGAGCAGCTGCAGCATGCCGGGAAGCTGATCACAGGCATCCCCACCGGCTACGACAGGTTCAACGAGATGACGTCGGGCTTCCAGCCGCAGGACCTCATCATCATCGCTGCGCGTCCTTCGATGGGAAAGACGTCGTTCATGATGAACATCGCGGAGTCGATCGCCATCCCGGGGAAGGACGGCATGCCGCGCACGTCGGGATCGCGGCTTTACTCGGTCGGTGTCTTCTCGCTCGAGATGTCGAAAGAGCAGATCGGGCTGCGCATTCTCTCGTCGGAGTCGGGCGTGTCGAACCACCTCATTCGCGCGGGCATGCTGAGCGAGCGGAACTGGCGCGATCTCGCCGACGCCTCCTCGCGTCTGGCGAAAGCGAAGATTTTCGTCGACGACACTCCGGGCATGGACGTCATGGAGATGAGGGCCAAGGCTCGCAGACTCAAGATGGAAGCGGGCCTCGACATCCTCATGGTCGACTACCTGCAGCTGATGTCGGTCAAAGGAAAGATCGAGTCGCGCAACCAGGAGATCTCGCAAATCTCGCGCGGCCTCAAAGCGATCGCGAAGGAGCTGAACCTGCCGCTCATCTCGCTGTCGCAGCTCTCGCGCCGCCCCGAGCAGCGCACCGGCGACCATCGTCCGCAGCTCGCCGACCTCCGCGAATCGGGATCGATCGAGCAGGACGCCGACCTCGTCGCGTTCATCTACCGCGACGAGGTGTACAACAAGGACACCGAGGAAAAAGGGATCGCCGAGATCATCATCTCGAAGCAGCGCAACGGCCCGATCGGCGACTTCAAGCTCGTCTTCCGCAACGACATCACGAAGTTCTTCAACTACGAGCCGGGCCCCGACTACTCATCGAACTAGCGCCGCCCACAGCTTCGCCGCGACGGCGTCGGCATCGGTGCGGCTGACGAAGTAGCGGGCCAGCGTTTGCGACGACTGATCCTTGAGGCGCGCCTCGACATCGAAGTACGGATGGCCGCCGACGTGGCCGCCGACCTTCGCCGCGATCGACGCGATGTCGTTCGCGGGCACCGCCTTCGTCTTCTTGATGCCGAAGACGGAGTGTGTCGCGCGGACGCCGTCGCGGTCGACGCTCACCGTCGACCTGCCGGCGAAGAAATCGACTGCCATGACGAGAATGACCAGGCCGATGATCGCGAAGATTCCGGCGATGAAGAGCGGCGCGCCGAAGCGCCAGATCAGCGCGATGGCGCCGAACCAGATCGCGGCGAAGAGCATGAAGACCGTGAATGCGCTCATGTTGCGATGCGGGGCGACGCGGAGCTCGATGCCGCCCGCGGGCAGCGGCGTGATCGTGGCGTGCGCGTCGGGCGAGAGCTCGCGCGTCGCCGCCTCCTCGCGCCGCGCTGCGAAATGCGCGGCGAACGCGTCGGCCGTCGTGAAGACCGGCAGGTCGAACATGGCCTTATAGTCGATGCCGGGCAGCTCCGCCGTCGCCTCGAGCTGCCACACGATGGCGTCGTCCCGATTGCTGATGTCCGACGACAGCGCGTCGGCCGGAATCTCGAAGGTGAACGGCAGGCGCATGCCGGCGGGACTCGGCGCCGCGAGCGCGCCGCTCAGGCGCTGCTCCGTTTGCCACAGCACTTCCGTCGACGTCGAGCGGCTGCGGCCGTTGTGTGTCGTCACACGGTTGACGCACGACAGCACCAGCCGATAGCCCGCATCCGGCACTTGCGTACCGCGATGCTCGATCGTGCCGCTGAACGACTGGCCCGGCTCGATCGGCAGACGGTCGAACGTGCAGAACGAGCGGCCGAACTTGCGGCGGCGCAGCGTCGAGACCAGCGCGCTGCCAAGGAGCACCAGGCCGATGGCGGCGAAGAAAAAGGCGATGGCGATGAAGGGGTTCTTCGGAAATTGCCGCCAGACCGCGAGCGCCATCGGGATCGTGATCGAGTTCCAGATCACCGCGAAGATCCAGAGCGCGACGGCGATCTGCGGCGTCGACTCGCCCACGCGACGCACCGTCCAGTCCTCGCGCCAGAGCCACGGCTGTCCGGTGTGCACGTCCATCCGCCGCGCCATCGTCTGCCCCTGGCGCAGCGTCCACCAAGTCATGGCCACGAACCCGAGGCTGAAGGCGGTGAAGGCGATGCCGAAGGAGAGGAGGAACGGCGCGCCCTCTTCGTGGCGGTGCATGGCCTGGATGCCGGCGCGCAGAACGTTCACGCCGGCGATAAAGAACGGCACCGTGACGAGGGCGACGCAGCCGCCGATGTAACAGCGGGCGTGGGAGGTGTCGAACCCGTCCATGGCGGTATCGTACGAAAATGTTCAGGTTCTTAGGTTCTTATGTTGTTAGGTTCTCGAGTTTGCCAAGCGCAAAACCTAAAAACCTAAGAACCTAAGAACTGAGAACTAAGAACCAAGAACGGCTCTCGGAGGCTCCATGAAACGCACCGTCCTCATCCTCGCCGCCGCGGTCTCCTTCGCGATGAACGCGCGCGCCGCCGTCGTGCAGATCACCGTCAACGACATGATTCATCCGATCAGCGACGAGTTCATCGGCCGCGCGCTCGGCGAGGCGCAGCGCACGCACGCCGAGGCGGTGCTAATCGAGCTGCAGACGCCGGGGGGACTGATCGAGTCGACGCGCTCGATCGTCGAAAAGCTCATGACCTCGCGCGTGCCGGTGGTCGTCTACGTCGCGCCGGCGGGGAGCCGCGCCGCGTCGGCGGGCTTTTTCATCCTCGAGGCGTCCGACATCGCGGCGATGGCGCCGGGCACGAATACCGGCGCGGCGCACCCCGTCATCCTCGGCGGCGACAAGATGGATCCGGTCATGAAGACGAAGCTCGAAAACGACTCCGCCGCACTGATGCGGACGATCGCGGCGAAGCGCGGCCGCAACGTGGCCGTGGCGGAGAGTGCCGTGCGCGAGTCGAAGTCGTTCACCGAACAGGAAGCGCTGCAGCAGAAACTGATCGACGTCATCGCCGCAGACGTCCCGTCGCTGCTGCGTGCGATCGATGGCCGCAGCGTGCGCCTTTACGACGGCACGAATGCGGTGCTGCGCGTCGCCGGGAAACCGGTGACCCGCTACGAGATGACGCTGAAGGAGCGCCTCCTCTCCACGCTGATGGACCCGAACCTCGCACTCCTTCTCCTCGCCCTCGGTTCGGTGGCGATCTTCGCGGAGTTCAACCACCCCGGCGCCGTGCTGCCCGGCGTCGTCGGCGTGATCTCCATCCTCCTGGCGCTCTTCGCGCTGAACCTTCTGCCGACGCGCTACGCCGCGCTGGCGCTGCTCCTCGCCGCCTTCGCGCTCTTCGCGCTCGAGGCGAAGTTCGCCACGCACGGCGTCCTCGGCATCGGCGGCGTGGTCTGCATGATCATCGGCGGCCTCTTTCTCGTCGACGGACCAATTCCGGAGATGCGCGTCAAGTTCATCACCGCCGCGGGCCTCGGCGTCGCCAGCGGCGCGATCGTGATCTTCCTCATGACCATCGCCCTGCGCGCGCGGCGAAACCGCGTCGTCACCGGGCAGGAGGGGATGATCGGCGAGATCGGCATCGCGCGCACGGCGCTCGGCCCCGAGGGGAAGGTCTTCGTGCACGGCGAGATCTGGAACGCCGTGGCGAAGAAGACGATCGACGAAGGTGCGCGCGTGCGCGTGGCCGGCGTCGAGGGGCTGCATTTGCTTGTCGAGCCCGCAGAGTAGAATTCCCCGCGGAGGTCCTCCGAAATGCCTGGGATTCTGATCATCGCGATCATCGTCGGCCTGTACCTGCTCAGCTCGATCAAGATCCTTCCCGAGTACGAGCGCGGCGTGATCTTCCGCCTCGGGCGTTTGCTTCCGGAGGCGAAGGGGCCGGGGATCTTCCTCGTCTTCGCGCCGATCGACCGGATGGTGCGCGTGTCGCTGCGGCAGGAGGCGTTCGAAGTGCCGCCGCAGGACATCATCACGCGCGACAACGTCACGCTGAAGGTCAACGCGGTCGTTTTCCTGCGCGTCATCGCGCCGCGCAACGCAGTCGTCGAAGTCTTCGACTATCGCTACCAGACCTCGCAGTTCGCGCAGACGACGCTCCGCTCGGTCTTGGGAGAGGTCGAGCTCGACGAGCTCCTCGCGCACCGCGACATGCTGAACACGCGCATTCAGGCGATCCTCGATCAGCACACCGAGCCGTGGGGCGTGAAGGTCGTCAACGTGGAGGTCAAGCAGGTCGACCTGCCGGAGTCGATGCTGCGCGCGATGGCGAAACAGGCCGAGGCCGAGCGCGAGAAGCGCGCGAAGATGATCCACGCCGAGGGCGAGTTCGCGGCGTCGCAGCGCCTGGCCGACGCGGCAAAGGTGCTGGCCACGGAGCCGACGACGCTGCAGCTGCGCTACCTGCAGACGCTGACGGAGATCGGCGTGGAGAAGAACACGACCATCGTCTTCCCGCTGCCGATCGACATCATCGCCGGCCTCGGCAAGGCGCTCAACAAGGAGAAATGACCGAGCTGGTGATGCTCGAGGCATCGCTGTTCCAATTGCAGACGGCGATGCCTCCGGACCTCGAATTCACGGTCAGCGTGCTGGCGAACGCGGTTGCGGCGGCGCGCGATGGCGTGAACGCCGCGCGCGTGAGCGACATCGAGTTCGCGCTGAACGATGTGATCGGCGCGGTCGAGAGTCTCTCCGCGGCGGATGCGGCGGTGGTCGAGCCGGCGATCGACGCGTTGCGCGCGGATCTCACGGTGCTGAAGGAATCGACAGCGCTGCCGCGCGACGTCGTCGCCGCAGCCGAAGCGTTCCGCGCGAAGCTCGCCGTGAGAAAGAACGCCATCGAGCGGCGGACCTTCGTCGAAGGCGGCGGCGACGCGACGCTGCCGCATCCGCCGGAGGAGCTGGCGCGCGATGCGACTACGTTGCGAGCCCGGCTCGCGGAGGCCGGCTTCGCGACGCCGGCGATGGACGCGTTTCTCGACGACCCCGCGGAGCTGCGATTCCACGGGATCGTCGAGATGATCGATGAGCTGGAAACATTACGATGATGATTCCGGCTGCGTCCCCGCGGGCGCGTCCGTCGAAGCCTTCTCCGGAACCTTGAATCCGAGGTAGGTGCCGGAGCTGATGCCCATCAGGCCGAGCAGCGTGGCGCTGAACTGCGGCATCTCCAGGTTGTGATAGACCGAGCCGACGAAGATCACGCCGAGGATCAGCGTCCAGGCGAACATCTGGAAGCGGTGCAGGCTGATGCCCGTCGGATCGCTCATGACGTCGCGGAGGAAGCCGTCGCTCTTGTCGGTCGACACCGGCGACGGCTTGTTCTGATCGATCAGCGTGGCTCCGAGCGCCGTCGCGGCCCCGATACCGATCAGCGCCAGCACCGACTCGGTAATCGTGTCGAGCTCGTCGTTGATCAACCAGAGGAAGACGTACGACGCGATCACCAGGAAGAACCAGAACGACATCTGGAAGAGCGACAGCGAGTATGGCCGCTGCGCCGGCGGCACGTCCGGGCTGCCGCCGCGGATCAGGGCGGTGCGGCGGCAGAGCATGACGAAGACCGCCAGCATCACCGCGAGCAACAACACAAACACCCAGAATTGCTTGCGCGGCAGAATCTGGAGCTCGAACTCCATCGGATTGCCGATCGTGTTCTGCGTGTCGGGACCGACGGTGACGTTGACGTACCGCGTGAACCCCTGCGGGCTGCCGAGCAGCGAGTGCCAGGCATTGTCGGCGTCAGGCGTGCGCAGGAGGCGGTAGCGAATGTGTCCGGCGATGCGGTCGCACGATTCCGGCTTCAAGCCCTTGATCGGCATGCCGTCGAGGAAGAGGACGATCTGCGCACAATCGTTGTTCGCTTTCGCCACGAGCGTACTGAAGTTATTCACGTGGATCGAGATCTTGTCGTCGAGGCCCGCCAGCTTCCAGTTGTCGCGGTTGTAACTGTGGACGTACGACATCGAAGCGGGTGTGCTGTCGTGCATGTCGAACGTCGGCGGCGCGTCGGGCGGTTCGTTGCGGTCGATTTCTTTCGCCGTCGTCGTCTTCGACGTGGACGGCGCGGCCGTCGTCGTTGCCGTCGCAGCCGTCACCGTCGTTGCCGTCGTGTCCGTCGCGGTCTGTCCGAAGGCCGCAGCCGAAACGCAAATCGAGAGGAAAGCCACGAGAGTCGTGCGCATGTCGTCACCTCAATTTGATTGATCGGGAACCGTTGCGGCAAATTTTAACGGAGATCCCGCCCTAAAAGCGATAGCGGATTCCGACGGTGGTGTGAATGTTCGTCGGGCGCAGGATCTCGAGTCCCTTCGCCGACGTCGCCAAGTCCTCCGTGCGGAACGGCGACGACGTCTTGACGTACGAGACTTCGCCTTCGACACCGAACCGCCGGCTCCACCACCACGCCACGCCGCCGCCCGCCATCCCACCCGACCGCCCGCGCGTGCCGGAGAAGAGCGGGAAGTCGGCGCCGCCGCCGGCGCGGGAATTGACGTGGTAGAGCGCGTAGGCCGGACCGGCCATGACGTGAACGCGGATGTCGCCGCGGTTCAGGTTCACGACGACGGGGAGGACGAAGGTGGTGACGGCGATGTGGCCCGCGTCGAGGTTGACGCCGCTCGGGCGCAGTGGAGCGTAGGTCCAGGAAGCGCCGAGGCGGACGCCGAGCCAGCGGCCGAAGTCGCGCTCGATGTCGGCGGCCACGCCGGGACGGGTGGCGGCGGAGAGCGTCGTCGTCGACTTCGTCGAGCCGGTCTCGTTGCCGAGAACGTCGGTGCGCTTGGCAAAATCGCCAAAGACGAAGGCTCCGGTGCCGCCGCCGACGCTCCAATTTTGTGCGTTGGCGGTGATGGCGATGAGGAGGCAGAGAGCGAAAAGTTCCGACGAACGGCGCATGACGTTGGTCAGAATTGCAACCGCAAGGCCAATCTTGGCAAAAATTTCCTGGATGATTTCTGACCCGGGCCGCGTCAACCGCGGGTCAGCAAATCACCCGAAGCCACTTAAAACCAATGTTTTGTGCAATCGTGCACCAGCGCTCCGGCGTTGTTGCCATCCAAAAGGAAATCACTGATGGCGTCGTCTCCCGGGTTGGCGTCGATCCTGCAAAAGGCGGAGGCACGATGGAACAGGTTTCGAAAGAATCGAAGCCGTTTAAGCGCGGGTCCCTTCTGACTTGCCTGCGCTCAGTGGCCGCTGCGGGCTCCCTCCTCAACTATTGGACCGATTTTGGACGATTATTCACATAGCTTCCTTGAATCCTACCGACTGGCCGCAGCGGTCCA
>DATDFB010000168.1:0-36372 GCA_036522835.1 Thermoanaerobaculia bacterium | reverse complement strand
TCCGCATCGTCGCCGTCTGCGTGCCGCGCGCGGGCGTCGTGGCCGCGCCGCTGAACGTCCCCGACGTCGACACGGCCGACAACGTCTCCAGGTTGAAGGCGAGGTCGCGCGCCGACTGGAAGCGGAGGTCGCGCTCCTTTTCCAGGCAGCGCCGCACGAGCCGCTCGAGCTGCGGCGGGACGTTCGGCAGCTTCTCGGTCAGCTCCGGCGGCTCTTCCTTGAGGATGGCCCGCAGCGTCTCGATCGAGGAGTCGCGCTTGAACGGGCGGATGCCGGACAGCATCTCGTAGAGGATGACGCCGAAGGCGAAGATGTCGGAGCGCGTGTCGATGGCGTCGCCGCGCACCTGCTCGGGCGACATGTATCCGACGGTGCCGATGACCATGCCGGGCTCCGTGGCGGCGCCCTGGAACGCCCCCTCGGTCGAGGCGGTGAGCTTGGCGATGCCGAAGTCGAGAATCTTGGCGCGGCCGTCGCGCGTGAGAAAGATGTTCTCCGGCTTGAGGTCGCGGTGGATGATGCCCTTCTCGTGCGCCGCGGCGAGCCCCTGGGCGATCTGCAGGGCGGCGTCGACGGCGCGGCGCGCCAGGAGCGGCCCGCGGTCGAGCCGCGCGCGCAGGGTCTCGCCTTCGAGCAGCTCGCTGACGATGTAGGGCCCGCCGCTGTCATGGCCGATGTCGTAGATGGTGAGGAGATTGGGGTGGTTGAGCATCCCCGCGGCGCGCGCTTCCTGCTCGAAGCGCAGCAGCCGCTCGCGATCGTCGGTGGCGAGATGCGTGAGCACCTTGATGGCCACGTCGCGGCCGAGGCGCGTGTCGCGGGCGCGGTAGACCACGCCCATCCCTCCCTCGCCGGCGATCCCGGCGATGCGGTAGGGACCGAGCATCGATTCGGGCTGGAGGGTCACGGAACGACGATGATGATAAGGGATGGTGCCCGGACGCGCTGGTAAGATGCCGCGTTCGAGCGATGACCAGAGCCTCTGCCGCGGTATTCGCGTTCGCGATGCTCGCGCGCGGACTGCCGCTGGTGGCCGCCTGTCCCGACTCGCCGACGTTCACGCCGGGGCACTATGGCATCGGCGGCAGCGGCGTTTTCCTCGGTTTCATCGAGGATCTCAACGGCGACGGGAAAGGCGATCTCGTCGTCCTGTACAACAACTCCGGCGGATTCCAGGTGTTTCTCGGCAGCGCGTCGGGCGTTCTGGTGCCGACGCCCGTGCAATTCCCGTCCGCATCGACCATCACCTCCATCGCCGCCGGCGACCTGAACGGCGACGGCAAGGCCGACATCGTGGCCGGCGTAAACGCGGAGATCCGCGTGTATTACGGCAACGGCGACGCGACGTTCACCGCCGGGCCGGTCATGGCACTGCCCGGCGGCCCCGGCGCACTCGACGAGCGCATCGGCGACTTCGACAACGATGGCCGGCCCGACATCGCCGCGTTTACGATCACCGGACATCTCTTCGTCTTTCGGCAGACCAGCCCGGGCGTCTTCGCGCCGCCCACCGACGCGCCCGTTGCGGCGTCCTATCAGATGGAGATCGCCGATCTGGATGCCGATGGGACGCTGGACGTCGTGGTGGTCTCGCAGGATGGGACGGCGAACCTATTTTTCGGCAACGGCGACGGTACGTTTGCGGCACCGGTGATCGTCAATGTCAGCTCCGGGTTTCCGGTCTTTCCGGACTCCGTGGTCATTCATGATTTCAACTTCGACGGACGCCTCGATCTTGCGATCGGGGTCGTCAACTCCGGCATTCAGATCGTCCGCAACGACGGGAACCGGACCTTTACGGCGGCGCATCTCATCCCCGAGCCGCAGGGTGGCTCGGTGCAGATCGCCGATTTCAATTACGACGGCATCGTCGATCTTTTCGCCTCCGGCTATGGCGGCTTCTACATCGTTCTCGCCAACGCCGACGGCACGTTCCGCACGCCGCAGTTCACGGCCGTCCCGCCCTTGGGCAGCGGCTCGACGGCATTTCGGAACCGCTATGTGTTGGGGGACTTTCGGGGACTGCACCGCGTAGACGTCGCCACGACGAAGTTCTTGCCCGCCCCCGAGACGATCGAAACGGACCTCAACGACTGCGGCCCGCCGCCGCTGCTGACCTCCGTGACGCCCGGCTCCGGTCCCGCCACGGGCGGCAACTCCGTGCAGTTGCACGGCGACAACGTCTTCGTCTCGCCGCAGGTGTTCTTTGGGACGACGCCCGCGACGGTCAATACATTCACCTCCACGCTGGTGACGGTGACCGCGCCGGCGCACGCGCCCGGCATCGTGCCGGTCTCGATCACGACGCCGGACGGCACGGCCACGCTGAACGACGCATACGCCTTTGTCGGCTCTTCGACGACGTCGATCGTCGTGCCGCCGGTCATCGCCGCGTCGAGACCCTTCAATGTGAGCGCCACGATCGCTCCGCCGCCGAACGGCGGCACGGTGACGTTCTCGATCGACGGCGTTCCGGTGGGAACGGCGAACGTGGCCGGCAACATCGCGACGCTCACCGCGACCGCGCCGTCGGCGTCGGGACCGCACACGATCGGCGCGCAGTTCAACGGCGTGCCCATTTACGCGCCCAGCAGCGCAGCGGTCACGGTCAACGTCGTGCAGGACATTCCGATGCTCTCGCCGCGCGAGCTCGCGTTGCTCGTCATTGCCCTCGCAGCGTGCGGAGCGCTCGCGCTTCGCTCGGCGGCCAACTCATGAAGACGCCGACCGTTATCGCCGTTCGTGTAGCAACGGTGTATACCGTGCGCCGCCATTGAGGGACGCTTGCTGCAATTGGAGCCGCAGGCTTACAAAGCTGGAAGCTGTCTATTCCAAAGTTAGGCGCACGGACGACAGTTCTCGTGTTCACATGCTTGCCACGAGGCTTCGCGCACCTGGATGCATAACTCCTTGGCCGAAGAATCGCTGCCGGGCAGCCTCTCCGTTCAGCGCAAGTCGTTAGAGAACTAACCGGAGTGGCCACCCTCTCACATTCACGAGGTGCGGCGCATGGGGCGCACGCATCCGAAAGTCACAAGAGCGCCGCCGAGTGTCTCACCGCCGCCGACAGTCACGCTGACGTCAGGTATCGTATGCTCTAGTCGCGAGCGTGGACCTAATATAAGAGAATTGGGCATGACCACTTTAGACCAAGTCGATGACGCCATTGATCCACTGGTGCGCGACGTCAACGAATCGCTGGAGTACCTTCTTCGCGATGAGCGAACGCAGTTCTGGCGACGTGCGCACGTCCGAGCCGTGTTTGCGTTGCTTGAGGGATGGCTATTTAACATGCGCCGGTTAGCGTTGGGGCGGGCCGAGGTCGGTCTAGTAGCGTTTTCCTCCGGCGATATCGCACTTCTAAACGAGAACTCATTTGAAGTCGACAAACACGGTGAGCTTCTCGTCCAGCCAAAGTTCATCCCGGTCGAGAAGATGGTGAAGCTCGTCTTCCGGTGCCTTGCGCACGCGCTGAACGTTAGATACAAGTTGGACACGTCAACGGATGGTTGGAACGCGTTCAAGTCCGCATTGGCAATCCGTAACCGAATCACGCACCCGCGACGCGCTGCAGATCTTACGATAAGCGACGAAGAGATGGAGACAATTGAAGCGATGATGCATTGGTTTCGCACGGTCACGCTTGAACCGTTCCATAGCGAGGAACGCGCCGGCGCCTAACTCCACGCTCAAGCTGACGCGGCCCGGCTTCGGCCCGGCGGCCGAGCCGCCTCGTTCAGTGTGACGTGGCCGGCGGCACGCCGGCCGACATCACTGCCGCGCCGCTGTTCGCGCCGCGGTGTTGCAGCCGTCGCGCCGCAACGGCTTCGGCACGTGGGCCTTGGCCGCGCAGCTTAGCGTGAGATCCGTTAGGCCGGACCGGAGGTATGGCATTATACTAGTCACTCATGACGCCACGCCAGACAACGTTGTTTCGTCGTCGCGAGATCACAACCGACGCACCGGCGGCATCTGCCCGTCATGATCCCACGAAAGCGCCTTTCTATATTCTTTTGGACGTCGGAACAAAACTCATGTCTGCAGTTGCGCTTGTCGCGCTGGGTATAGCCGGCTGGCTACTTCAAGCTCGCGCACAGGACATCCATGAGCAGACGGCCAAACAAGAGCAGCAAGAACGACGGTATTTGCCGATGCTACGAACGCTGCTAGAGCTTGAAATAGTGCTCCAGCGCTCTGCAAATTCACTTCGGCACCGTTCGAGCACCGATGAACGATTCGATGACATTGCGTATGCGGTCGGCGCTGATCTCGAGGCGGCCGCCCACTCTCTATTCACGCCGGACGGAGATCCGATCGTTAGCCTCCACACGCCAGCACAGGTCGGAATACTCTCATCGCTCACTGGAGAGCAGGATAAGCTGGTGTCGATGCCTCTGAAGGCGGCGGTGCTCATGTACTCGCAAATCCTCACGAGTCAAGCTTTTCTACGCGAGTTGCCGCCTGGCGCGAAGGTAACACTCGATAAACAGGCCACCATCATTTACGTGCAAGCTCAGAACACTAACTACATACTTTCTCTGAATCCGGCTGCGACGAATGCTTGGCGTGCATGGATGACCGACACGCCAATTCCGGTGACGCGCCTCAAATACGCGAATGTGCCATTTCTGTTGCAGGAGCTGCGTTTCGCGACTGCCGCCATTGCCCACGATACGCTGTCAAAGCACGCCGATCTTGGTGACCGTTACGTGTCGATCCGGAATGATGTGTTGCATAGCAAATCAACCAACGAAGGGAATGATGTCTCAAGTCATTAGTGTAGACTCTTATGTTCCATAGCCGTTTCTGGCCCGGTTTCATCGCCTGCGCGGTCATGCTCGCGCAGCCGCAATATGCTCAGCAAGAGGGGCAGACTGGCGATATCATAAGCGTCGCTTACCTGAAAGATCCTGTGGATGGATACATTAAGGCTAGACGTGATGTTCCACGCATTCGTTTGCAACCAGAGTTTTTATATGAGGTAACTCTAGACTTCAAAAGTCACGCTCGGAACGCCGCGTCGAGTCAACTACATCCTGTAAGCATATTGGTACGTATTGGATCAGCTAGCTGCAAGAAAAACTTATGCTGGTACGAGCTCGCTACGTTGGATCGAAGCTCGCAATCCACCGTAATTCAGCCACACTCGGAGGACGTTCTCATAGTTTTAAAATATGAGTCTGCAAGTCGAACCGATTTCAAAGATCAGTCGAATAATGCTATCTGCACTACACCGATAACACGTCTGAGCACTCCTGAAGCTAACGGTTGGGCAGTCTGCATGAACTCCACATCTGGCGCGCAGACAGTCACAATCACGAAAGTCTCCAATCAGTGACGTTCACTAAACGCGGCCTAACGATCCTCACAAGGTGACAAAAGGCCGCCGAGCCTTGGCTCGGCGTCGGAGCCGCCTCGGGCGGCTCCGAACTGGACGCCCGCGTCACGTCGGCTGCATCTCGCTTCTGCCACTTCGTGTTAGTCGCGGCAGCCGGCGTGCCGCTCTCCGGAGGCCGGCGTGGAGGGCGGCTTTTGCAGCTTAAAGTGAGCACGTTAGTCGTACCGCGCCCAGAGCGCCGTGCGGCGTTGAAGACGACGCTAGATGTGCGATGGCTGTCGCGCGTTGTTGTCTCGCGTGAGGGGCGAACAACGTCACAAGGCGCGGAACTTGTGTAGGCGTGAACTTTGGGGCAGCCGAGCCTCCGCGGCAGGTAGTCGCATGTCATGGAATTGCGACGCGCAATACGTGTGGCGTCGCGGCGGTGAGATCGCTCTTAAGAGGGGGGCGACGTCGCCGATACACCCAGGCGGCAGTTTGTCCTCCGCTTGAACCGGCTGCTATGGCGCGTCTGCGGCGATGCCTAAGCGAGATACAATTCGTACTGTGACGACATCCGGATGCGGACGGCTTCTACGTGCGAGCGGGGCGATAGCAGCCTTCGTTGTTGCGGCGTTATGCTTCCGGCAGGCCGTCTGGTATCACCGTCACTTCGAGGAGTTGATTCGCATTCCGTTCGTCTTCGGGGCGGCGATCATAGGCCTTGTTTGCGTCGCGGCTGGCATCCGCTGCGTGATTCCCAGTCAAGAATAGCTCGTCTTACGGGGCAAGCTAAGATCGGTGTAAACCCGGTGCGCTTCAGCCCACCGGCCGAAGCGGCCACCTCTGCTACGATCTCGGGCGTGCCCATCATCTGCTCATTTCGGTATAATCGTTCGCATGTTCGACGACCGTTAGCCGCAACGTTTCCATGCCGAACATCAAGAACAAGAAGCATTGGTCAACTTGGACGGCGAGATCATAGAGGGCGAGATGAGCTCGCCGCGAGCACGGCGACTGATCAAGAAACATTTTCTTGCGGATCGGCGTCGGCAAGCCCATGTTGTAGCTATGCCGTCGCGAAAGCTGCTCGCAGTCGTTGTCGTGCTTGCGGTGGCCACCGGGTGTTGGTCCGGAAGGCACGGAATCTATGGAAATTCCGAGTCATTCGGAAATAACTCGCACTTGGAATCGTACTATGTTTACGAGGGACGCGACGAGCTCGTTCCGGTGTGTCACGTTCTATTCGTACCGCAGTGGGACCCGCCGCGCGTCAATCATGGCTTCAGTACGGAAGCGGCGGTGACGAGCGGAAACACACCTTTCGCCTCTCGTACTCGGAGCAAGGCGTGAAGCAGTTCGAGGCGCAGCCGGTGACGGTCGTCCGCCGGTATCTGTTCGCGGACGTGTTCGAAGGCGGCGGCCGCCGGTTCGATCTCCATGATGGAAACATCTTTGTCGTCGCGGTCAATCGCGACGGATCGGTACGCGTGTCGCAGGTCCCGCGCCTCGAAGGGAAGCGGCAGCCGTCCGAGATCCTCGCTGCCGCGAAGAAGGCCTTACCGAACGACGCGCGCGTGCAGGCGCTGAAGCTCCAGCGGTGGGCCGGCCGGAGTGCCGTTGATCGCTAGATGGCGGCAGATGCGCCGCGCCACGATCGCCTCCTAAATTCATTGTGGCGTGACACACCACTGTTCGCGATCCGCGCGATCGCGTTTGGCCGTACCGAATCTCTGAACGCCTGAATACCGGTGCTCCTCTGTCCGCCGTGAACGAGCTCACGTTAAGCCTGTTTGCTCCCCTCCGTCCTCGTGTCTTAGCCCAGTAACAGTTGAGTTACAGCTGAAATCGGCAGCCTCCAAATCCAGCCCCGTTCCGCCCGATTTGCGATTTTTCAAACGATACTCAAACGCGAGGGCGCGCATGTCCGGCGCCGCGATATCGGGAGACGATTCCATGACTCGAGCACTCCTCGTCCTATTTCTCATCCTCGGACATTTTCCTGTCGCCGCCGCCATGCGCAGGCGAGCCATGCTGCCGGCACCCGTCGCGCCGGCGGCCGTCGTGACAGCGGCACGTCAGGCCGCCGAAGCGGCATTGATGGCGGGCGTTCCGGCGGTTCAGATCGCGGTGTCAGACGGCGGTCGAATCATCTACTCCGAGGCATTCGGCATGGCCGACAAAGAGAGCGCGACTATCGCAACGCCGCGGTCGGTGATGCAGGTCGGCTCGGTCACGAAGGAATTCACAGCAGCGGCGATTCTCCGCCTTGCCGAGCGCGGAGCTCTGACACTCGACGATCGCATCGAGAAATTCGTACCGGAGTTCGACCCACGAGGCTCGACGATCACACTGCGGCACCTTCTCAACCACACGTCGGGAATTCGTCGCGATTGGTGGCCCCCCACGGCGCAAATCAACCTCAGCTCACCGGTCACGCGCGAGCAGACCATCAAGACCCTCAACGGGCAACCGTTCGATTTCGCGCCCGGAAAGAAGTGGAGTTACAGCAGCGCCGGCTACATGCTGCTCGGCTATGCCATCGAATCGATCACGGGCAAGTCGTTCGCCGATTTCATCCATGATGAATTCGCGTTCCCGCTCGGGCTCATCGACACGGGCGTGTGCGGGACATCCAACCTGGCGCTGCCTGAAGGTTACGGCCTAATCGGGACGTGGGTGCGAATGCACGCGTGGCATCCGTCCGTTGCCTGGTCGTCCGGTTCGCTTTGCTCCACCGCAACCGATCTCGCGCGCTGGTCGCACCTCCTCGCGGCCGGCCACGTCATGCTGCCTGATTCGTACGCGACCATGATCACTCCCGTACCGCTCGAAAGCGCCACGTTCCCGCCTAACCCTTACGCGCTCGGCGTGGTGGCGCAGAATATCCTGGGGCGTCCGGCCGTGTCGCACGCCGGCGCAATCGATGGCTTCCAGAGTTTTCTCGTCTATTTCTCCGATCGAGACCTAGGCATTGCGGTCATCACGAATGCTCTTCCCGCCCCAGCCGCCGGCGACCCGACCGCCATCGCCATCGCCGTCGCGAAAGCTGCGCTCCCCGCGCTATGACAATGCAGTCACCGGGTTCCGGGCGCGGTCGCGAACGGACCGCCAGAGTGCCTTGGCCGCGAGCACGATGGAGAACACGCCGGTGGCGCCGAGCGCGAGCAGCGTCCAGACGAAAAAAAAGCCGCGCGCCGCGCTGCGCGGTCCGCCGACGGTGTGCAGCACGGGCATGCCGGCGGCGGCGATCCCCAACAGCAGCATGATGATGTAGCCCGATCGACGTCCGGCCAGCTCCACCGTTCCGTAAAGCGATACGAGCATGATGGCGAAGAACGTGAACGTGCCGGCGCGCGTCATCGAGTCCAGGCCGAAGACAATGTCATGCGCGAGATGCACGGTGAACAGCACGATCGACAGCAACGAAGAGATGGTCAGTGGCACGTTCTGTTTCATCGGCGCTCCTGCCGGCGCGTGCGCGCGGCCTGCTCGGGACGAGGACCGGTCCTATGGTATGGGATTCCGGTACCAGGGCGCGCGCGAATCCCGCCGCACTGAGCCCGGGCGCGCCTCGAGCGCGCCCGGGCTCGCCATCTCCCTCTGGGACTACGGTTTCGTTGCGGTGGACGTGTCGTGCGCCGGAGCCGGCGCAGGCGCCGGCGTCGTCGTCGCCGGCGTCGTCGTCGGCTTTTGCGGGGCTTTCGCCTTCTTCTTGCGACGCGAAACGCCTTTCAGCCGTTTGACTTCCTCGACGTGCGGCACGAGGACTGACTTGGCCGGGTCCTTGGCCAGCTGTGTCCCGATCGAGTATGCCTGCGTGGCGATGAGCGCGAGGAATTGATCGCGAATGAGGTTTGCCCCCTCGATGCCTTTCAGGAAGGCCCGAGCCTCGTTGGCCACCGCCTGCCACCGGATCGACTCGTCCTGCAACTGGCGGACGTCGTCGAGCGGCTGGCCGATGGCCTGCGATACGTTGTCGATCACGCCGATGACGTTGAGCGATGCCTCCACGACGATTTTCGGGTGCGTGCGGAGACGACCTTTGATGAGCTTGCGCTGCTCCTGCGTCAACGGCTCGACTTGCTCGATCTGCGACCGCATCGTGCGCAATTGCGCGATGACTGCCTCCGGGGTCAACTTCGTGGTTTCCGGGACGGGATTACTCATGACATCACCTCCGTATGTCAGCGATCAGGCCGGCGGTGACGTCACGACTCGTCGACAAGCGCGAGGCGGCCACCGGCTGGAAGTCCCGGCCACACGCCGATCCTTCCGGTTGATGTTTCCGGGTGTGCGCACACCCACGAGCGGCGCGAAAGCAGGAGGTGCTATCCAGCACGTCCGTACGATGAAAGCCGCAAAAGCCGGAGGTCTTAAGATTTTCGACTTCGTGACAAAGGTACGCATCAGCCCGTCGGGAGGTTCCGTCGACCGCCAAGAATGTAACCGTGCGCGCGGCCTGTGCGCACGGACACGCGCGGCGTGGTGCATTGCGCCACGGCCGTGGCGCATGGACACACAGGGCGTGGTGCATTGCGCCACGGCCTTGGCGCATGGACACACGGGGCGTGGTGCATTGCACCACGGCCTTGGCGCATGGACACACGGGGCGTGGTGCATTGCTCCGCGGCCGTGGCGCATGGACACACGGGACGTGGCGCAATGCTCCGCGGCCGTGGCGCACGGACACGCGGGGCGTGGTGCATTGCTCCGCGGCCTTGGCGCACGGACACGCGGGATGTAGCGGTGCACCGGGGAGTGCCGTCCTGCACCGCGGTGCAGCGGCTGTGCGCAGTGCTCGCATTGGTAAGATGCGCCTGATGAAAACGCTGACCCTTCTCGCCGTTCTCGTCGCCGCGGCCTATGGGTGCGCGTCGACGGCGCCGCGCGCGCAGAACGCGTGCGAGCTGCTGAGCAAAGACGACCTTCTGGCCGTACAGGGCGAGGCCTTCTCGCAAACGCATCTGACCACGTCGGGCAACCGCTCGCAGTGTTTTTACGAGCTGCCGACCTTCGTCAACTCGGTGAGCGTCGACATGACCCGCGAGGGCCGCGAGCTGTGGGAACGGATGTTCGAGGCGGGCGAGCGCGAAGGGAAGGAAGCGGAGGAAGAGGAGAAGAAGGCGCCGCCCAAACGCATCGAGGGGATCGGCGACGAGGCGTTCTGGATCGGCAACCGCGCCGTCGGCTCGCTCTACGTGCGGCGCAAGGACGTCGTCGTGCGCGTGAGCGTGGGCGGCAAGGGGACGGTCGAGGAGAAGATCGAGCGCTCCAAGCGGCTGGCCGCCCAAGCCCTTCGCCGCATCTGACAATGCCGCGGCCGTTGCTGGTTTTCCTCGCGGCCGTGTTCCTGCTCAAAGCGACCGTTGCGCTGCAGTTGGGCCGCCATCCGCTGCTGCAGCCGGAGACGGGGCTCGACACGACGGCCTACGCCGCGCTGGCCAAACGCGTCGCGGCCGGCGACCTCGCACTCGGTCCGGGCCTCTACTACGTCGCGCCGCTGTACATCTACTTCCTGGCTCTCATTTACGCGGCGACGAAATCGTTCACCGCGGCGCGGCTGGTGCAGGCCGCGCTGGGCACGGTGGCGGTGGGGCTCATGTTCGCGATGGCCCGCGACTGGTTCGGCCGGCGCGCGGCGTGGTGGACGGCCGTGCTCGCGGCGCTGACCGGCGTCTTCACGTACTACGAAGGCCTGATCCTGCAGTCGTCGCTCGACGTCGCGCTCACCGCGACGGCGCTGTGGCTCCTCGGCCGCGCCGTGCGCGGCGACCGGACGCGCGACTGGATTCTCAGCGGCCTCGCCTTCGGCGTGGCCTCGCTGAACCGCCCCAACATGCTCGTGGCGGCCGTTCCGATCGCGCTGCTGCTGATCGCCATGCGGCGGTTCAAAGCCGGCGCCGTGCTGATGGCGGGAATCGTGGCGGGCCTGGCGCCGGTGGCGGTACGGAACCTCGTCGTGGCACGGCAGTGGTCGCTCGTCTCCTCGCACGGCGGCATCAATTTCTTCATCGGCAACGGGCCGGGAGCGACGGGGTACTTTCACGCCGTTCCCGGGATGCGCTCGACGATCGAAGGGCTGGCTCGAGATGCCCGCCGCGTCGCCGAGCGCGACACCGGCCGGACGCTGACGGACGCGGAGGTGTCGTCGTATTTCACCGATGCGACGTGGTCATGGATCCGGCAGCATCCTGCCGGCTGGGCGGGGTTGCTGCTGCGCAAGACGTACGGTGTCTTCAACGCCGCGCACGTCTCCACCCCCTTCAGCTACACCTTCTACGCCTACGACGCCGGCACGCTGCTGCGCTTCTGCTTCGTCGGCCCGTGGCTGCTCATTCCGGCGGGGGTGTTCGGGCTGCTGCTGCCGAAGTGGAAGAGCGGCTACGCGGCGTGGCTGTTGTTCGTCCCCGCGTATGCCGGCTCGATCGTGCTGTTTTTCATCACCGAGCGATACAAGCTGCCGCTCTTCGTACCGCTGGCCGCGGGCGCGGGGGCGGCGCTCGACCAACTGACGCGCGCGTTCACCGTGCGTCGGGCCGCCGTGCTGGCCGCGCTGTTCGTGGCCGCGAACTGGCCGCTCCATCTCGACGATGGACGCGCCGAGGAGCGGACGCGCATGGCCGAGTACTTCGCCGGACGCGGCGATGTCGCCGAGGGGGAGCGGTGGACGGGGCTGGCGCTGGCGATGGCGCCCGATCCTGCGGCCGTCGACGTTCGCGTCGGCGGGCAGTACATCAACAGCCGCCAGGCGCAGCCGGCCATCGATCATCTCCGCGCGGCGGATCAGCTCCGTCCCGGCGACGCGCGCACGGAGTACCTGTTGGGGCGCGCGCTGCTGGGCGCCGGACGGCCCGCCGAGGCGGCGCCGGTGCTGGAGCGCGCGATCGAGCACGGCGTCGACGTGCCGCTCGCCGGCTACGACCTCGCCGTGGCGCTGCAACAGACCGGCGACCTGGCCGGTGCGGCGAAGGCGCTGCGCGCCGTCGTGCCGCCGCCCGATACGGGCGTGGAGGTCTGGCTGCAGCTCGGCAAACGCGCCGGCGAGATCAATGCGCCCGATCTGGCCGAGACGTTTTTCCGGCACGCGGTGGCATCAGCGCCTCGGCTGGCGCGCGCGCATCATTTGCTCGGCCTGGCCCTGCTCGTGATGCGCCGCTACGACGAGGCGGCGGTGGAATTCGGGACGGCGGTGCAGCTCGACCCGACGAATGCCGACGCGCGTGCGGCACTCGCGTACACGAGGGCGCACGCCGCGCGCCCCTACCGGTAGGGGCGTACCGGTAGGGGCGTACCGGTCCGTGCGTACCGGTAGGGGCGCACGGCGTGCGCCCCCCTCACGTCACTGCACGGTGACGGATCCCGAGGTCACCGGCGCAACGGGCAACGTCGTGCCGCCGACGGCCAGCGTCAGATTCCATGTGCCGTTCGTGGCCTTGGCCACCGTGATCGCGAACGGCACCGTGGTTGGCGCGCTGCCGTCGCCCAAGTCGAGCGTGCAGGTGCCGGAGATCGTCGGGACGCCGAGGAGCGTCGTCGTCGCCGAGCTGGCTTTGCCGACGACGAGAATGCGCCGCGACTGCGCGCCGAGGAGCGTGCCCTGGAAGTCGCCGCTGGCGGTTCCGTCCGCGGCCAGGGCCACGCCGACGCCGAAGCGCATGGTGCTGAGCGAGACGCCGCTCAGCACCGCGCCGGACGGAAACGTCGCCGCGCCGGCGCCGGTCACGGAGGTCGGCGCGAGGGTCTGGGCCAGCGCGGCCGCGGTCATCGCGGCGGCAGCGAGGAACATGACAATCGACTTTTTCATGGCGTCCTCCTCAGTGAATCTGCACGTTTCCTGACGTGATCGGCGCTCCCCCACCCTGCACCGGCTCGCCGGAGACGGCGATGGAGAAGCGGTCCGTTCCGCCGCCGGGCTCCCCGTTGTCCTCGACCGTCGCGGTGAAGGTGCACGCCGCGCCGTTCTTCGTGCACGTGCCGGAGATGGTCGCCGAGGTGCCGGAGATGTTGAGCGAGGTGATCGACACGCTCTTCACGCTCATGCCGGTGGCGCTGTTGAAGTAATCGAGCTGGCCGGACGGCGTTCCGTCGGCGAGGTCGCGCTTGATGTTGAAGCCGAAGTTGGCAATGCCGTCGGGATTGTTGACCTGCACCTCGCCCGCGCCCGTCACCCTGGCCGCTCTCGCGGCGTTGGTCGTGACGGTGATCGTCACCGTGGCGACGTTCGAGTTGGCCGCGCCGTCGTTGGCCTTGTAGGTGAACGAATCCGTTCCCTTGTAGGCGGTGGCCGGCGTGTAGACGAACGAGCCGTCGGCGTTGAGCGTGAGCGTGCCGTGGGACACGCCGCTGACCAGGACCGCGGTCAGCGAGGGGCTGTCGACGTCGCCGTCGTTGGCCAGCACGCCCGGCGCCGGAACGGTCAATGTGGCGTTCGGCTTCACGGCGTAGGCGTCGTTGACGGCCACCGGCGGATCGTTGACCGCGGTGACGACGATGGTCACCGTGGCCACGTTCGAGCCGGCGCTGCCGTCGTTCGCCTTATACGTGAAGCTGTCGGCGCCGTTGTAGTTCGCCGCCGGGGTATACGAGAACGAGCCGTTGGCGTTGAGCGTCAGCGATCCGTGCGCCGGTCCGCCGACGAGGACCGCCGTCAAGGCGTCGCCGTCGACGTCGCTGTCGTTGCCGAGCACGCCCGGCGCGGCGACGCTCAGCGCCGTATCCTCCGCCGTCGTGTACGAGTCGTTCGACGCGGACGGCGCGTCGTTGACCGCGGCGACGGCGATGCTCACCGTGGCCACGTTCGAGTCGGCGGTGCCGTCGTTTGCTTTGTAGGTGAAGCTGTCCGGACCGTTGTAGTTCGCCACCGGCGTGTACGTGAACGCGCCGTTCGACGCGAGCGACAGCGTGCCGTGCGCGGGGCCGCTGACGAGCGTCGCCGTGAGGGCGTTGCCGTCGGCGTCGGTGTCATTGGCCAGCACGCCCGGCGCGGCGACGCTGAGCGGCGTGTCTTCGGCAGCCGCGTAGGCGTCGCCCGAGGCAACCGGCGCGTGGTTGGCGGTGCAGTTGCCGGCGAGCGTGTAGCTGCCGTTGTCGGTGATGTCGGAGGACGCGGCCTGGCTGCGCGGACCGGCGTCGGGGTGGATGTAGAACGTCCGCACATTGAGACCGGTGAGGCTCTGTCCCGGTGCAATGTTCTCGGCCTTGCTCCGCGACAGGACGATGCGGATCTTTCCGGTGAGCGGATCGTAGCTGCCGCCGTCGGCGTCGCCGAGGCGCGTCGGCGTGTTGATGTTCGGATCGGTGATCTGGCCCGAGGAGCTGACCTTGCCGTACTCGAACGAGAGCGCGCCGGCGGCGTCGGACTTCATGGCCACGTACCAGCGGTCGAAGCCGAGCTCCGGAACGATCTTGTTCCAGATGATGAACCACTGCGTGCTGGGCGGCACCACGTTGACCGGCGAGGGCTTCACATAGAGCGTGAAGACGAGCGCCTGCGCGCCGCCGAGATCGGGCTCGGCAACGTAGAGGCCCTGGATGTTGACGCGCGGATCGGGGGCGGTGTTCTGGCCGCTGTCGTTGTCGCTGCCGTCGGTGTTGACGTCGTTGACGGCGAGGATGCCGGGCTCGTGGCAGGAGTCGGCCGGGACGACCGGCGCCGCTTCGCCGCAGTACGGACCTTCGCCGATGGAGTTGACGGCCGTGACGCGATACGCGTAGGAGGTGCCGGCGGCGATGCCGTTGTCGTCATAGTGGTTGCCGCTCGAGACGGCCAGGAGGTTGAACGGACCGGTGCCCACCCGGCGATAGAGCTTGAAGCTCGTCACCGGCGAGCCGCTGTGATCCGGCGTGCTCCAGAAGACGTGATTGGCGTTGGCGGCCAGGACGGCGCTGACCTTCGGCGCCTTCGGCACGCTCGGCTCGACCGGGTCGAAGGCGGCGAACATCCGCTTGCCGCCGCTCTGGCGGGCGATGGCGTTCTTCGCGGTGGCGTCGTTCGGACCGCCGCTGATGCACTGCGGGGTGATGCAGCCGTCGGCGAAGCCGATGACGACGCGCCCTTCCTTGTCGATGGTGGCGTCGAAGAAGTCGAGGAGGTTGCGCAACTGCGCCGTGCAGCTCGGGCCGCTGGCGCAGATGGCGCCGCGCTGCACCGGATCGTTGGGCGTGAGGTCGCTCGTGCTCCAGTTCTGTCCTCCGTCGAACGTCGTGGCCAGGTAGAGGTGCCATTCGCCGTTGTAGGCCGGGCTCTGATCGTCGCCTTCGGCCGGCGTGCCGAGGAAGGCGAAGGCGGCGCGGCCGGCATCGCCGGCCACGACGGCCGGGAACGCCGTCCGCTCGATGTGGAACGGCGCGCCGACGTCGACCGGCGTGCTCCACGTCTGTCCGCCGTCGTGCGAGGTGGCGATACGGGGGTGACGGTCGTGATCGTCCATGCCGAAGTAGATCGCGCCATCCTTGCCGATGCCGACGGACGGATCCCAGTTGCCGTCCGAGGTGCCGGGAATCGACGACGAGGTCCACGTCACGCCGTTCGTGCTGGAGATGGCCAGCCCTTGCGTCGTTCCGGTGGCGTTGCAGAAACGGTGCGGCACGTAGACGGTGCCGTCGGGACCGACTTTCACGTGACCGTGGATGCCGCCGCCGCACTGCGTGCCGGTGGCGCTGGCGGTCGGCACCGCCGGGCCCCACGTCAGACCGCCGTCGAGACTGAGCGAGCAGTTCGCCGGCACGGCGTTGAGGAGGTCCTGCGAGCAGTAGTAGACGGCGTTCTTGTAGACGACGCCTTGCGGCAGCGGTGCGTGATAGGGGCCGCCGCCGATGGTTTCGTGATCGACGCCGGAGGGGATGCCGGAGGGAACCGTGGGGATGATCGTTTTGCCGTCGTCGTCGGTGAGGTCGGTGCCGCTTTGGAGCGGGGTGAGGCCGAGGAGCTGGGAGATGAACGTCCGGCCGGTGTCGTGGTCGGTGAAGAGGATCGGATCGCCGTAGACGCGCGGGGAACCGGCGGCGAGCAGCATGGCCGACTTCTCCCACACCGCGTCGGCGGGCGACGGGCAGTCGCTGCAGGTGATGCGCAGCGCGGCCGCGCCGAGGTTCGTGATCGAGGCGCCGCCGCCGAAGCCGCCGAAGCTCATGAGCGTGCCGCCGTTGCCGACCGGGCCGGCGCTGTTGCTGAAGACGCGCTCGCTCTGCCAGTTGACGCCGATGGAGGGCTCGCCCCACCCGTCGCCCAGACTCGACGGCGCGGTCAGGATGTCGAACCGCGGCGTTCCGGCGAGCGACTGGTTCACCGTCTGCGTGATGGCCGCGGATGCGCTCGCGGCGTAGGTGGCGTTGCCGGAGTAGACGGCGGTCATCGAATGCGCGCCGGACGACAGCGAGGAGGTGGTGAAGGTGGCGGTGCCGCCGGAGAGCGTGCCGCTGCCGATGGCCGCCGCACCGTCCTTGAACGTGACGGTGCCGGCCGCCGCGGAGGGCGTGACGGTCGCGGTGAAGGTGACGGCCTGGCCGCTCGTCGACGGATTCGGCGACGAGGCCAGCGACGTCGTCGTCGGAGTCTTCGTCGTCGTGACGGCCACGCTGGCCGCGCCGGTGATCGAGCTCGCGGCGGTATCGGTCGCCGTGACGGTCTGCGCTCCCGCCGTGTTCAGCGTGACGCTGAACGTATGCGCGCCGGCATCGGCGGCGGTGAAGGCGTAGTCGGCGGGCAACACGGCGGCGCCGTCGGAGCTCGTGAAGTGCGCCGTTCCGCGGTAGCCGCTGACGGCCGCGTTCGCGGCGTCGAGCGCCGTCACCGTCACGTTGATGGCGCTGCCGCCCGCGGCGCTGGACGGCGCGGCGACGCCGTAGTGCGTCACGGGGTTGGTGGGCTTGCAGGAGAGATTGCCGCGCAGCGTGTAGGTCTTCGGGCCGCCGTTGTTCGTGCTCGCGTCCGTCGTTGCCACGGCTCCGTTTCCGATCGCGCCGACGAGCGTCTGGCTGGCGATGGCGACGTTCGAGAGAACCATCCCCGGATTGAGCGACACGTCGAACTGATGCGCGCCGGTGACGTCGGAGAAGCTCAACGTCGTCTGCGCCTTCACCTTCATGACGATGGCGCCGGCGGCCGTGTAGGAGCCGGTCACGGCGCCGCCGGGATTGCCCTGCGTCGTATTGCTCGTCCCGGTGTAGCCGTAATCGAACTCCGGCGTGGTCGGGTCGAGGTTCTGGCTGCCGGTCGTGTCCATCTGCAGGAAGAGCGCGCGCGGCGTGCCGGTGGTGTCGTTCGCGGTGAAGCTGACGCGCCACATCGCATTCGGCGGAATCGGCGCGCTGAGGTTGGCCACCTTCAAGGTGAAGGTGACGGACTTGTCGCTGTCCGTGGTGTACGGCTCGGCGATCTGGAGCGACTGCACGTCGAGCTGCGCGGCTCCGGTCTGGTCGCCCGCCGGATCGGTGGTCACGGTCGTGCCGGGGAGCGCGCAGGCCGGATCGGTTCCGCCGTTCGGCTTGCAACTGAGGTTGCCGCCCACGGTGTAGCTCCCGCCGCCGTCGCTGTCGTCGACCGGCACGATGAGGCCCGTGCCGGCGGCGCCGGCGAGCGTCGACGTGGCGCCGGCAATGGACGACAGCGCCGTGCCGGCGCCGGAGAGATTGGCATCGAAGACATGCGCTCCGGTGGCCGCGTCGCCGAACGACAGCGCGTTCGTGGTGATCAGCTTGATGGTGATGGTGCCGTCGGACGTGTAGCCGCCGCTCACTTGGGGACAGCTGTTGGCGAAGCACTGCCCGACGTCGACGTTGTTGACGGCGTCGTGCCAGCCGTAGCTGAAGCTCGCCTGCGCCGGCACGTCGGTTGTGTTCATCTGCACGAAGAGCTGGCGCGACGTCCCGCTCGTATCGGGGGCGTTGAAGTAGACGCTCCAGCTCGAGTTGGGCTGGAGCACGCCGGTGAGATTGGCGACTTTGACGGTGAAGGTCAGCGAGTGCTCGGCGTCGCTCGAGTACGGCTCGGCGACGAACACCGAGCGGAGATCGAGCTGCGTGTTCGCATTCGGACCGCCGAGCTGGTCGCCGCTCGCGTCGCTCTGCACCTGCGCTCCGGGGAGCGTGCAGCCGCTCTGGGCCTCGTTGTCGATGATGGTGAGGACCGCGCTCGACGCCGCGCCGAGCGTGGCGCCGCCGGTGGGCGCGCTGAGGGCGAGATTGACCGTCTCCGACGGCTCGGTGGCGGCGTCGTCGAGGACGGTGACGGTGAAGGTCTTCGATGAGGCGTCGCCGTCAGCCCAGCTCAACGTTCCGCCGGCGGAGGTGTAGTCGCTGCCTGCCGTGGCCGTGCCGTTCGACGTCGCGTAGCTGACGCCGACGGGGCCGACGGTGCCGCCCACGCGGTCGACGGTGATGGTGGCGGTGCCGCCGCCTTCGCTCGTCGAGTAGGTCGCGGAGCTGAACTGCAGCGATCCCGGCGAGGTGCTCTCCGGGGGATCGAATTGCGCGAACATGCGCTTGCCGACCGACTGGCGGGCGATCGTCGCCCACACCGACTTGGTCGTGCTGGCCGGGTTTGTGGCACAACTTCCGGTGCAGCCGTCGGCGTAGCCGACGACCACGCGGCCCGCTTCGTCGATCGCGGCGTCGAAGAAGTCGAGGAGGTTGCGGCAGGGATTCGACCCGCCGCCCAACCAGATGCAGCCGCGCTGCACGGGATCGGGAGAGGCTTTGACGGTCGTCCAGGTCTTGCCGCCGTCGAAGGTCTGGGCGACGTAGAGATCCCACACACCGGCGAACGAGGCGTCCTGGAACGGACCGGCCGCCGGCGTGCCGTGGAAGGCGAAGGCGGCGCGGTTGGCGTCGCCGGCAACGACCGCGGGAAATACCGAGTTCTGGATGCCGAACGGCGTTCCGACGTCGGTGAAGGACTCGCCGTTCGCGTAGTGGTCCCAGGTCAGCCCTTTGTCGTGCGTGACGGCGATCTTCGGATGGCCGTCGCCGTCGGAGAAGCCGAGGTAGACCGTGCCGTCGGCGCCGATGCCGATGGAGGGATCGCTGTCGCCGCCTGCGCTGCCCGGAACGGTGCGGATGTCCCACGTCGCGCCGTTGTCGCTGGAGACGGCGAAGCCCTGCCGCCCGGTGCAACTGCGATTCGGAACGTAGGCCGTTCCGTCCGGCGCGATCTTGATGTGCCCGTGCAGACCGCCGCACTGGGTGGTCCACATCGGAACGGAGGGGCCGAACGTCTGCCCGCCGTCGAGGCTGATCGCGCACTGCGCCGGTCCGGCCGAGCTCTGCGCGCAGTAGTAAACGCTGTTCGGGTACGCCGGGCGGGGAATCGACGGGTCGCGCGTCAGCGGAGCGGCGAAGGGGCCGCCGCCGTAGGTCTCGTGATCGATGCCGGCCGCGATTCCCGATCCTTGCGACGGAATCCACGTGGCGCCGTCGTCGTCGGTGTATTCGGTGGTGCAGAACGGCGTCAGCCCCTCCAACTGCCCGGCGAACGTTCGCCCGGCCCTCGGATCGGTGAAGAGGATCGGATCGGCATAGGCGCGCGGCGACGTGGCGATGTGCTGGTTGATGCCGACGTTCGTCCACGTCGCCGTCGGAGGAACGGCCGCATCGTTGAAGTTCGTGACGCGGTAGGTCTTGAGCGTCCCGCCGCCCGCGAACATGACCGCGCCGGTCTTCCAATTGACGCCGATCGACGGCTCGCCGAACGCCGTCGTGCACGTCTCCGTCGCCGGGCAGGGGAAGGTGGCGTAGGCAACATTTTCCGTTCCGCTGGCCGGCGCGCTCGGCGCCTTGTGCTTCAACGCCGCGCTGGCGGCGTAGCTGGTGCCGCTGGTGTCGACCGCGGGCGAGAAGGGAAAGGCGGCAATGCGGTACGTCCCCGCCGCCGGCGCATCGAGGAGCACGAACTCCTGCGCCCCCGTGCCGTTGCCGGAGCCTTTGAGGTACGAGCCGTCGGGCCCGTAGACCTCGACGTCCCAATCCCCTTGCGGGACGAGGCTGATCTCCACCACGTAGCGGCCGAACGACGCCGCCGGCGGCGTGACGGTGAGCGCGAAGTTGTCGCATTTGCTCGCGTTCGCGCCCGCACAGCGCGGCGAATTGAGGAGGTCGGGGTTGGCCGGCATGATGCCGCCGCTCCAGGCGATGGCCGGACTCGTTTCCGACACCCCGCCGCCCGGCGGCGTCGCGGCGCGCAGCGCGCCCGCAGGAAGAAGAGACAGGAGAACGAACGCAAGTTGGCTCCGGCGAAGACTCTTCATAGCGATCCTCAATCTGCTGTGATCCGGGAGCGATGTTTCTGCTGGAGACTGTCCTACGGCTGGATGTTGACCATGACGACGCCGCATGCTGGTCGTCATGCTACCATGAGCGGGAGTCGCACACGCAATTCGCGTGCCGAGCGGACGAGACTGTTGCTTGCTCCGCTAGCGCCGAACCCAGAAAACGACGCCCTGGCTCGCGTATGCCGGCACGAAGTGCTGGCGGAGGTAGGCGGCCACGAGCGGCGCGCGCGAGGCGTTGGGGAGGTTGTCGATGTCGGTGGCGCCGAGGTTGGGGAACTGCACGAGGGCGGCACGGACGCGCGGATTCGACTCGATGCGGGCGATCACTTCGCGCTGCAGCTCCTCGGTCTCGTACAGCGGCGTCTCGTACTGCCGGATCGGACAGTCGCGGTCGAAGAGGTAATAGAGGATGGGCGTGTTGCTGAAGTCGACCCAGGTGTCGTTCGGGGGCAGGCGGTCGATGAACTGCCGCGCCGCGGCGAGCTTGACGGCGTTGTCGCGCTCGACCCAGACTCCTCGTACGCGCGGCGGCGCGTCGGCGGCGACGAGGTCGCGGCGGACGTCACTGGTGACGAGCGCTTGCGACGGCGCGACGATGACGAGGAGGACGGCGAGCGCCGCAACGCGCGGCCACCGCGGCAGCGCCCACGCCGCGGCGACGGCGATGACGACGGCGACCGGCATGAAGTAGACGTTGGTCCGCTCGCCGTACGACAGCGCCGCGGCGACAACCCAGGCGCCCAAGGGCAATAGCGGCTCGACGGCGCGCGGGCGATTCGGCATCGCGAGCGCGGCGGCGGTGCCGACGGCGATGAGACCCCACGCCACGATCCAGACGGTGCGCGCGGCGAAGAGGCCGCCGACGATTTCGGGGAAGCCGAGCATCGAGTCGTACGCGGGGGGAAAGCGGAAGACGGCCATGCTGTACGCGTCCGCGAGCGGCGGGATCTCGCGGAAGGTGACGCGGAAGAATGCCGGCAGCGCGCCGGCGGCGGCGAGGGCGATGAAGGCGACGGCCGCGGCGGCGGCGATGCCGACGGCGGCCGCGGCGATCATGCGCCGGCGGCAGATCGCTGCAATGATCACTGCCACGACGGCGTAGACGCCGAGCTCGATCGAGGTGAAGCAGGCCACGACGGCGAGCGCCGCGGCGCATCCGAGGAGGCGCGGGCGGTCGAGGCGCATCGCGGCGGCGGTGAAGGCAAGGGCGACGAGCGACGGAAGGGCGCGGATCGCCGGCAGCGATTGCAGCGCCGACACCGGCACGACCCACGGTGTTCCGGCGATGCGCAAGCACGCCGCCGCAAGCACGGCCAAGAGCGCCCCCTCGGCCGATCCGATGGCCGCGAAGGCCATGGCGTAGACGGCGACGGGAAGCAGCCACGCGAACGGCCGGCGGAAGCGCAGCACCGCCCCCGCGTCGCCGGCGCCAAAGGAGATGGCGGCGAAGTCGAGGAGTCCGTCGGCGATGAGACCGTGCACCGGCACGATGTCGCGGTACGGCCGCTCGCCGCGGCGCATCTCGTTGGCCGGCGTGAGCGAATGGCCGTCTTCGAAGAGGTTCAGGAGCGGCCGGCCGCGCACGAAGTTTCGATCGCTCATCACGCCGATGGCGAGGGCGATCAGCGGGTAGACGGCGAAGGCCAGGAGCGCGCGCGGACGCCGCTCCGCAATCGGAACGGAGACGCGCCGCATCAGCAGGAAGAGCGCCGCGGCGACGAGCGGCGCGAAGAGGACGGCGATGACGTTGAACGGATCGGCGAGCACGAGAAACAGCCCGCAGAGGAGCGCCAGGACCATCGCGATGACCGCCCACGGCTGCGTTCGCGGATCGCCGGCGACGTGCCGCGCCACCGGCCGCGCCAGGAGCGCCGCGAGAAACGGCGCGAGCATGACCGCGAGCATCATCCGCAGCGGCGCGCGGGCGTCGAAGCCGTGGACGAGCATCGCCCCCGGAAGCTGCCCCGGGTGCGGCGGGGCAAAGAAGAGTGTGGCGACGGCGATGCCCGCAGCCAGCCCCCATGCCGCGGCGGCGACGATCAGCGCGGCTTCCGCCCGGCGCATCGGCACGGGGGCGATTGTACGGGATGAGCGAGCTACGTCCTGAGCCACTCCAGCATCTTTAGCACCGCCTCGGTCTGGCTCTCACAATCGAGAAACTCGCGGATGAACGACGGCTCGAGGCCGGGGATGACGACGCTCGCGGAGATCTCCACGTACGCGTTGCGGCGAAGCTCGTACGCCTTGAGCTCCCCTTCGCTCCAGATCCAAACCTCTCGCACGCCGAGGCCGCGATAGACGTCCAGCTTGTCGATGCCGCCGTGCGTCCAGATCACCTCAATGGCCAGATCGGGTGACTCCTTCGCGGCTCCCACGGCGTAGCACTCGTCCGGCTCGAGGCCACGCTGTTTCGGAGCATTGCGCATGGTCATCGATTTGTAGCCCTCGAAGAAAAGTCCGGTCCCGACCGCATAGGTTTCGAGGAGCCGAGCGATCATTTTCGCGAGCATTTCATGGCTTTGGGATGGACTTATGATCTCGAGCTGTCCCTCCAGGTACGTGACGCGCACGCCGGGGCGGTCGCCGCGGATCGCCAGGAAGGTCTCGAACTGCCACCAGTCGATTCCGTTGAGAATCACCCGCTGATCGGGGTCCCCCGCGAGACTCGAAGGGACGGGCATGGGCGCGGTCGACATGAAGCGACTATACGCCTCACGAGAACACTTGCTGCAGAAACAGCACCGTCAAATACAACTGATAGTCGCTGTTGCGGCGCTTGCGGAAGCCGTGGCCCTCGTCCTTGGCCAGGACGTACCAGACCGGCGTCTGATTCTTCTGCACGGCGGCGACGATGCGCTCCGTCTCGGCAACCGGCACGGCGGGATCGTTCGCTCCCTGAAAGACGAGCAGCGGCTTGGTGATCTTGGCGGCGTTGGTGGTCGGGGCGATGCGCTCGAGGAACGCGCGCATGGCCGGATCGCGCTCGTCGCCGTACTCGATGCGGCGCAGGTCGCGGCGGTACTCCGCCGTCGTCTCCAGAAACGTGACGAGGTTCGTCGGCCCGACGATGTCGATGGCGCCGCGGATGCGATCGGCGTACGCCGCCGCCACCGACAACGTCATGTAGCCGCCGTAGCTGACGCCGGTGACGGCCACGCGGCCGGCATCGAGGTCGGGGCGCGCAGCGATCCAGTCGAGGAGCGTCCCCATGTCGCGCAGCGCATCCTCGCGATGGAAGCCGTCGTCGAGATCGAGGAAGGTCTTCCCGAATCCCGAGGAGCCGCGGATGTTCGGGAAGACGAGCGCGATGCCGAGCTGGTCGAGGAAGTAGTTCCATGAGGCGAGGAAGTACGGCGTGAACTGGTCGCCGGGGCCGCCGTGGATGGAGATCAGCACGGGACGCTTGCCGGTGAAGCGCGACGGCGGGCGGTAGAGAAATCCCGTGATGGTGCGGCCGTCGAAGCTGCGCCAGCGGATCGGCTCCGCTTCGGCGAACGACGAGGTGTCGACGCCGCCGGTCTCGCTGCGCGTCCACCGCGTCACCGCATTCGTGGAGAAGTCGATCGAGTAGACGTCGGTGGGCGCGCGCGCGGAGTCGAGCCCGAAGCCGAGCTCCTGGCTGTGCGGCCGCCAGTGCACATTCGTCACGTAGCCGCGCGGCATCCGTTTCGGGAGTCGCCGCTCGCGGCCGGTGACGACGTCGATGACATGCAGCGTGTACGTGCCGGCTTCGTTCGTCACGACCGCGCACGAGCGGCCGTCTTGGGCGAGATCGAATTCGAGCACGTCCCACGGAATGTGCGCGGTCAGCCGCTTGACGCCGCCGGTGCGGAGGTCGACGCGCACGAGCTCGCGAAATTCGGAGTGGCCGGCCGACGTCGTGACGATGCGCTGCGCGCCGCTGAACGCGCCGCCGACGCCGTCCGGAAAGACGCGCGTCATCGCGCCGCTGGCGGCGTCCGCGAGCCACAGCGCGCCCTCGGTCTCCGAGGTCCGCTGCTGCAGAAGAATGCGGCGATCGTCCGGCGACCACGCCAGCGGGGACCAGAAGCCGCCCTCGAGCTGGGCGAGACGTCGATTGGTCTCGGGATGGGCCGGCTCGACGACGTAGAGATCGTTGTCCTTGGCGCTCCGGCGATTCGACAGGTAGGCGATGCGCTTCCCCGCGCGCGCCCAGACGCCGACGCTGTTGCGCGAATGGCCGTCGGTGACGAGCGTCGCTTCTTCGGTGCGGGCGTCGAGGCGGTAGATCTGATAGTTGCCGTCGCCGGCGCTGTCTTTGGTGAAGAGGATCGAGCGGCCGGTCGGCTCCCAGGCGATGCCGCGGCCGACGTTCTCGTCGTAGAACGTGATCTGCCTGCGGTCGCCGCCGGGGAAGGCGACGCGATGGAGCTGCGCGGCGTTGCCGAAACGCGTAGTGATGAGGATCTCCCGCCGCACCGGGCTCCAGGCGTCGAAATCGGCCGCGCGCGCGTTGGTGTATCGGCCGACAGCGGCCGCGAGCTCCGCCGGCACCGGCGGCGCGCCCTGAATGACGAGGCTCTCCGGCGCCGGAAGATCCGCGGCGTGCAATGCCGTGGCGGTGAGCAGGAGGAGGAGCGGAAGCCGCTGCGGTATCATCGAGCGCAATATACGGAAGCTTTCGTACCAAAGATTGATCGCGACGAGCATCTCGGTACACGATGAGCGACGACCTGCCTCCCGATAGTTTCTTCGGCACGAGCGTCGGCAGTTGGCGCTTCGGGCCGTTCGCGCTGTCGGAGTCGGTGTATCCCGACCACGCGCGGCTCCGCCCCCACACGCACGCCCGCGCCTACCTCGGGCTGGTCGTCCACGGCGGCCATCGCGAGACCGCGGGCGCGCAGGAGCGGACGTGCGGTCCGGCTACGGTGGTGTTCCACCCCGCGGGCGAGCGCCACGCGAATCAGTTCTCACCGTCCGGCGGCCGGATTTTCCGCCTGGAGATGAGCGAGGAGTGGCTGACGCGCCTAGGCCGCGACGGCGTGCGGCTCGACCGCGCCGCGGAATCGCACCGCGGGCTGCTGTCGCAGATCGCCTCGCGGATCTTCGCGGAGTTTCGCGCGCGCGACGCCGTGTCGCCGCTGGCGATCGAGGGGCTGGCGCTGGAGTTCGCGGCAGGCGTGGTGCGGAGCGGCGCCGAGCGGACGGCGCCGCCGTGGCTCGCAACCGTCGTCGACTCTCTGCACGCGCGCGCCACCGAGGAGATCGAGATCGAGGAGCTGGCGCGCCTGGCGGGCGTGCACCCCGCGCACCTGACGCGCGTCTTCCGCACGCGCCACGGCTGCTCGATCGGCGAGTACGTCCGCCGGCTGCGCATCGAGCGCGCCGCGCGCGAGCTGGCGGAGTCGCCGCGCCCGATCGCCGCCATCGCCGCGTCGCTCGGCTTTGCCGATCAAAGTCACTTCTCGCGCGTGTTTGCGCGGGTGACGGGGCTGACGCCGGGACGGTATCGGAAGCTGCACCGCTTCTAACAACTCCGTCTCGCGCGCGTCGAAGCATTCATGATTGCCCGCTTCTGCGCAGTGGCCCTTCTCCTGTCTCTTGCCGGCACGGCGCCGCCGCAGCCGCGCACGTACGCGTTCGTCGACGTGAGCGTCGTCCCGATGGACCGGGAGCGCGTGGTCGAGCATCAGACCGTCATCGTCGATGACGGCCGCATCGCGCAGATCGGCGCGGCGACGGAGGTCGAGATCCCGCGCGGCGCTACGCGAATCGACGGACGCGGCAAGTTCCTCATGCCCGGCCTGGTCGACACGCACGTGCACCTCCGCACGCGCAACGAGCTGCCGCTCTACGTCGCCAACGGGGTCACGACCGTCTTCAACCTCGACGGCCGGCCGCTGCATCTGCTCTTCCGGACGCGAACCGCCGGCGGCGAGCTCCTCGGGCCGGCGATTTACACGGCCGGCCCGAAATTCGACAAAGCGCGCACGGCCGAGGAGTCGGTCGCGGAGGTCGAGGCGCAGCACGCCGCCGGATATGACGGAATCAAGATCTACGCGGGCGTCTCGAAGGCCGAGTACCCGGCGCTCCTCGCCGCCGCGCGCCGGCATGGCATGTTCATCGTCGGCCACGTACCGCGCGAGGTCGGCTTCGAAGGAACGCTCGCCGCGGGACAGGCGCTCGAGCACGCCGAGGAGATCGTCTACACGTACGTCAACAACACGCTCGACATCGACAAGCTGGTGTTCGACGAAAGCCGCATTCCCGAGGTCGTGAAGCTGATGCAGGCGTCGGGCATCTGGTTCACGCCGACGCTCGTGACCTACGACCAGATCATGCAGCAGGCGGCCGAACTCGACACCTTCCTGCAGCGCCCGGAGCTGCGTTTCGTCTCGCCGGCGCTGCGCGACCGGCTCTCGCCGGCGAACAATCTCTACAAGCGCGGGTTCAAGCCGGAGCAGGTGCCGAAAATCCGCCAGAACCTCGCCTATCAGAAGCGCATCGTGGCCGCGCTGCACGCGGCGGGGGTGCCGATGATGGCCGGTACCGATGCGATGGGCATCGGGACGACGGGCGGCTTCTCGCTGCACGAGGAGCTCCGCAACTTCGTCGAGTGCGGCTTCTCGCCGTACGAGGCGCTGCGCACGGCGACGAGCAATCCGGCCCGCTTTCTGGAGACGAACGACTTCGGGACGGTGGCGGCCGGCGCGCGCGCCGATCTGCTGCTGCTGGAGGCCAATCCGCTCGCCGACGTCAGGAATGCCGCCCGGCGCGCCGGCGTGATGGCGCGCGGCCGCTGGTACCCCGAGCGCGAGCTGCGGCGCGTGGTCGAAGGACTCCCGCGCGCGTATGCCGAGGAGGAACGGTTTCTTCTCCGCTCGCTGCATGGCGACGTGGCCAGGGCCCTCCACTATCTCGACGAGAACGACAGCGGCCGTACCGGCAGCTACGTATTGGCGAAAATCGCCGCAGCTGAGGGACCGGCGACGCTCGCGAAGATCGTGCAGCGCGCGCAGCAGCTCGACCCGCGATCGACTCTCGTCGCCGAGCGGACGATCAATGACCTCGGCTACCAGCTCCTGCGCGCGAAGAACCTCACCGGCGCGATCGAGATCTTCCGCCTCAACGTGGCGCTCTATCCGCACGCGGCAAACACGTACGACAGTCTGGCCGAGGCGCAGGACGCGAACGGCGACGTCGCCGGCGCCGTGGCCAGCTATCGAAAGGCGCTGGAGGTGAATCCGCGATACGCGAATGCGGAATTCGCGGCGGAGTACATCGCGCGAGGCGGCCGGCCTCGATAGCGTACCCCTACGCGCCGCCGGGCTACCGAAACCGGAGATATCGCTCGCCCAGCCGTTCGAAGGCTGCTCGGTCCGCACCGGCGATGTCCGCGTCCAGTGATTGGGCGGTCGCGACGAGCCAGGCATCGTTCTCGCCCAACCGGCGGGGCGCGCGGCGCTGCAGGAGTGCGCATCGTCGCGCCTGCGCGAGATGCACGCCCTGAAGAGCGAAGCGCTGCAGTGATGCCAGCGCCGTGGTCTGATCGGCCGCGCCTTCCAGGACCTCCTCGACAGTGACGACGGAAACGACGAGCCGGCGTCTCCCCAACCGCGCCAAGAGCCGCCGCGCGGGGCCCTCCTCGCTGCGGGCAGTTTCGCGATCGAGGGCGATCAGGAAGGAACTGTCCAGGAGTACAGGACGGCTCACCGTTTCCTCTGTGCCATTCCCAGACCTTTGCCTTCAGACGCTTTGACCCACTCGATCAGCTCGTCCGCCGTTTCGATTGGTCCAGCCCGATCGATCAAAGCACGAATGACCTCGGACTTCGCCACTTTGCCCCGGCGAGCCCATCGCGCCACGAGCGCGGCACGTTTCCTGTCCAGCTTGACCGTGATCACCGGCATGGTAATAAGACGATATTACCAGCCAGTCCGGTGTAGCGCGATAGGCTCCTTGACTTTCGGCCACGACGGATTTATTGTTTTGAATACAGCTGTCCCAACCGAACGCCGGGGTACCACCCCCGGCGTTTTCTTTTTGCCAAGGAGGAAAAGCATGAAACGGATTCTCGCAGTCGCGGTCGTCGTCGTCCTCTCCGTCCCGCTTCTCGCCTTCGCCTCGACCTGCGATCCGCAAACTTGCGGCGAGTCGCTTCCGCCGCAGACGCCGGATCCGCGAGGCTACCTCGAATTCATCGAGCTCACGTTCGAGGGAGCGTACGGCAGACCGGCCACGTGCCTCGAGCTGCGGTTCGAGTACGTCAGGCTGAAGAACGCGGCCGCCGGCGGCGCCAGCGCCCTGAGCGCCGAGGCGCAGCGGTTCGTGGCCACGCGGTTCATGACCCAGGCTTCGTACGACGATTCGACCCTGACCTACTACGTGCAGACCCCGGAGTACGAGTCGATCAACCCGGCAGCGAACGGCGACCGGACCAGCCTGGAGTCGTTCATCGGCGACCTCTACCGCGCCTTCCTGCAGCGCGAGCCCGACGCGGGCGGCCAATGCTTCTGGACAAACGACGCCTGCTCGGCCGGCCGCAAGCATCCGATCCGCGCGTTCCAGGTGTCGATCGAGTTCGGCAATCTGGTGAGCGGCCTCTACGACGACGGGCCGGCACCAACCTGCCATCCCGGCGAGTGAGCCGAACGGCGAGGCGCGTTGCGCGAAACGTCCGCGCTCGATAGCCTCTGCGGATGCGCACGCGCCTCGCCTTCGCCCTCGCCCTTCTTCTCCTCGCCTCGGCCGCATTCGCCGCCGACTCCGCCGCATCGCTCGACGCGCGGCGGAAGCAGCAGAACGACATCTTCGCCGAGTATTGGGAAACGACCCTCAAGCTCAACCCGACACTCGCGACCTCCGTCGGCGACGACCGCTACAACGACAAGCTCGGCGACTACTCCATCGCTGCCATCCGGCGCCGGCACGAGATCAACGACGCTTTCCTCGAGCGCATGAAAGCCATCTCGCCGGAGGGCTTCGAGGAAGAGGAGCGCACGTCGCACGACCTCTTCATCCGCAACCTCACGGAGAACGACGTCGACTACGAGCTCAAAACCTACGAGATGCCGCTCGGCGCGCAGGGCGGACCGCACACGCAGCTCGCCGACCTGCCGCTTTCGATGCCGTTCGACAGCGTCAAGCACTACGACGACTACGTCGCGCGGCTGCACCAGATCCCGAAGGCGCTCGCGCAGGTCGAAGAGACGCTCCGCGCGGGCATGAAGGATGGGCTGGTGATGGTGAAGTTCCTGGCCGAGAAAGTCCCGGCGCAAGCGAACGGCATCGTCGCCGCCGACCCGTTCCTCCTCCCGATCAAGAAAATGCCGGCGTCGTTCTCTGATGCCGACAAGCAGCGCCTGACCGACGCCATCACCGCCGCGGTGAACGGAGACGTGCTGCCGGCGTACAAGAAGTTCGCGACGTTCGTCGCATCCGAATACGCGCCGCACGGCCGCGCCGCGCTGTCGATCGAGAGCCTCCCCGGCGGCAAGCGGCGCTACCAGGCCGCCATTCACCGCCTGACGACGACGGACCTCTCACCGGCGGAGATCCACAAGATCGGCCTCAGCGAATACGACCGCATCGTCGGCGAGATGAGGGCGCTGGCGAAGGCGAACGGCTACGCCGATCTGGCCGCGTTCCGCGAGCACATCGAGAACGATCCGAAGTACAAGCCCGCCTCGGCGCAGGCCATTCTCGACGACTTCGAGCACGCCATCGCCCAGATGCGGACGAAGCTCCCCCAGCTCTTCACGCTCATTCCGTCGGCGCCCGTGACCGTGGAAAGGATCCCCGAGTTCCAGAAAGCGGCGGCCACGCATTACGTGCCGGGCTCGCCGGACGGCAAGCGGCCGGGCCGCGTCGTCGTGGCCGTCTCCGATTTCGCGCACCGCTCCCTGATCAACGACGAAGCGGTCGCCTATCACGAGGGCATCCCCGGCCATCACATGCAGCTCTCCATTCAGCAGACGCTCACCGCGCTGCCCGAGTTCCGCAAGCACGGCGGCAACTCCGCGTACGCGGAAGGGTGGGCACTGTACGCCGAGGAGCTCGGGAAAGAGGTGGGGTTCTACCAGGATCCGGGATCGGATTACGGGCGCCTGCGCTCGGAGCTGTTTCGCGCCGTGCGCCTCGTCGTCGACACCGGCATTCACGACATGGGGTGGACGCGCGATCAGGTGGTCGACTTCATGCGCAAGTCGCACGCGGTCGACGAGCCGACGATCCAAGCGGAGACGGACCGCTACATCTCCACGCCCGCGCAGGCGCTGAGTTACAAGCTCGGCCAGTTGAAGATCCGCGAGCTCCGCCGCCGCGCCGCGCAACGCCTCGGCGCGCGCTTCGACGAGCGGAAGTTCCACGACGCCGTTCTCTCCGGCGGCAGCCTGCCGCTCGACGTGCTCGACGCGCGCATCGAGCGCTGGAGCGCCGAGCAGGAGCGCGCCGCGCAGGCGCCGCCGCCCCCACGCGCGCTATCCCTTGTCCGCAGCGGGAAGCTCGAGGAAGCGCTGGCGCTCTATCAAACAGAGCCCAACAACGCCGCCGCCAACAACGGCGCCGGCGTGGTCCTCGATCTCCTCGGGCGCACCTCCGAGGCGCGGACGTACTTCAACCGCGCCATCGAGCTCGCCGATACGCCGGCCGCCAAAGCGAATGCCCGCCGCGCGCTGGCGATGTCGTACGCGTTCGACAACGACTGCGCGAACGCGGCGAAGGTCGAGGAGACGGTGGCGGACTACTGGGCGAGCGTGCCCGACTACTTCCGCCAAGGCGAAGTGCTCAACGAAGCGGCGCGCGTCTGCATCGAGGCCGGCGCCTTCGACGTCGCCGAGCAGCTCTATCGACGCGGCGCGGAAGCGGGGCTGAAGGAGCCGAACATCGCCCCGGCGCGCGTGGCGCTCTGGAAGTTCCGCACCGAGCACGCGCTGGCCCGCCTGGCCGCGCGCCGCGGACAGCCGGAGGAGGCGAAGAAGCACGTCGCCGCCGCGCGCGCCATCCTCGACGCGAATCCGGAGATGGCGAAGGATCAGGAGATCTTCTACCCGTACCTCACCGGCTACGTCGCCCTCTACGGCGGCGACGCCAAGACCGCACTCGCCGATCTCGGGAAGGCGCGCCAGGACGATCCGTTCATCCAGTTCCTGATGGCGCAGGCGTACGAGAAGCTCGGCGACATGGAACAGGCGAACGCGCTGTACCGAAAGGCGGCGTCGACGACCGCGCATAACCCGCCCGCCGCGTACGCGCGGCCGATGGCGGCGAAGAAGCTCGCAGGCAAGTAGCATGCGGCGCCTCGTCCCCATGCTTCTTCTCCTCTCCACCTCCGCGCTCGCGCAGCCGTACGAGGTCTTCGCCATCCGCTACGCCACCATCCCCGACTTCGCCGTCGCCGACCTCGTGCAGGGCGCGGAGAAGGAACGGAAGATCGACATCGCCATGATGGTGTGGCTCGTGCGCGGCGGCGGGCGCAACGTCGTCGTCGACTCGGGCTTCCATCGCCCGCAGTTTTTCAAGAGCTGGACGGTGAAGGATTTCGTCCGGCCGGACGAGGCGGTGGCGCGCGCCGGCGTGAAGGCCGCCGACGTCACGGACGTGATTCTCACGCACGCGCACTGGGACCACGCCGACGGCGCGGATCTTTTTCCGAACGCGCAGATCTGGATTCAGCAGGACGAGTACGCGTACTACACCGGCGCGGCGTGGCAGCCGGGCGGGAAACACGGCGGCATCGATCGCGAGGACATGCAGGTCCTTGTTGCCTCGAACCTGGCCGGCCGTCTCCACCTCGTCGACGGCGACCGCGAGATCCTTCCCGGCATCCGCGTCTGGACCGGCGGCAGGCACACCTGGGCCTCGCAGTTCGTCAGCGTGACCTCGAAGGGCGGCACGATCGTCCTCGCCTCCGACAACGCCTACCTCTACGAGAACCTCGACAAGCGACTTCCGATCGCGCAGACGTTCGACGCGAAATCGAACCTCGCCGCGCAGGAGCACATGAAGCAGCTCGCCTCCAGCCCGCGCTTGATCGTGCCGGGACACGATCCGGAGGTCATGAGGCGCTTTCCGAAGGTGGCGGAGGGGGTGGTGGAGATCAAGTAGCCGCCATCATCTTCGTGAACTCCGCCGGCTCGTTCAGCGGCAGCGGCGTCGGCGCCCAGAAGTACGTGCCGTCGTTGTCGTCGACGAACGTCCGCCCGTTCACGGTGTAGAGAAACGAGAAGCGGATGCGCGCCTGGTACGGCACGGCGAAGCCCGACACCGACCACCGCCGCCGTCCGTTCTCGCCGAGCACGCCCGCCGCCATCGCCACGGTACGGCTGAACGGCTGGTCCGGCGGGTTGTTGACCACGTCGAAATTCACCGCCACGCTCGAGACCGTCGCCAGCGCCGAGGCCGACACGTTGAAGCCGCTGTACGGCGTCTGCGGATCCGAGGAGACACTCGCCTGTACGTCTCGGATGTCGATCGACGTGAAGCGGAAGACGTAGTTCGCGCCGTAGTCGCTGTCCCAATACTCCATCCCCGAGCGCCCGCTGTTGAGGAACCACAGGATCAGCTCCTCGGCGTCTTCGGGGATGTCGATCGACGTCCGCATCAGCGTGGCCTCGACCGGATCGTTCGAGTAGCGCGGCGGCGGCGGGCCGGCCGGCATCGACAGCGCTTGGCTCTGCACCGCGCCGCTCGGCGAGAACTGATAGAACGCCACGATCGACCACGTCGGCGCGCCGTTGTACGTGGAGCGCTCGTACGGCAGGCGGTTCGCATCGTAGGCGATCTGCACGGTCCGTCCCGGCACGAAGTTGCCGAACGCGCCCTCCTTCCACTGCGCGGTGAAGTAGAGGGCCGGTTCGTTGCCTTCGAATGTCCTGTGGAACATCGCCTCCTCCGTCAGAACAATGCCTCCAGCGTGATGTCGGCGCTGGTGTCGAAAATCTTCACGAACGTCTGCTTGATGCTCGCGTTGTAGTAGAACGCGTTCGCGCTCGACGCGGCCAGCGCATCCGGCGAGCCGGCGTCGGGCGGCGCCGGCCGCCGTCACCGACGACGGCGGATTCGTGCCGAGAAAGCTCACGTAATAGAACGGCTCGGGGGGCGTGTAGCCGTCGGCGATGCGCTGCACGCGCACCTGCTGCCCGTTCGGAACGCCCGTGTGGCTGATGCGCGTGTGGCGGAATGGCGCCGGGTTCGCGCTGACGCCGTCGTCGAGGTAGAGGTCGAACGCGTCGTCGGGACCGGGATAGATGTTGAACGTGATGGGGACGGCCTGCGCCGGATCGATGTACTGCTGTCCGGCCTCGCGCATCGGCAGGATCGCGCCGGCACGGACGTACATCGGCACCTGAAAGAGCGGATTGCCGGTCAGCGGCGCGTACCAGTTCGCGATCAGCGTGTCGCCGTTCACGGGCGCGCCGAGGGGCTGCGTGTTGTTGACGAACGCGTACCACTGCGAGCCGGCCGGCAGATAGACGTTGCGCACCGGCGGCGTCGGCGGACTGGCCGTCTCGTGCTGCGCGACGATCGGCGCGACGAGGAAATCCTTCCCGACGAAGAACTGCGTGTCGGCGTTGGCGTAGACCTGCGGATCGGCCGGATCGTTGAGGAAAAGCGCGCGCGCGACCGGCATCCCTGTCTGCGACGACTCCCACATCGCGCTGTAGTAGACGTCGATCATGGCGTAGCGGAGCTGCACGTAGAAGCGGCAGTTCGCCGGCACCGGCTCGCCGTAGCGGTACGGCTCCTGGAATTCCTTCGTGTAGCCGTCGTAGTGATTGCGATACCACGGCAGGAACGAGCCGAGCTGCATCCAGCGCGTGAGGAGCTCGTAGTTGGTGATGCCGCCGACGATGACCTGCTCCGTGGCGTCGTACTGGAACTGGCTCGTCGTGCCGCTCCCCGGGCCGGGCGGAGCGTTGCCGAAGCCGCCGATGTCGCATCCCGCCAGCGGCACGCCCGACATCCCCATGTTCATGACCTCGGCGGCGTTGATGAGCAGGAAGTCCCACGACGACGCGGAGTCGCCGGTCCAATTCGCGGCGTAGCGCTGCGAGCCGGCGTAGCCGCCGCGGGCGATGATGAACGGCCGTTGGTTCTTGCGCAGCGCCTGCATCCCCGCGTACGTCGCCTGCAGGATGAGCAGGCCGTAGGCGTTGTGCATCAGCGCGTTCGGCACGAACTGGCCGAACCACGTCATCATCAGATTCAGCGGGAACGTGCCGTTCACGCTCTTCGTAGCGTCGAAGGCGGGGCACATCATGTCCTGCCAGATCATGTCCATGCCGATGTCGGCGAGGTGCTGGTACTGCCGCCCCCACCACGCCTGCACGTCGGCGCGGCCAAAGTCGGCGTAGTCGCCGTACGAGCCGAGCTGGCTGCCGACGGGCTGCGTCTGGTTGATGCCGGTGTTCGTGCCGTAGTTGACGTAGCCGGTGAACGTCGTGCTCCCCTCCCCCTGGTTCGCGTACGTGTTGTAGATGAACGCGCCGGGCGGCGTGCCGCCGAGCTGCAGCCCGCTCGTGAGCGCCGAGTAATTCGCGGCCTGGCCGTCGTCATCGACGGTGCTGATGAGCGGCGTGATGTTCGTGCTGCACTTGAAGCCCATGGCGTGCAGCATGCCGAGGAAGCCGGCCACGTCGGGAAACTTCACGTCGCTGCTGGTGAAGGTGCGGTAGTTGTCCTGGAAGTCGACGTCGATGTGCAACCCGTCGCACGGAATCTCGGCGATGCGGTACGCCTGCGCCGCCTCCAGCACCTTGGCCGCGTTCCAGTAGCCGTAGCAGCCCTGGTGATAGCCGAGGGCGTACTTCGGGGGCATCGAGGGCCGCCCGGTGAGCGACGTGTATCCGTCGATCACGTCCGGCACCTCGGCGCCATAAATGAAGTAGAGGTTGAGATCGCCGTACAGCGCGCCGAAGTAGACCTTGCCGGACATGTCGCTGTAGTCGTTGGCCGTGACGTTGATGTACGTCTGGGCCGGGTTGTCGAAGAAGATGCCGTAGCTGTAGCGCGCGCCGCTCGCGGGAGCCGGATTCGTCTCGATCAAGAACGGCACGGAGCAGTAGAGCGGCTCGGACGGATTGAGCGGCCCGCCCCCCTCGCCGCCGACGTTGCCCTGCCCGTATTCGAAGTTGTCCCAGTTGAAGAAGGTCATGTCGAAGTTGTTCTTCGCGAGCGTGGAGCCGGCCTTCTCGCCGAAGCCGTAGTAGAGCGCGCCGGGCGGAGCGATCTTGAAGTTCGCGACGACCTGCTGGTTCGGGATGTAGACGACGTTGTACGCCGGCGTGTCGGCGTGGATCAGTTGCCCGTTGCGGTAGACCGACAGCGCATACGGCGCCTTGGCGATGTGGACCTCGATCACGCCGGTGTCGAGGACGAACTCGCTCCCCTCGTCCGTCATCGTCACGTCGACCGCGCCGAAGTCGCTGTTGACGACGGCCGCAGAGACATCGCGCGCGTAGCTCGCCGTCGGATTGAAGCGCAGGCGAAAGATCGACGGCGTGAGGAAGATGAGCAGCGGCGCCGGGCCGGAGCTCATCGTAAAGCTGAACTCGTTGCCGTTCTGCGCCAGCGCGGTGACATCGGTCAGGGACTTCCAGTCGCCGTTGTTGGGGGTGAATTGATTTGCGGGGACGTAGACGTATTCGCTCATCGGCGGACGAATGAGGAGTGTTGCGGAAGGCGAAATCCCTACCTCGGCGTAGCCGAAACCAAGAAAGAAAGTCTCCGGGCACGGTCAGCGGTATCGTCGGCGGATGGCGAACCTGATCGAGCGTCACGCGCAGCAGATCGTCGGCATCCTCTCCTGCTTCGACCGGCTGGTGC
>DATDFB010000167.1:0-3200 GCA_036522835.1 Thermoanaerobaculia bacterium | reverse complement strand
CTCGTCGCGCCGGCGGCGGCGCGCGCGAGCGTCGAGCGCTCGCTGGCCCGGTACTTGGCGGGGCCGGCGTCGGCGTTCTTCGCCACTTCGTCTTTCGAGGCGATGACGGCGGAGAAGCGCGGATCGTTCGCCTTCTTCAGTTGCGGCGTCGTGACCTCCGCCTCCTTCATCTGCTGGTCGACGTTGTCCTTCGAGTCCTGCAGGGAGATGTCCGCGTCGCTCTTCGGCGCGGGCATGCCCTGCGCGGCGGGGACGAGCGGCGACGGCGGCGACGGCTCCTTCGGGAGTGGCGTCTCGACTTTCGCCTCGCCGGTGGGGGTGGGTGCCGCCTTGGTGTTGCCGGAGATGTCCTGCGTCGACTTCTCCTTCTGCTGGGCGACGTTGCCTTTGAGCCCGTCCTTCATGCCCTCGGCGGCGTCATCGAAGTGCTCGGTGTCGCCGATGGTCTTGGGCATGGCCTTGGCCACCTCGGCGCGCAGGACGGAGAGGAACGACGCCGGCTCCGGCTTCGACTCCTTCGCTGCCTTGATCTTGTCGACCTGCTTCGATTTGCCGGCGGCGAGGCGCTCGTTCGGCGGCCCCTTCGCCGCGGCCGCGGCGTCGGCGGCTTTCTTCTTCGCCGGCGGATGCGACGCCGTGCGGTGCGCACCGGCTTTGAGTTGATCCATGACGCGGCGGTAGCGCGGATCGGTCTGAGGCGACGGCTTCGGCAGCGGCTTGCGCAGGAGGGCGGCGGGCATCGTCAGCTCTCCCGCGGCATCGGGCAGACCGCGCCCGCTTTGCGATACTCGCGATGCAGCCCCTCGGCGAGGTCGCCCGTCGAGAGCGGCCGCGCCTCGGCGACGGCGAGGAGCGAAGCGTGCAGCACCGCGTTGCGGATTTGGCCGCCGCTCACGTCGCAGCGCAGCGCGGCGTCGTGCAGCCAGCCGTAGTCGACGGCGTGGCCGGGCGGCAGATGGATCTGCCAGATCGTCCAGCGCTCGTTCGCGTCGGGCATGCGGAAGTCGACGACGACGTCCATGCGCCGCTGGAACGCAGGATCGATGCGGCTGGCGCCGTTGGTGGTGACGATCAGCACGCCTTCGAACGACTCCAGGCGTTGCAGGAGGAAGTTCGTCTCTAGGTTGGCGTAGCGGTCGTTCGAGCTCTGCACGGCGGTGCGGCTGGTGAGGAGGGCGTCGCCTTCGTCGATGAGGAGCACGACGTCCAGCTCCTCGGCGCGCGAAAAGAGCTGGTGGAGGTTCTTCTCCGTCTCGCCGATGTATTTGTTGACGACCGAGGCGAGGTCGAGGCGGTAGAGATCGAGCTGCAGCGTGGCGGCGAGGATGCGCGCGGCCATGGTCTTGCCGGTGCCGCTCGGGCCGGTGAAGAGCGCGCGTACGCCGCAGTTGAGCTGTGCGCCGGCCATCTCCCCGGCGCGCGCGCGCAGCGCCTCGCGATGGCGGCAGCGGCTCTCCAGCGTGCGCAGCTCGTCGAGCGTGGCGGCGGAGGTGCCGACGCACTCCCAGCCGCCGCCGGCGGGGACGAGCGTGGCCAACGTCTCGAGCTCGCGATGGAGCGAGCGGCCGGCGAGGCGCACGTCGTCGGGGGCGATCCGCCGGCGCTCGTCGAGCCGCGCGTAGGAGCGCGCCAGCGCGGCGGCGCGGCGGATGTTGCCGGCGGTCATCCGGAAGCGACGGGCGAGATCGTGCGCATCGCCGTCGTCGGAAAGCGATTGCCGCCACAACTCGGTGCGCTCGCCGATCGCGGGGACGTCGGCGGCGATCGTGACGGCGCCGTCGACGGCGTCGCCCGACACGGCGCCATGTTTTCCCATGACGACGGCGAGCGGTCCGTCGAAGCCGCGCAGCGGCGGGATCGACGCCGTCTCGCCGAGGGCGAGATCGAGAACGACGAGCGGCACGGCGTGGGCCAGGGTCGAGAGCGCGCCGACGAGCGGCCAGCGCTCGTCATCGGCGCGCAAGGGGCCGCGCAGCTCGAGCACGCCGCGGCCGATCTCTCGCGCTACGGCGCGGACGATGGAGCGGCGGCCGTTGTGCTGCGGACCGCGGACGATGAAGGCATTCAGCTCGCCGTTGCGAAGAAGCGACGGCACGGCGTCGACGGCGCGGCGCACGCCGGCGTCGAGCACGAGCTCGGCGAGGCGCGGCAGCTCCGCCGGCGCGGCGAAGCGCAGCCACGGCGTGGGGTTGGGTCCCATCTCGCCGCGCAGCGCGTCCCACACCGCGGGCGGACTCTGGAAGACCCACTGCAGGCGCGGCGCGTCGGCGTTCAAGACCTGAATCAAGCCGCTGTCGAGGAGGATGCGGATGCGCTCGCGCACGCCGCCGACGCCGTTGCCATCGCGCCACCAGGCCGTGAGGAGGCCGAGCGAGGGGCGCTGCTGCTGCGGCGCAACGGGCTGCGCGCACTCGATGAGGAAGCCGAAGCGCGGGTCTTCTTCGATGAGGCCGATGGCGAAGAGGAGGGTGAGGGCGCTGTCGTCGAGTGCGAGGGCGTCGCGCAGGGCGCTCAGCGGGAGGTGTCCTTCGGCAGACGCCTCCCAGCGCGAGAGGGCGTCGAGCCACGCGGCGGCGCCGGCACCGGCGGTGGCGTCGAGATAGTCGCGCACGAAGGGGAACTGCTCGACGACGTCGTCGAGCGATCCGAGGTTGTGGGAGAGCTGGTCGACGACGTAGAGCACGGCGGCGAGGAACCGGAGCCGGAAGTGCGCCGCGGGGGTGCGCGGCTGCGCCTCCATCGCTTCAATCGAAGTGGAAAGCGACATGGCGTCCTGCCGGCAAGAGCCAGCCGGGATCGCGATCGAGCCCGGAGAGGCGGATCTCGATCGGATGCGCGGCGAGCGAGAAGAAGACGTCGACGTGGGCGGGGGTGAGGGCGACGCGGCCGAAGCGGCGGAGAAGGAAGTGCAGGGGGTCTTCGATGTCGGGGAGGAGGTCGCGGAGGTCGGGGAGCTCGATCTCTAGTTCTCTATCGATCTCCTCTTCGGCGAGGGTCTCGAGGATGGGCCAGATGGGGTCTTTCTCGATCTCCTCTTCGAGGTTCAGGGCGAGGAGGGCGAGGTATTGCCAGGGGTCTTGTTCTTCGTCGATGGGGAGGTTGAGGAAGAAGAAGAGGCCGGCGAGGTTCGTTGGCGTGGGCTCGGTTTCGTCTTGTGGAGTGCGGCGGCCATGCCGCCGCTGTGAGAGCGGCGGCATGGC
>DATDFB010000166.1:0-15132 GCA_036522835.1 Thermoanaerobaculia bacterium | reverse complement strand
CGAGGCCGGGAGGCTGCTGATGGAGCTCGACGCCGACCGCGCCGAGCGCGAGATCGCCGGCGCCGGCGAATACCTCCTCGGCCAGTTGACGTGCCCGACGAAAACCTACGGCGTCGTCGGCTTCTGCATGGGCGGCGCGCTTGCGCAGTACACGGCCACGAAGGAGAACGGCAAAGTGAGCGCCGCGGCGAGCTTCTACGGCGGCTTCAGGAAGCTCGACATGGATTGGAACAATCTCCAGGCCGCGATGCTGCTGATCTATGCCGGAAACGACAAGAGCGTGCCGGCGTCGTCGGGGCTGGAGCTCGGCGCGAAGCTCAAGAAGATGGGGAAGAACGCGGAGGTCGTCATCTACCCGAATACGAACCACGCCTTCTTCAATGACGCGCGTCCCGAGGTCTACGACGCCGAGGCGGCGAAGGACGCGTGGCGGCGAACGCTGGAGCTCTTCCGGGCCAACATCCGTTGACGCGGTTCATCGTCTTCTTCGCGCTGCTCGTCGTCTGCGCCAGCGGCGTCGTCTCGCCGCCGATCGCGCTGGCGCTGGGCCTGGCGCTGGCGCTGACGCTCGGCCATCCGCTGCCGCAGTACAACTCCAAAGCGACGAAGGTCCTCTTGCAGCTCTCGGTCATCGGCCTCGGCTTCGGGATGAATCTGCAGAGCGTCGTCGCGGCGGGGAAGCGCGGCGTGGCCTGGACCGCGGCGACGATCGCCATCACGCTCATCATCGGCTACCTGGCCGGGCGCGCGCTGCAAGTCGATCGCACGACGGCGCACCTCATCGCCTCCGGCACCGCGATCTGCGGCGGCAGCGCCATCGCCGCGGTCGGGCCGGTCGTCGGCGCTTCGGATGAAGAGATGTCCGTTTCGCTCGGCACGATCTTCATCCTCAACTCCATCGCGCTCTTCCTCTTCCCGCCTGTCGGCCACGCGCTCGGCCTGACGCAGGCGCAGTTCGGCGTCTGGTCGGCGATTGCCATTCACGACACGAGCTCGGTCGTCGGCGCGGCGGCGAAGTACGGCGTCGAGGCGCTGAAGCTGGCCACGGTGGTGAAGCTGACGCGGGCGCTCTGGATCGTGCCGCTGACGATCGGCACCGCGCTGGCGTTTCATCGCAAGTCGACGAAGATCGCCATCCCCTGGTTCATCGGCGGCTTTGTCCTCGCCTCGGTCGCGCGAACGTACGCGCCGCAACTCGACGCGGTCGTGCCGTTCGCGCGCATCGGGCTCACCGTCACGCTCTTCCTCATCGGCGCCGGGCTCTCGCGCAAGAACCTTGCTGCCGTCGGCGCGCGCCCACTGGTCCTCGGCGTGCTGCTGTGGATCGCGATCACGCTCGGCGCTCTGTTCGTCGTCATGCGCGCGGCGTAGGGGCGCACAGCGTGCGCCCTGTACAATCCGGCATCGATGCCGACCGCTCCTTCGCTGCAAGGCAGCCTCGACTCGTTCCGGCTGCCGGAAGTGCTGACGTTTCTCAGCACCACGCGCAAGAGCGGCACGCTCGTCGTCGAGAGCCTGAGCTGGAGGACGTCGATCTTCTTCGACGCCGGCGCGCTCGTCTTCGCGACCTCGAACCAGGCCTCGCTTCGTCTCGGCGAGCTGCTCGTGCGCAAGAAGAAGATCGCCGCCGAGCAGTTCGAGCGCATCGACACGATGATCCAGCACGACGGCGGCCGCTTCGGGCAGATCGCCGTGCAGCAGGGCGTACTCACCGATCAGCAGCTGCACGATTTTCTGAAGATCCAGGTCTCGGAGATCCTCTTCGACGCCTTCCTCTGGAAAGACGGCGCGTTCTCCTTTCTCGACGAGATGACGCTGCCGCCGTACGCGACGACGATCTCCGTCGATCTGTCGAACCTGATCATGGAAGGCGCGCGCCGGATCGAGGAGTGGGAGCAATGCAGGCACCTGCTGCCCGACAGCCGCGCGGTCTACCGCGTCGTGTCGAGCCCCGAGACGGAGAAGATCACGCTGTCGCTCGACGAGTGGAAGATCCTGTTTCTCATCAACGGGCAGCGGACGCTCGACGATCTCTGCAACGAGAGCGACGATCCGCTGCACGTCTACCGCGTCGTGTACGGATTGCTGTCGAACAAGCTGATCGAGCCGGTGGCGCCGCAGGACGACACCTACATCAGCGGCAGGATGCCGGCGGTGACGCCGCCCGACGAGACGATGAAGCAGCCGCCGGTGAATTTCGGCGGCGAGTCGACGATCCGCGAGACCGGCAGCGACGACACGAATCTCCTGATCTCCTCGGAGGCGCGGCTGTCGTACGCCGACGTCGTGGCGCCGATCGTCGCGCAGCTCACGCTCGCCAACGGAGAGTCGGCGGGCACGGTGATCGCGCTGACGGAGAACGAGTACCGCATCGGCCGCCAGCGCGACAACGAGATTCAGCTCGGCGACCTCGGCGTCTCCGGCCATCACGCGCGCATCTATCGCGGACCGGACGCGTACATCGTCGAGGACCTGAAGAGCCGCAACGGGACGTGGCTCAACGGCGTGCGCGTCTACCACTCGTCGCTGTCCGACGGCGACACGCTGCGCCTCGGCGAGACCGATTTCAAGTACGCGGTGCTCTTCGCTACGTGAGCGGGCGCACGCCGTGCGCCCCTACCGCGTGATACTCCACGCGCCGTTCATGTACTTCCGCAACGCCTCGGGGATGACGATTGAGCCGTCGGGCTGTTGATAGTTCTCCATCACCGCGATGAGCGTCCGCCCGATGGCCAGGCCCGAGCCGTTCAGCGTGTGCACGAAGCCGGTCTTCTTCTCGGCGGAGCGGTAGCGGATGTTCGCGCGCCGCGCCTGGAAGTCGAGGAAGTTCGAGCACGAGGAGATCTCGCGATACGTGCTCTGTCCCGGCAGCCACACCTCAATGTCGTACGTCTTGGCCGAGGCGAAGCTCATGTCGCCGGTTGAGAGCGTGACGATGCGGTAATGGAGATTCAGCGCCTCGAGGATCGCCGCCGCGGCCTGCGTCAACGACTCGTGCTCGTCCCAAGACCGCTCCGGCAACACGAACTTCACCAGCTCGACTTTTTCGAATTGATGCTGGCGAATGAGGCCTCGCGTGTCCTTCCCGGCCGCGCCGGCCTCGCTGCGGAAGCACGGCGAGTAGGAGCAGAACCAACGCGGCAGCCTGGCCGCGTCGAGGATTTCGTCGCGATAGAGATTCGTGACCGGCACCTCGGCGGTGGGTATGAGGTAGTAGTCGCGGTCGGTGAGCTTGAAGAGGTCCGACTCGAATTTCGGGAGCTGCCCGGTGCCGCGCAGCGAGTCGGCGTTGACCATGAACGGCGTCAGCACCTCGGTGTAGCCGCGCTTGCCGTGCTCGTCGAGCATGAAGTTCATGATGGCGCGGCTGAGCTGCGCGCCCATGCCGTTCAAGACGGTGAAGCGCGCGCCGGTGATTTTCGTAGCGCGCTCGAAGTCGAGAATGCCGAGGGCCTCGCCGAGATCCCAGTGCGCCTTCGGCTCGAAGTCGAACTGCGGCTTGTCGCCCCAGGTGCGCTCGACGCGGTTCGCGGATTCGTCGGCGCCGACCGGGACGGTGGTATCGGGGACGTTCGGGAATTCGAGCTCGAGGTTGCGCAGCTCGTCTTCGATCGCGCCGAGGCGCTCGTCGAGCTGCTTGATCTCGTCGCCGACGCGCTTCATCGCCTCGATCTGCGCGGTGGCGTCCTGCTTGTTCTTCTTGAGTTGGGCGATCTCCTGCGACGCGCTGTTGCGCTGCGCCTTCAGCGCCTCGACCTGCGTGATCGTGCGGCGGCGCTCGGCGTCGAGCTCGAGGAAGCGCTCCAGGTCGACCGCGGCGCCGCGGTTTTGCAGCGCGGCGCGGTAGTCGGCGGTGCGTTCGCGAAGGTACTCACGGGACAACATGGGACGCGGATTGTATGAAATGTGGAGTGCGCCGGCCATGCCGGCGCTGTCAGAGCGGCGGCATGGCCGCCGCACTCCACATCAATGCGCGGCGGCGCGCCGCCGCGGAGCAATCGCATCGGCAACGTTCCCCGTGATCACCAGGGCGTAGCTCTGCCGCGCGCCGCTGCCGAGGGCATTTGCGTTCACCGTGATCGTATACGTCCCCGCCGCGGGGTTCGGGATCGACACCACCTCAACGTTGTTCCGCCGGTCCGCCTGCCCCGGATGCAGTGCGTCATTGCCGAAGATCGTGTTGCCGTTCGCGTCGACGACGCGGAGATCGAGATCGTTCACGAGCTCCGGCGTCGGGTCGGTCGTGCCGCGCACGACGCCGGGAGGATCGGTCCAGACGAGGACGGCCTTCAGCGGCGTGCCCGTTTTCACGGCAAGACGTGTCGTCGCGGTCTCATTTGCCGCAAGACTCGCTTCGGTCACGCGAAGCTTCGCCGTGTCGCCGGGGAAGTAGAGCGCATCATCGAGCACCGGGAAGCCGAAGCCCTGCGTGTACGTCGGCGCGGGCGGCGTCGCTTTCAGGCCGCCGTCGGCGTCGGACCAGACGTACGGCACCGAGCGCGCGGCGGCGATGATCGTCGCCTTCAGCAGTGCGGCGCTCGGCGTGAAGCGGTCGGCATTCGTCGGAACGCCGCTGGGGTAATAGCCGTCGGTGAAGTACTGCCGCACCAGCGCCGCGGCGCCGGCGATCGTCGGCGAGGCCCACGACGTCCCGCTCTGATTGCTGGAGTTGCAGTTGTGCGTCGTGGCGTTGAGATCGCTGTCGCCGCAGAGCACGTTCGCGGGACCGACGATGTCGGGCTTGAGGCGGCCGTCGCGCGTCGGGCCGACGAGCGAGTAGCCGGCGATCACGTCGTCGTCGTAATGCTGCGGCATGCGCGTGCCGCCGACCTGCAGCGTGTTCTTGGCGCAGCCGGGCGCGGAGAGCGTGCTCGCCGGCGGCGCGGCGTTCGTGCCGTAGTTGCCGGTGTTGAATACGACGAGCATGTCGGGGTGCGCGTAGACGAACGCGTCGACGTCGCGCGCCGACTGCGAGTAGTTCGCGGTCTTCGGCGCGAAAGCGTTGCCCTGCGCGTCGCCCCACGAGTTCGAGTGGATGCGCGCCCCCTGCGCGTATGCCTGCGCGAGGATCGGCGTGAGATTCACCGGGCAGCCGATGCCCGGCCGCTGCGAGCAGTGGTCGCCGCCGATGTAGCCGGCGTCCTGCACGATCAGCTTCGCGCCGGCGGCGATGGCATCGCCGTAGTCGTGCGCGACCGGCGTGCCACGGTCGGCCAGCGCCGACGCCGCGGCGCGCGTGCCGTGGCCCTGGTTGTCGAACGCCTTCGGATCCGACGGATCGTCGCAGCCGGTCGCATTCGGGAACGCGGCGCAGGAGTAGAGGAAGTCGTAGGCGATGATCTTCCGCCGCGCCGGATTCACCGCCGTGTCGGTGACGCGGAGGTTGAACGGCGGCGCGGAGCCGTCCGCCTCGGCGAAGAAGCAGCTGTCCCAATCGACGCCGGTGTCGAGGACGGCGATGATCTGCCCCTCGCCGTGCAAACCGTGGTCGAACAGCGGCATCGGCCCAAAGGCAGTGCCGGACTGGAGGGTGTGGATCGACAGCTCGTTCGCGAAGAGCGGTAGAGAGAGGAGAAGGAGAACGACGGCAAATAACTTGCGCATCGGGCGATATGAACGGTCGCGGCAGGCGAGGTTAATCCACGAGGTCACAGGGAACGGGTCACAGGTGACAGGTGGTGTTCGGGGAAAGGACCTGTCACCTGTTCCCCGTGACCCGTCACCTGAATCAATGCACGAACTTCCGCCGGTTGCGGATGTAATCGGCCAGGATGTACTCGCCCAGCCGATCCGGCGAAGAGTAGAAGGCGCGGCCGCGGTTGATCTTCGAGAGTTGTTCGACGAAGTTCACCAGCAGCGGATCGGTGGCCAACATGAACGTCGTGATCGGGATACCGGCGCGGCGGCAGCGGTCGGCCTCCTCGAGCGTGCGGTTGACGATCTTCATGTCGAGGCCGAACGAGTTCGTGTAGAGGTGCCCCCCCTCGGTCAGCGCCGACGGCTTCCCGTCCGTAATCATGAAGATCTGCTTGTTGTTGTGCTTTCGCCGGCGGAGGATGCGCTGCGCAAGCTCGAGCCCCGCCTTCGTGTTCGTGTGATACGGGCCGACCTTGACGAACGGGATCTCGGAGATCGGCACCTCCACGGCCTCGTCGCCGAAGAGAAGGACGTCGATCGAGTCCTTCGGATACTTTGTCAGCACCAGCTCCGTCAGCGCCAGCGCGACTTTCTTCGCCGGCGTGATGCGGTCCTCGCCGTAGAGAACCATCGAATGCGAGATGTCGATCATGACCACGGTCGCGCAGCCGGAGTTGTGCTCGGTCTCGTAGACCTCCAGGTCCTCCTCGGTGATGGCGATGCGGTCCTCGGGGTCGCTATGCTTCATGGCGTTCTGCAGCGAGCGGATGGAGTCGATCGACATGGGGTCGTCGCCGAACTGGTACGGCCGCGTCTCCGTCAGCCGCTCCGTCCCCTGCCCGGCGTTCTGCACGGAGTGAAAGCCGGACGCCGATTTCTGCAGGCCGCCGAAGATCTCGTCGAGCGCGTCGCGGCGGATCTGCCGCTCCCCGCCCGAGGCCAGCACCAGGTTGCCTTGGCCGTCCTCCTGGATCAGGTTCTCGTCGGTGAGCCGCGCGAAGAAGGCCTCGAGGTCGATGCTCGGATCGATGTAGCCGCGCGCCTGCAGCTCGCGCATCATCTCCATCGCCTCTTCGACGTCCCCGCCGGTTTGCAGCAGCAGATGATTGAAGAGGCGCCGCAGCCCCATCTCGGCGAGGAGCTGCCGGATGAGGTCCGGATCGAGCCAGGAGTAGCGGTGGCGCATATTCAGTGCTGAGTCTCAGGACTCAGGACTCAGGACCCGGTTCTTCGTGAGCCGCTCGATCCATCGAGCAATGGCTGGGTTGTTCGGCAGTAAATCGCGCGCCTCTTCGAGCGCGGTCATGGCGTCGGCTTCGCGGTCGAGGACCATGAGGACCTGCACGCGGAGCTCGACAAGGGATTGATAGAGCGTGAAGTCGGTGACGTGCTGGTTGGCCATGAGCGACAGCGCCCGGTTGACGAACTTCAGCGCCACCTCGGGCTTGGAGTCATTGAGCGCGTCGGCGGCAAAGCGGTGGAGCATGCGCGGCGAGTCGCCGAGGAACGACTTGGCGTCGACGAACTGCTGCAGCGCCTCGCGCACCACCGCTTCCTGATCGGGAAACCAGCCGTCGCGGATGATGCGGTCGATCTGACGCGAGAGGTCGGTGGGGATCTCCGTCGTGATTCTCATTTGACCGTCCTCAGCACGTTGAACTTCATCAGTTCGTGGAACGTGATCGTCGAGTCGAGGTCCTCGCGCGCCAGGCGCAGCGCCTGGTGCAAGCCTTCGAGCACCATCTCCATCCAGAACGCCTGCTCGTAGTCGCTCGACGGCTGCGCGTACTTCGCCGCCGTCTCCGCGAGCCGCGGCACGCGCTTCAGCTCCGCGAAGTATTCGGCGAACGGCTGCTCGTCGGAGAGCGTGATCTTGTTGCCGTCGACGAACCAGGCCAGGATGGCATCGTAGTTCGGATCGCTCTTCGATGCCGGCTTCTCCTCGCGCTGCGGCGGCGGAGTGGGCTTGCGCACGCGGCGGCCGGCGAACATGTCGTCGAGCTCGTCGTGGTCGATGTCGTTGTAGTTGCGCCGCTCGCGCGTCGACGTGCCGGCGCGCTCGACGGCGGGAAACTTCGACTCGAAGAGCTTCGCCACCGCGGTGCCGATGAGCTTCCGCGCCACGACTTCGGCCCCCTGCTGCTCCCCTTCGTAGACCATCTCGACCTTGCCGGTGATGGCCGGGAGGAGCATGGCCAGGTCCGCGAGGCGCGGGAAGACGGTCGTCTCGCCCGTCATGGCCGCGCGGCGTTCGAGGTTCGAGTGCAGCAGCTCCAGCGCCGAGATCGTCAGGCGCGCCGAGACGCCGCTCGACTGGTCGACGAGCTCCGACTCGCGCGCCACGAAGGCGACCTGCTCGACGAGCTGGCGCACGTAATCCGGAATCTCGACTTTGACCTTCGCCGCGCGGCGCGTCCACGCTTCCTGAGACGTGATCTGCATCGCCGTCTCGACCTTCTGCGGGTAGTGCGTGAGGATCTGCGAGTCGATGCGGTCCTTGAGCGGCGTGATGATGTTGCCGCGGCTCGTGTAGTCCTCGGGGTTGGCGCTGAAGACGAGGACGACGTCCATCGGGATGCGCACCGGGAAGCCGCGGATCTGCAGGTCGCGCTCCTCGAGGATGTTCAGGAGCGCCACCTGGATGCGCGGCGCGAGGTCGGGCAGCTCGTTGATGGCGAAGATGCCGCGGTTCGTGCGCGGGATGATGCCGTAGTGGATGACCTCTTCGTCGGCGTAGGTGAGGCGCTGGTTCGCGGCCTTGATCGGATCGATATCGCCGACGAGATCCGCCACCGTGACGTCGGGCGTGGCGAGCTTCTCGCGGTACCGCTCCTCGCGATGCAGCCACGCCACCGGCAGATCGTCGCCCCTCTCCTGCGCCAGGCGGCGACAGCGCTTGCACGTCGGCTGCAGCGGCGAGTCGTTGATCTCGCAGCCCTCGATGATCGGGATGCGCTCGTCGAGGAGCAACGTGAGCGAGCGGAGGATGCGCGTCTTTGCCTGCCCGCGCAGTCCGAGAAGAATGATGTCGTGCTTGGAGAGGATGGCGTTGTGAATGGCCGGAACGACGGTGCGCTCGTAGCCGTGGATGCCGGGAAACGTCGTCTCGCGCCGCGCGATCTTGGCGAGGAGGTTCTCGCGCATCTCATCTTTGACGGAGCGGACGGAATGGCCGGCGGCGCGGAGCTCGCCCAAGGTATGGATGGCGGTCATGGTTCCCTGTTGAAGTCGTTCATGGCCCGCCGCAGATCACCGCGGGCAAAAAGGAAGAGAGCTTCGACGGCGCGGTCGACGTTCTGCTGCACGATGGGGAGCTCGTCGTCGTGGAAGTCGTCGAGGACGTAATCCCGCAACCGGACATCGGGGTAGCTCGCGCCGCGCACGCCAAATCGTAAGCGCGGGAATCGCTCGGTCGCAAGCGCGGCGACGATGGAGCGCATGCCGTTGTGCGTCCCCGCCGAGCCGTTCGGCCTTATCCGAAGCTTCCCGAGCGGCAGATCGATCTCGTCGAAGACGACGATCAAGTCATCGGTGGAATCGAGATACGCATTGACGAGCAGCCGCACCGCGTCGCCGGAGAGGTTCATGTACGTGAGCGGCTTCGCCACCTTGACCGTCCCCCCCGCCACCCGCCCCTCGCCGGTCATGGCCTCCTTCTCGTGGCGGGCGATGTCGATGCGGAACTTGCGCGCGAACGCGTCCGCCACCACCCACCCGACGTTGTGCCGCGAGCGCGCGTAGTCCTCGCCCGGATTGCCGAGGCCGACGATCAGTTTCATGCGGAGGCGAAGGGTACAATGACGGGGATGGAGGCGCTACCGGAGCTCGTCACGCAGCACCTCGAGGAGGTGCGCACGCTGTGCGAGAAATACGGCGTGAAGAAGCTGGGGATTTTCGGGTCGGCGGTGAAGGGGACGTTCGATCCGGAGACGAGCGACTTGGACTTCGTGGTTGAGTTTTTTCCGCGCGAACCGACCGGCTTTAAGGACGTCTACTTTGGACTGCTGCTGGCGCTTCAGGATCTCTTCCAGCGTGACGTCGACCTCGTCGAGCGAGAGGCTGTCCGCAATCCGTGGTTCCTTCGCGTCCTCGATCTCAGCGAGCAACCGTTGTATGTCGCCGCTTGAAGACGCCGAACGTCACTCGCGACTGTGGCACATCGCCGATGCTTGTGCGGCGATCGTGGAGTCGCCGCAGGACGGTCTTTCAACGACTATGCGACTGACGACATGCTGCACAGCGCCATCGAGCGAAAACTGACAATTGTCGGCGAGGCAATGGTGCGACTGCGCAGAGTGGATCCGGAGATCTCGTCCAGGATCACCGCGGTCCCGGAAATCATCGGCTTTAGAAACAAGCTCGTTCATGACTATCCGGAGATCAAAGACGAGCAGGTGTGGAAGATCGTCTGCGAAAAAGTCCCCCTCCTCCTCGCCGAAGTCCGCGCCCTCCTCCCGCCCGCCCCGTAGCTGCGGAGGCGAAAGGTACAATGACAGCCATGGAGGCGCTGCCGGAGCTCGTCACGCAACACCTCGAGGACGTGCGGGCGCTGTGCGAGAAATATCGGGTGAAGCGGCTGGCGATTTTCGGGTCGGCGGTGCAGGGAACGTTCGATCCGGCGAAGAGCGATTTGGATTTTGTGGTGGAGTTTCACGATATTCGCCATCCGGACACCGGGGAGGACACGTACTTCGGGTTGAAGTTCGCGCTCGAGGATCTGTTTCAGCGCGGCATCGATCTCGTGGAATGGGAAGCGAAGCTCAAGCCATATTTCCGCCAAGCGCTCGAGCAGACGCAGCGCGATCTGTATGCAGCCTGAAGTCGTGAATCTTCTGCACGACGTCCTGGATGCTGGCGAATCGATTCAGGAGTTCACGGCCGGCCTCTCTTTCGATGAATTTCAGCGGTCGCGAACGATATACCTGGCCGTCGAACGGCAGTTCATCACGGTGGGAGAAGCACTAAACGTCGCCTTGCACAAGGACGCGACGCTGCGGAGCAGCATCGCGAAGGCTCGTTCGATCGTCGACTTTCGCAACATCCTGGTGCATCGCTATTCGATCATTCGCATGGACCGTCTGTGGCAAACGATCCACGACGACCTCCCTCTCCTCCTCGCCGAAGTCCGCGCCCTCCTCCCGCCCGCCCCGTAGCGAACTGGTCAGGTTTTCGCATCTAATCCTCGCAACCCCATGGGCACTCCGCAACGCATCGTCCTCATCGACGACAACGCCAACGACGTGGCGGTGACGCAGCGATTTCTGGAGCGGCGCGGCTTCGTCGTCTCCGCGGCCACCTCTGGCGTCGAAGGGCTGAAGATCGTCGAGACCGTCATGCCCGATGCCTTCGTCGTCGACTACCGCATGCCGGGGATGGACGGCTTCGAAGTCACGCGGCGGATCAAGGGCGATCCGGCGCTGCAGACCATTCCCGTCCTGCTGCTGACCGGCGCCGACTCCGCGCAATTCGTCGTCGATGGACTCGGCGCGGGCGCCGACGAGTTCGTCACGAAAGGCTCGGATCTGGAGATCCTTCTGGCGCGGCTGCGGGCGCTGTTGCGCGTCAAGGCCTACCAGGATCAGCTGAGAAAGCTGAACCAACAGATCACGCGCGACCTGCAGATCGCGCGGCGCGTGCAGGAGGCGCTCATGCCGCAGCGCGCGCTCTCCGCGCCGCGCCTCGAAGTACGCTCCGCGTACATGCCGAGCGAGACCCTCTCCGGCGACTTCTACGACTACTTCATGCAGGACGACTTGCTCTACCTCTTCGTCGCCGACGTCTCCGGCCACGGCCTCCCCGCCGCGATCCTCGTCTCGCTGCTCAAGAGCTACATCCACACCGAGGCCGATGCGGGAACGCCGTTGTCGCGGTTCATGTCGCGGCTCAACGATTTTCTCTTCAGCGTCAGCCTCCCGACCCAGTTCGCCACCGCGCAGCTCTTCCGCACCGGGCCGGACGGCATCCTCCACTACGCCAACGCCGCGCATCCGCCGTTCCTCCTCTTCCGCCACGCGGCGGGCCGCGCCGTTCTCCTCGAGGAGCCCAGCCACCTCCTCGGCGCGATGCCGGCGATGGTCTTCGAGGAGCGCTGCACCACCGTCGCCTCCGGCGACACCCTCTTCGTCTACACCGACGGACTCACCGACCGGCGCAACGCCGCGGGCGAGTTCTATTCGATCGACCGCGTCGCGGCCATCCTCGAGGCCGAGCCCGACGCGGAGCTCTCCGCCCTCTACGACACCATTTACGCCGACGTCGCCGGCTTCCCCGCCACCGAGGAATTCAAAGACGACATCGCCTTCGTCGTAACGCGCTTCCACTGACGTTCGTATACTCGCCGCATGCTTCCCGCCCTTCTGCTTCTGCTCGCCACGCGCGAGATCTTCCCTGCCGACTTCACGCCCAACGCGTGCGCCGTGGAGGTCTCCTGCATCAGCTTCCCCGACTCCAGCATGAAATCCGCCGGCTTCCAGTTCCTCGGTCTCGACCTCGACGCCGGCTGGCTCGAGAAGCACGGCCCGGAGATGAAGGCGGCCATGGCGCCGCTCTGCCGCAAGCACGCCACCTGTCAGACATATCCGACGAACACCTACATGTTCTGCGACGACGTGCTGACGGCCGAGGCGCACACGCTCTGCGGCAAGCTCTTCCCGGCGGACAAGAACGCGCATGACTCCGACCAATGCAAGGCCTGGATCGAGGTCTACCTGATGGGCGTCGACCAGAACGCCATCAACACCTGGAAAACCGCGCAGGCCTGCACGAAGAAGCAGCCGCCGGCCGTGCACGCGAAGCCGCTCGAGATCTGGATGTCGCCCGAGTCGATCCCCTACGACTACAAAGGCGCGGTGACGTTCTACGCCATCGACCCCGACACGCACGTGCCGGTGCTGGCGCGCGTGCTGCTGCCGAATCAGATCATCTACGCCCCCGCGAATCCGAGCGGCGAGATGGCCACCTACTACCCGTTCCCGATGCCGTTCAAGTACCTCCGCGTGCCGAACAAAGAGGGCCACACCGACGCCATCCCGCCGACGATCACGATCTCCGCGCAGGGCTATCCGGACACGAGCTTCCAACTGCCGGCTGTCGTGCCGAAGGCAATCGTGGAGATGACGCCGGCGACGCTGCACGCGGGGAGGAACGAAGTGACGGTGGCCGCGCGCGACTCGCTCAACGGCAAATCGATCGATGGCCGGATCATGATGGGCAACGACGAGATCGGCTTCACGAACCAGCCGATCGCCATCGATGTGAAGCCGGGCGCACAGCGGCCGGAGATCTGGCTCAAGCCGTATCTCGACCGCTACAGCGACGTCGTCATCGTGCCAGCCGCGAAGTGAAGCCGACGAAGGAACAGATCGCCGCGGCGGCGGGGAAGACGCTGCCCGATGTCATCGCGCCGGGGCTCGACGTCCTCTTCTGCGGGATCAATCCGGGGCTGTACACCGCCGCCGTCGGCCATCACTTCGGCCGGCCGGGCAACCGCTTCTGGCCGGTGCTGCACCGCGCCGGCTTCACGCCGCGCCTCTTCGATCCGTCGGAGCAGCGCGCGCTGCTGCAGCTCGGCTACGGCATCACGAACATCGTCGCGCGCGCCACCGCCGCGGCGGACGAGCTGACGGCGGAGGAGCTCGTCGCCGGCGCGCGGACTCTCGAACGGAAAGTGCGCCGCTTCGAGCCGCGCTGGCTGGCGGTCGTCGGCATCCAGGCCTACCGCACCGCGTTCGCGCGGCCGCGGGCGAAGCTCGGCCCGCAGGAGGGGACGATCGGCGCGACGCGGATCTGGGTCCTCCCGAATCCGAGCGGCCTCAATGCGCATTACCGGCCGGAGGAGATGGTTTTGCTCTTTCGCGGGTTGCGAGAGGCGATCTGACCGGAGGGGACAGAGCGCAGGGGACAGGGCACAGGTGGTTGTCTTGCCCGTCGCACGAACTCGTGCCCATGGTCGAGAGTCGAGCGTTTGCGAGAACACCATCTGTGCCCTGTCCCCTGCGCTCTGTCCCCTGAATCACGCAATCTTCTGCAGCATCTCGATCGCCTGCGGCTTCTTCTCGTACCGCACCTCCGTCGCGGCGATCTTCTCCAGGTACTTTCGCGCCTCCGCGGTGTCGCCGCGCTTGAGGTGCGCGCGGGCGATCCAGAACCAGGTGTCGACCAGGTACTCGTTCTCGCTGAAGCGGTGCGTCTGCACCGCGCGCTCGAACGCCGCGGCGGCGTCGTCGAAGCGCTCCTGGGCGAAGTAGATGCGTCCTAAGTGCGTGAGCGCGTCGAAGAAGTCGTAAGAATTCTGCTCCACGCTGTCGAGCACCTGGCGGTAGTAGCGCTCGGCGTCGTCGAGCTCGTGGCGGTCGAAGTGGATGGCGCCGCAGAACAGCAGCGCGTTGCGGTAGAAGTAGGAGTTGTAGAACGGCGCGTTGGCGTCGAAGAGCTGCAGCGACTCGCGAAACAGATGCAGCGCCTCGTCATAGGCATGCAGCGCGTACGAGTTCAGCGCCTTGAGCGCCAGCGCCTGCGCGGTCACGTTGGGATGCTGCGAATAGCGAAGCGACGAGTCGTGCAGCTCCTTGGCGGCGGCGTAGTCGCGCTCCTCGTGCGAGAGATTGCCGAGGATCACGTACGACTTGTACTTGATGTCGTTCGCCTCGTCCGACTCCTCCGACGCGCACGCGGCGCGGAAGCCGTCGCGCGCGGCGGGGAGATCGCCGGAGTACAGTGCGGCCACGGCGCGGTAATACGTCGCCTCCAGCTTCGTCAGCACCGTGCTGCCGGCGCCGGCGAGCTGGTCGATGAACTTCGTCACCAGCTGAGCCAGGACGCGGTTGTCGGAGGTCGGATCGACGATGAAGTTGTGCAGGTAGACGAGGCGGTTCTCGAGGATGCGCATCAGCTCGAGCATCACCGTGGTGCGCTGCGCGTCGTCGACCGTCTCCTTGAACAGGGCCGCCAACTGCTTCTGCAGCATCCCGTAGCGGGCGTCGTACGACGCCGCCTTCGCATCGGACGGCTCGCCGACTTCGTTCTGCAGTTTGGTCTCGAGGGCCACGCGCTGGGAGACGACCTCCTTGATGCGCGCGGACACGCCGTTCTGGTCAGGCATCGCGATCCCGACGTGCAATCGGAGTTCCAGCGACCTCGAGCAGGCGGAACTCGATCTGGTGGCGGTCCTCGTCGATCGACTTGACCTCGACGGACACGTGGTCGCCCAGGCGGAGCTCGCGGCTCGTGGCGTCGCCGCGGAGGCGGTGCTCGCGCTCGCGGAACACCCAGAAATCGCCTCCGATCGTCGCCACCGGGACCATTCCCTGGACGAAGATCTCGTCGAGCTCAACGAAGAGGCCGAACGGCGCGACGCCGGTGACGATCCCGCGGAAGGTCTGCCCGACCTTGTCGCGCATGAAGATGACCTTCTTCCACTCCAGCACTTCGCGCTCCGCCTCCTCGGCGCGGCGCTCGCGCGCGCTCGACTGCGCCGCGGCCGCCGGCAGGGCGCGC
>DATDFB010000165.1:0-16064 GCA_036522835.1 Thermoanaerobaculia bacterium | reverse complement strand
CGACAGGAGAAAGAAGGTGTCGAAGATGCGGGCCATGCGGCGCAGCTCGGTTTCGATCGAGGCGGCGTAGGCCGTGACTTTGGCGTCCGGCGCCTCGGCCAGCTTGGCCAGGCGCATCTTCAGCAGCTCGAGATTGAGGATGGCGACGTTGAGCGGCGTCTTGAGGTCGTGCGCCGTGTCCGCGGCGCGGCGGAAGGCGGTCTCGGCGAAGGATTTGAGCCAGGGCTCCATGCGCGCTTGGACGGGCTGAAGCCCGTCCTACATTTCGCGATGCAGATTAATCATCGCCACCGATTCTTCCAAGCGCGCCTCCACCACCGCGAACTCCGGATCGTGCGACGACAGATCCGCGATCTCCCGCTCGGCGTCGCGCTTCGCCGCCTCGGCCGCCGCGGGATCGATCTCCTCGGGCAGCCGCGCCGTCTCCGCCATCACGATGACGCGATCCGGCAGCACCTCGGCGAAGCCCCAGGAGAGGACGAGCGACGAGGTCTTGCCGCCTTCGCGGTAGCGCATGATCCCGACCTTGAGCACGGCCAGCAGCGGCGTGTGCCCGGGCAGCACGCCGATCTCGCCGTTGTACGCCGGGAGGATGACCTCATCGACGTCGGCCTCGACGATCTTGCGCTCGCGCGTGACCACGACGAGCCGCAGCTTGCTGGGGATTCCGTCCGCCACTACGCCGCCTCGCGCTTCATCTGCTCATTGCGCTCGAGCACGTCTTCGATCGTGCCCTGATTGAAGAACGCCTGCTCCGGAATGTCGTCGTGCTTGCCTTCGACGATCTCCTTGAAGCCGCGAATGGTGTCCGCGATCTTGACGTACTTGCCTTCCAGGCCGGTGAACTGCGTGGCCACGAAAAACGGCTGGGAGAGGAACTTCTGGATCTTGCGCGCGCGGCCGACGACGATCTTGTCCTCTTCCGACAGCTCGTCGATGCCCAGGATGGCGATGATGTCCTGCAGGTCCTTGTACTTCTGCAGCACGGCCTGAACCGAGCGGGCCGCGTTGTAGTGCTCCTCGCCGAGGATGCGCGGGTCGAGAATGCGCGAGGTCGACGCCAGCGGGTCGACCGAGGGATAGATCCCGAGCTCGGCGATCTGGCGCGAGAGAACGGTGGTGGCGTCGAGGTGCGCGAACGCGGTGGCCGGCGCCGGATCGGTGAGGTCGTCCGCGGGGACGTAGATGGCCTGCACCGAGGTGATCGAGCCGCGCTTGGTGGAGGTGATGCGCTCCTGCAGCTCGCCCATTTCGGTGGCCAGATTCGGCTGGTAGCCGACGGCGCTGGGCATGCGGCCGAGGAGCGCCGAGACTTCGGAGCCCGCCTGGGTGAAGCGGAAGATGTTGTCGATGAAGAGCAGCACGTCGAGCCCCTCGGCGTCGCGGAAGTACTCGGCGACGGTGAGGCCGGTGAGGCCGACGCGCAGGCGCGCGCCGGGCGGCTCGGTCATCTGACCGTAGATCAGCGCCGCCTTTGACTTCGACGGATCGCCCGGCACGATGACGCCGGTCTCGGCGAACTCGAGCCAGAGGTCGTTCCCTTCGCGCGTGCGCTCGCCGACGCCGGCGAAGACGGAGAAGCCGCCGTGCGCCTTGGCCACGTTGTTGATCAGCTCCATGATCAACACCGTCTTGCCGACGCCGGCGCCGCCGAAGAGGCCCGTCTTGCCGCCCTTCGTGTATGGCTCGAGGAGGTCGACGACCTTGATGCCGGTCTCGAACATCTCGATCGACGTAGCCTGGTCCTCGAACTTCGGCGCCTCGCGATGGATACCCCAGTGGTTCTTCGAATTGACCGGGCCCTTGTTGTCGACCGGCTCGCCGAGAACGTTGAGGATGCGGCCGAGCGTCTCGCGGCCCACCGGAACGGTAATCGGGCCGCCGCTGTCGATCGCCTTCATCCCGCGGACCATGCCATCGGTCGGCTTCATGGCGATGCAGCGCACCTGGCTCTCGCCGATGTGGTTGGCCACCTCGACGACGACGTCGATGTCGACTTTGCCGAGCTCCTTGTTGTCGACGACGCGCACGGCGTTGCCGATGGCGGGAAGGTGCCCTTCCGCGAATTCGATGTCGACGGCGGGGCCGACGATCTGGATGACTTTGCCGATTTTCTGTTCTGCCATGCGTTTCTCCGTTAGCCCGCCGCCGCAGCGCCGGAAACGATCTCGATGATCTCTTTGGTGATCGACGCCTGCCTTATCCGGTTGTACGTCAGCGTCAGGTAATCGATCATCTCGGAGGCGTTCTTCGTGGCGGCCTCCATCGCCGTCATGCGCGCCCCCTGCTCGGCCGCGGCCGATTCCAGGAGGATGCGGTAGAGCTGAAATTCGATGTGCTTCGGCAGCAGGTCGGTCAAGATCTGCTGCGGGTTCGGCTCGTAGAGGTAGTCGACCGTCGCGGTCTTGGCGATCTCCCAGTCGCGCTCGATCGGCAGGAGGCGCTCCACGCGCACGTTCTGGGCGATGATCGATTTGAACTCGTTGTAGACCGCGTAGACCGCGTCGATCTTGTCCTCGACGAAGTCCTCGATCAGCTCGCGGGCGATTTCGCGGGCCGTGCCGAGCGAGAGCGCCTGGAACACCTGCGTGGCCTCGCTGCGGATGGGGATGGGACGGCGGCGGAAGTAGTCGAGCGCCTTGCGGCCGATCGGCAGGAGCTGCACCGAGTCCCACTTGTGCTCGCGCATGGCGTTCATGGCCGCGCGGATGACGTTGGAGTTGAACGCGCCGCAGAGTCCCTTGTCCGCCGTGACGATGAGAAGGAGGACGTTGTGCTCCTCCTGCGCCTTGAGCAGCGGATGCTCGGCCATCTCCTCTTCGCCGACGCGCGTGGCTACGGAGGAGAGGACCTCGCGCAGCGCGGCAGCGTAGGGACGCGCGGCGAACATCCGGTCCTGCGCGCGGCGCAGCTTCGCCGCGGCCACCATCTTCATGGCCTTGGTGATCTGCTGCGTGTTCTTCACGCTGCGGATCCGGCGGCGGATGTCGATGGTGTTGGCCATTCGCTACGCCGCCACTCCGGCGTTGTCCTGCACGTAGTCGTTCTTGAACTCGGCGACGACGTCGGTCATCTCCTTCTTCAGGGCGTCGTCGAACTTCGGCGCCGACTCCACGCGGCCCACGAGGTCGGCCTTGTTGTCGAGGAGGTACTGGTGCAGCGCCGCCTCGAACGTACGGACGGCGTCGACCGCGAGGTTGTCGAGGAAGCCTTGCGTGCCGGCGAAGACGGAGAAGACCTGAAGGCCGATCGGCATCGGCTGATACTGCGGCTGCTTCAGGATCTCGACGAGGCGCCGGCCGCGGTTGAGCTGTGCCTGCGTGGCCTTGTCGAGGTCGGAGCCGAACTGCGCGAACGCGGCCAGCTCGCGGTACTGCGCGAGGTCGAGCCGCAGCGTGCCGGCGATGGCGCGCATGGTGCGGATCTGCGCCGAACCGCCGACGCGCGAGACCGAGAGGCCGACGTTGACCGCCGGGCGGACGCCGGAGTGAAAGAGGTCGGTCTCGAGGTAAATCTGCCCGTCGGTGATGGAGATGACGTTCGTCGGGATGTACGCGGAGACGTCGCCGGCCTGCGTCTCGATGACCGGCAGCGCCGTGAGCGACCCGCCGCCGAGCTCGTCGGAGAGCTTCGCCGCGCGCTCCAGGAGGCGCGAGTGCAGATAGAAGACGTCGCCCGGATAGGCCTCGCGGCCGGGCGGGCGGCGGAGAAGCAGCGAGATCTCGCGGTAGGCCTGGGCGTGCTTGGAAAGATCGTCGTAGATTGCCAGGGCGTGCTGCTTGTTGTCGCGGAAGTACTCGCCCATGGCGCAGCCGGCGTACGGCGCCAGGTACTGCAGCGGCGCCGGCTCCGAGGCCGAGGCGCTGACGACGATGGTGTGCTCCATCGCGCCGTACTCCTCGAGCGTTTTCACCACCTGCGCCACCGTCGACTTCTTCTGGCCGATGGCCACGTAGATGCAGATGACGCCTTTGCCCTTCTGATTGATGATCGTGTCGACGGCGATGGCGGTCTTGCCGGTCTGGCGGTCGCCGATGATCAGCTCGCGCTGGCCGCGGCCGATCGGGATCATGGCGTCGATGGCCTTAAGCCCCGTCTGCAGCGGCTCCTTGACGGGCTTGCGGTCGACCACGCCGGGCGCGAGGCGCTCGATGGGGAAGAACTCGTTCGTGTTGATCGGCCCCTTGCCGTCGATCGGCTGGCCGAGGGGGTTGACCACGCGGCCGACCATGGCCGCGCCGACCGGCACCGACATGATGCGGCCGGTACGCCGAACCTCGTCGCCCTCGGCGATGGCCTGAGACTCGCCGAGGAGCACGACGCCAACGTTGTCCTCCTCGAGGTTGAGGGCCAGGCCGGCGACGTTGTGCGGGAACTGCACGAGCTCGCCGGCCATGACCCGCTCCAGGCCGTAGACGCGGGCGATGCCGTCGCCGACCGACACGACGGTGCCGACCTCCGAGACGTCCACGCCTTTGCCGATGCCTGATAATTGTTGACGAATAATCTCTGTGATTTCTTCTGACTTCAAATCAACAGCCATAATCTCTCCCGAGAACGGCTCACGTTAAGGATTCGCGGAAACGGTTGATTTTGCCGGAAACGGAGGCGTCGTAAACCTCGCTGCCGACTTTGGCGATGAAGCCGCCGAGGAGCATGGGATCGGTGGTGACGGAGATCTCGATCTTGCGGCCGAACTTCTGCTCGAGCGTCCGCGCCAGCGCGGCCTCTTCGTCCGCCGTCAATGGATGCGCGGCCCGCACTTCGGCTGCCAGCGTCCCCGTAGCCTGACGGATCATCTCCGCCAGCGCCTCCACGATGGAGCCGAGGTCGTTGATGCGGCGATTGCGGATCAGCACTTCGAGGACGCGCGACGAGAGCTCGCCGGCGCCGAGGCGCTGCGCGATGCTGCGCGTGATCTCGAGCTTCGTGTCGACATCGATGCCGGGGTTGGCGTAGACCTCGGCGAGGTCGCGCGCGCCCGCCCGCGCTTGCTCGAATCTCGCCAGCTCGTCGCGCACGACCGCGGCGGATTGCACGGTCTTGGCGACGTCCATGATGGCGCGCGCGTACGGCCGGGCGAAGCGGCGGATCACAGTGCGCCTCCAGCGGTCATCCCTTCACCTCCGCCACTTCCCGCACGCTCTCGCTGAAAATCCGCTTCTGGTCGGCGTCGGTGATTCGTTCGCGCACGATCTGCTCCGCGCGCTGCGCGGCCAACTCGCCCGCATACTCGGTGAGCTCGTGCCGCGCGTGCTTCAACCGGTTGTCGACCTCGGAGCGCGCGTTGGCGAGGATCCGCTGCGCTTCCGCGTCGGCGGCCTCCTTCAGCTCGCGCCGCTGCCGCTCGCCCTCCGCCTCGGCGCGCTCGTGGATTGCCCGAACGTCCGCTTCGATCTGTGTCAGCCGCGCCTGAATGTCCGTGGCCAACTGGTCGGCTTTCGCACGCCGCGTCTTCGCCTCCTCGGCCGAGCCGCGGATCTGCGCGTTGCGGTCGCCGAAGAACTTCTTGGCCGGTCCGCCGAGGAGCCACACCAGGATGCCGAGGAACAGCAGCATGTTGACGAGCTTCCAGATCCACGCCGGGAGGCCGAGGAACTTGGGCCCTTCGTGCGGACCGCCGACGTCCTCGCCCGGATGCGCGGCCTCGGCGCTCGCCTTTTCGGCGCCGTGGGCGACGTCGTTCGGCTGCGCCTGCGCGAGGATCGGCAGCCCAATCGCCAGCATTAGCAGAATTAGCACGAACGTTCGCATCAGACCGGTCTCCCGAGAATGCGCTCGGCGGCAAGGCGGGCCAATGACTCCGATTCGCGCGCGATCTTGTCGCGCGCCGCGGAGACGTCGCGGCCGAGCTGCGCATCGGCCTCGGAGATCATCGAGCTCGCCGCCGTGGTCGTCTCGTCGATTTTGGCGTTGCGGTAGGACGCGGCCTCGGCGCGGTAGCGCTCGCGTACCTCGCCGGCCTGGCGCTTGGCGACGTGGAGCTGCTCTTCCATCTTCGCGGTCGCTTCGTTGAATTGCGCCATGGCCTTCTCATAGACCTCAAGCGCGCCGCGCTGGTCGGTCTCGCGCGACTCGATGATCGCCAGGATCGGGCGGACGAAAAACCGCCGCACGACGATCGACGTGGCGATGAAGATCGCCAGGACGGCGAGCAGAGAGAGATCGGGTACGAGATTGATTTGCATCCGTGTTTTGGGCCGGGAATCGCAGCGGCGGGGCGTCCCGAGGCCGCGGCTATATACCATACGGAAAGAACGTTGTCACGGGGCGGGTTTGGGGGGCGTGAGCTACAACCGGATCCTCGCCGACGCGGACGCGTTCTTCCGCCGCGTCATGGAGTCGCAGCCGCAGCACCTGCAGTGCGGCCGAGGCTGCTCGCTCTGCTGTTACGGCCTCTTCGAGATCGGCTCCGGCGACGTGCCGGTGATCGCCGAAGGGCTCCGGAAACTGCACCCGGCGCGCCGGAAAAAGATCGTGGCCCGCGCGCGCGAGATCGTGGAGTCGAGCGCGCATCCCGACCTGCGCACCTGCTCGCCGATCGAGAAGGAGACGTTCTTCGACCGCACGGCCGAGACGCCATGCCCGAACCTCGACGACCACGGCGAATGCATGCTCTACGAGCACCGCCCGCTGGTCTGCCGCACGTTCGGCCTTCCCCTCCGTAACGGCGACGACTACCTCGGCGACGTCTGCGAGCTGAATTTCACGGCAGCGACGCACGGGGAGAAGGAAGCGGCTGCGTGGGATTTGCAGTGGGAGGACGAGCTCGGCCCCGAGGATCAGTACACGATCCCCGAAGCCATCGTGCTGATCGCGCAGATGCGCGGATGGTAGGAGTCGTCGATGAAGTTCGTTGTCGCCGTTGCCGCTCTTTTCCTCCTCACAGCCCAGAAGCCACCGGCGGCGTGCACGCTTCTGACGCCCGCGGAGCTCGACGCAGCGGTCGGCATGAAGGTCAAAACGCCGGGCTACTTCACCGCGACGCCGATTCCGAACGGGCCTGCCAAGAGGCTTTGGATGACTGGCTGTCTGTGGACGCTTCCCAAGTGAGGCATGATCACAATCGACATGATCCGAGCGCCGTCGAAGGAACAACGCAACGCCGTGATCGCGCAGCTCAACGCGCGCCTCGAGGCAGGAGGGTGGAAGCACGAAGCCGCCGACATTGGCGGAACACGGTGCGGCGTGCTGACCCGGCCGAAGAACGAGGCCAACATGCCTCCGTCGGTCGACTGCATGGGCGAGGCAAAGGGCTTCGCGCTGTCGATCAGCGTCATGATCAAGGACACGAAGGTCCCGCCCGCGAAGGTGAAGGCGCTCTATGACGCGGCCGTGAAGCGGCTACCGTAGCTTGCGGTCGAGACGCCGTGCCCCGAACCTTGACGACCGCGGCGAATGCACGCTCTACGAGCACCGTCCCCTGGTCTGCCGCACGTTTGGCCTTCCTCTCCGCAACGGTGACGACTACCTCGGCGACGTCTGCGAGCGCCGATGCCTTGAAAGGGTCCATTGGTGCTTTTGAGAGGCTCATGGGTGCTTTTCAAAGCACCTTGTGCGCTCTTGAAAGGACCTTGGGTGCTCTTGAAAAGGGCTCGGCCACTTTTCAAAGGGCCTCGGGCGCTTTTCAAAGACCCATGTGTCATTTCACTTCAGGCGCGCGTCGAAAAAACTCGACGTCGCCTCATATACGGCGCGCCAGCTTCGGTGCAGCAGGAAATCGTGTACCTCGTCCGGCAGCACGAGCAGCTCGACAGGCACGTCGCGTTTGCGCAACTCCTCGGCGAGATGAATCGTCTCCGTGAACGACACATTGCGGTCGTCGTCGCCCTGGATGAGCAGCACCGGCGAGCGCCACGTGTCGACGTACGCCAACGGCGATGACCGCCAGGCCAGCCTTCCGAGCTCCTCGTTCTTGGCCGGATCGTACGACGGCGCCCAAACTTTGATCTCGTTGTTCCAATCGTGCACGCCGTGAATGTCGACGCCGGCGGCGTAGAGGTCCGAGGACTTCGCCAGCGCGAACGCAGTGAGGTATCCGCCGTACGAACCGCCCCACGCGCCGATGCGTTTCGCGTCGACGTCGGGCCGCGAGCGAAGGTAGAGCGCCGCGCCCTGCACGTCGTTGACTTCGCTCGCGCCGCGCGCGCCGTAACCCGTGGCCTCGCGGAACTCCATGCCGTAGCCGATGCCGCTGCGGTAGTTCACCGCCAGCACGACGTAGCCGCGGCTGGCGAGGTACTGGTTCATGGCGTACGCGTTCGCGTAATAGTCCATGTAGTGCCAGCCGAGGAGCATCTGCCGCCGCGAGCCGCCGTGAAAAAAGACGACGGCGGGGTGCTTGGCCGCGCCGTCGCGCGGAAGGAAGAGCTGACCGTGGATCGGAAGGCCGTCGGCGGCGGGGAAGATGACTTGCTGGGGCTCGACGAGTGTCATGCTGAGCTGCGCAGACAGCGAAGCATCCCCTACCGGCTGGGGATCCTTCGCTCCGCTCAGGATGACAACCCGGCCCGGATGAGTCGCGTCCGATCGAAAGCAGGCAATCACATTGCCGGCGATCACCGGGCCCCATTCGATGGTCTTGCCGCTCGTGACCGCGGCCCCGTCGCGGAAGATGTGGCGGCGATCGATGTCGCCGATGTTCGCGGAGTAGACGATCGACTTGCCGTCGCTCCAGACGTGCTCGACCTCGCCGTCGCCCGGCGTCAGGAGCTTCGGCGCGCCGCCGTCGGGTGCGATCGCGTAGAGGTGCGTCCAGCCGTCCTTCTCCCACGGGAACACGAGCCGATCACCGGCCCAGAACAGGGTATCGTCGGAGTCGGTGCCGTGAAACACGGAGCCGCGCCCGGCGTCGGCGCGCCACAGCTCGCGGCCCTTGCCCGTCGCCGCGTCGGCGATGCGGATCGACCACGGCGGTCCGCTGCGGTTCGGCGCGAAGATGAAGAGCTCCGCACGCGACGGGAGGCGGATGAACGCGATCTGCTTCGAGTCGGGCGTCCAGAGCGGCGCGACGTCGCGGTCGACGCTCGGATCGAGATAGCGCACCTGCTTCGTGGCAACGTCGACGACGCCGACGAAGCTGTGCTCCTTGCGCGCGGCGACGAAGGCGATCTTCGTCCCGTCCGGCGACCAGCGCAGCGCGTAGCGCGTCCCGGTGGCGGCGATGAGCGCCTCCGGCTTGGCGCTGCCGTCGAGCGGCGCGAGCATCAGCTGCTTCTTCGCCGTGAACGCGACACGGTTGCCGCCGATGCGCGGCTCGCTCCCCTCGCCCACCTTGCGCACGGCGCCGTCGCGCAGGGCGATCAACCACACCTCCTGCGGCGGCGTCTCTACCGCGCTCGCGGGATTCGGATTCTCTCCTCCGACCTCGAGGTCACCGCCGCGCGTGAAGGCGATCCATTGGCCGTCGCCGGAGATCGTCAGCTCGCCCAGGTCGACGCCGTCGTCGCCCGTGAACTTCGTCAACTGGCGCGGCTCGAACTTCGGCGCCTCCGCGGTCCAGACGTTGCGCGCGCCGCGGTCGTTGCAGATCCAGGCGATGCGCCCTTTCGCCGCGGCGAGGCCGTAGCAGAAGGGAGCGGAGAGGATCTCGTCGATGGTGAACGCGGAGAGCGGCGCAGCGGCGAGAAAGAGAAGGAGGAGGAAGAGCGCGCGCTTCATGCCTTGGCGGCGATGCTGGCGACCTTCTTGTCTTCCATGACGCAGTTGCCCTGGAAGATCGCGCCCTCTTCGATGATCAGCGCGGGCGTGTGCACGTCGCAGTAGACGCGGCCGTTGCGGTGGATCTCCACGCGCTGGTCGGCCGTGATCTTGCCGACCACCGTGCCGCTGATGGCGATGCGGCCGACGTGAAAGTCGCCGTCGAGCTGCGCCGTCTCCCCGACGATCAGCTCGTTCTTCGACATGATCTTGCCGTTGAACTTTCCGTCGATGCGCATCGTGTCCTCGAATTCGAGCTCGCCCTTGAAGGACGAGCCGCGGTCGAGGAAGCCGTTCAAATCACCGGATTTCTTGTTCATCTCGTTCTCCGCCGAATGCAGAATGCAAAATGCAGAATGCAGAATCGCGCGTCATCCAATTCTGCATTCAGCATTCTGCATTTCACCGCCGTCTCCCCATCAAATCATCGACCACGCGAATCAACTCGTCTTCACTCCCAAACCGAATGTGTATCACACCCCCCCTCCGCCGCCGATCGATCTCAACTTTCGTGCGCAAAGTCCTTTGCAGCTTCTCCTCCGCGTCGCGCGTGAAGACATCTTTTTCCTTCTCGGGCTTCTTCTCCGGCTTCGGCGCGGCCAGCGTCTCGGTCTGGCGCACGTTGAGGTTCTTCCTCACCACGCGCTCGGCGAGCTGCTCCTGCTTCTTCGGCGACTCGATCGCCAGGAGCGCGCGGGCGTGTCCCATCGAGAGCTGCCCCGACGCGAGGAGCTTCTTCACCGGCTCCGGGAGCTTGAGCAGCCGCAGGAAATTCGCCACCGTGGAGCGCTCCTTGCCCACGCGCTGCGAGATCTCCTCCTGCGTCAGGCCGAACTCCTCGTGGAGCTGGTGGTACGCGAGCGCCTCTTCCATCGGATTGAGGTCCTCGCGTTGGATGTTCTCGATCAAGGCAATTTGCAGCGCATCGCCTTCTTGCGCGATCTCCTTAATGACAGCGGGCACGCTGGTCAGCCCGGCCTTCTGCGCGGCGCGGAAGCGGCGCTCGCCGGCGATCAGCTTGTAGCGGTTGTCGCCGGCGCGCGTGACCACGAGCGGCTGCACGATGCCGTGCTGGCGCACGCTGCGCGCGAGCTCGTCGATCGACGCCTCGTTGAAGTTCTTGCGCGGCTGGTAGGGGTTCGGCGAGATCTGCGCGATCGGGATCTCCGCCAGGCCCGACGGTGCGGCCGGCGCGTGCTCGCGCTGCGGGATGAGCGCGCCGAGGCCGCGGCCGAGGACCTTCTTCTGATTCATCCGATCACGTTCTCCGCGCGCTGGATGAACTCCCGCGCCAGATTGAGATACGCCTCGCTACCCCGCGAGCGAATGTCGTACAGGATAATCGGTTTCCCGAAGCTCGGCGCCTCCCCCAACCGGACGTTCCGCGGGATCACCGTCCGGTAGACCTTCTCCGCGAAGTGCGTCCGCACCTCCTCGGCCACCTGCCGGGAGAGGTTCATCCGCTCGTCGTACATCGTCAGGGCGATCCCTTCGATCTCCAGCGCCGGGTTCACGGCGTCGCGCACGCGCTCGATGGTCGCAAGGAGCTGCGAAACCCCTTCGAGGGCGAAGTACTCGCACTGCATCGGCACGAGCACGGAGTCGGCGGCGGTCAAGGCGTTGATCGTCAGGAGGCCGAGCGACGGCGGCGAGTCGATGAGGATGTAGTCGAAGTCGCCTTTGACGTCGGCGAGGGCTTTGCGGAGGTGGAACTCGCGGCCGATGGCTTCGCGGAGCTCGATCTCGGCGCCGACGAGATCAACGGATGATGGGGCGATGCTGAGCGTCGGCAGCTCGGTGGCGCGGAGGATGTCGCGCATCGGCGCGCCGTCGACGAGAACGGGATACATTGACTGCTCTTCGCTCTTGGAGAGGCCGACGCCGGAGGTGGCGTTCGCTTGCGGGTCGAGGTCGACTATGAGGACCTTGCGCTCGCAGGCGGCGACCGATGCGCCGAGGTTGATGGCCGTCGTCGTCTTGCCGACGCCGCCCTTCTGATTCGCGAGCGCGACGATTTTGGTCATTGTTTCACGTGGAACGTCAGCACGACGAGGAAGTTCGACGCGCCGCGCGGCAGGCGGTGGACCTTGCTCTGTCCGATGCCGTCGATCGCGGGAATGTCGTCCGTGCCCTGGAAGAGTGCGACACGCCCGCCCGGCTCCAGCCACTCCCGCAGCGGCGGCACCCACTCCTCGGGATTCCCGACAGCGCGCGACGTGACGAGGGAAAACCGAAGGTCAGGAGAAAACCGCTCCAGAGCGCGCGCCAATCTATCACCGACCACCACAGCGCTCAATCCGCATTCGCGCACAGCGTGTTTCAGAAACGCCCACTTTTTCTGGTCGACTTCGACGAGCGTGAACCGCGCTTCAGGCGAGACGATGGCCATCGGAATGGCCGGCAATCCGCCGCCGGAGCCGAAGTCGAGGGCGTTGCGCTCCGGTTTGAGGATCTCCGCCGCGGCGAGGGCCTCGGCGATGTGGTGGTCGAGGTTGGCGACGGCTTCAGGGCCGATGAGATTGATGCGCGCGTTCCACTTCAGGAGCTCGCGCCGGTAGATTTCCAGAGCCGCGGCGGACATGCATCCGAAGAATAGCAATGGCCGCCGGCGTCACGCCCGGGATCCGGCTGGCCTGCCCAATCGATACCGGCCGCACGAACGACAATTTCTCGGTCATCTCGCGCGATAGGCCGGGAAGCGTGTACGACATCGCTGCGGGGATCTGCAGTTCTTCGTCGTTGCGCGCGCGCTCCGCTTCGCGCTGCTGGCGCTCGATGTAGCCGGCGTAGCGGAGCTCGTTGACGACGCCGTCGCGTTCTTCTTCCGTCAGCTCGGCAAAGGCGTCGACACGGTCGACATCGAAGTCCGGCCGGCGCAGGAGCTGCGCGACACTCTTGTGCTCCGGTTTCAGCACGGTGACGTGCGCCGCTTCTTTGGCACGGCTCATCCGCGCGATGCGCGCCTCGACGCGGCGTTTGCACTCGTCGTCGAGAATGCTGAGGCGGTCGGCGAGCGGAGAAAGGCGCTCGTAGACGGAGTCGCAGCCGAGGAGCAGGCGGTGCTCCGCGCGCGAGGTGAACATACGGTACGGCTCCTCGGTGCCGAGGGTGACTAGATCGTCGATCATGACGCCGGCGTAAGCCTGGTCGCGGCGGAGGATCACCGGCTCGCCGCCGCGGACGTGCTGCAGCGCGTTGATGCCGGCGAGGAGGCCCTGCGCGGCCGCCTCTTCGTAGCCGGAGGTGCCGTTGATCTGGCCGGCGAGAAAAAGGCCGGAGACGCCGCGCACCTGCAGCGTCGGCTCGAGCTGCTCGGGATTGACGAAGTCGTATTCGACGGCGTAGCCGTAGCGGGCGATCTTCGCGTTCTCGAAGCCGCGGAGCGAGCGGACGACCGCGTCCTGCACGTCCGGCGGTAGGGACGTGGAGATGCCGTTCATGTAGAGCCACGGATGATCGAGCCCCTCCGGTTCGACGAAGACTTGGTGGCGCTCTTTCTCCGCGAAGCGCACGACCTTGTCTTCGATGGACGGGCAATAGCGCGGGCCGGTGGCCTGGATCTGGCCGGAGTACATCGGCGCGCGGTGGAGGTTCGCGCGGATCAGCTCGTGCGCTTCGGCGCCGGTGTACGTCAGATGGCAGAGGACCTGTGGCAGCTCGAGACGATCGGTGAGGATCGAGAACGGGCGCGGCTTCTCGTCGCCTGGCGCTTCTTCGAGGCGGCTCCAGTCGACGCCGTCGCGAGCCACGCGGGGCGGTGTCCCGGTTTTGAGGCGGCCGAGCTCGAGGCCGAGCGCAGCGAGGGAGTCTGAGAGTGTTTCAGCCGAGGGCTCGCCGAAGCGGCCGCCGACGGTCTTCTGTTCGCCCGAATGCATGAGCGCGCGAAGGAAGGTTCCGGTGGTGATGACGATGGCTTTGGCGGTTAGGATCGTTCCATCCACCAGCCCGAGGGACAGGCAAGAGTGCCTGTTCTCCATCGAGCGTACTGCCGACTCCACGATGGTGAGATTCGGCTCGGCTGCGAGGATCTCCTGCACCGTTTTCGCGTAGAGATCGCGGTCGCACTGCGCGCGCGGCCCCTGCACGGCGGGACCTTTGGAGCGGTTTAGAACCTTGAACTGAATCCCGGCGCGGTCCGTCGCCTCCGCCATCAGTCCGCCGAGGGCATCGATTTCCTTGACGAGGTTGCCCTTGGCGAGGCCGCCGATGGCGGGGTTGCACGACATGCGGCCGATGGCGTCGCGCAGCATTGTGACCATGGCCGTGCGGGCGCCGCCGCGGGCGCAAACGCGCGCCGCCTCAGCCCCGGCGTGGCCGCCGCCGATGACGATGACGTCGAAGGAAGGCATGTGTTTCACGTGGAACAATGAAGGAGGGTCAGGTCATCCTTGAATCATGGAGGTCACCGTCACGGGTCACGGGTCACGGGGGTGATCATCGCTAGAAACACCACCTGTCACCTGTGACCTGTCACCCGTGACCTACTTTCCGATACAAAACTTCCCAAAGATCTCCTCAAAAACCTCGTCCCGTGTGATTGCCCCCGTCAGCAGCCCCAGCGATGTCGACGCGCGGTAGAGGTCGACGAGGATCAACTGCTCGTCCGCTCCGGCGTCGAGCGATTCGAGCGCGGCTTGCAGGGCCTCGGCGCAGCCCGCCACGGCTTGGCGCTGGCGCTCGTTGACGAGGCTGCCTTCGGGGGCGGCATAGTTCTCACGCACGAGCACGTCGAGGCGGCTCAGCAGCGTGTCGATGCCGCGCTCGGCGGCGACGCTGATGCCGAGGGCGCCGTGCGGCGCGGGCTTGAGGTCGGTCTTTGTCCAGACGACGAGCGCGTCGGGATAGCGCTCGATCTCGTCCTCGGCGGCGATGCCTTCGGCGGAGTCGACTAAGTAGAGAACGATGTCGGCGCGCTCGGCGGCCTCGCGCGCGCGGGAGACGCCGATGCCTTCGACCACGTCGGCGGCATCGCGGAGGCCGGCGGTGTCAGCGAGCGTCACCGGCAGGCCGCCGATCTCGATCGTCTCGCGGACGATGTCGCGCGTCGTGCCGGGGATCGGCGTCACGATGGCGCGGTCGCTGCCGACGAGGCGGTTGAGCAGCGTCGACTTTCCCGCGTTCGGGCGACCGAGGATCACCGCGCTCAGTCCTTCGCGCGAGGCTTGGCCGCGGCGGTATGTGTCGGCCAGGGCGCGCGTCTCCTCGAGTGCGGTCGCAAGAGCCGCGCGCGCGTCAGCGCGGCTGATGAACTCGTAGCCTTCCTCCGAGAAGTCGAGCGCCGCCTCGAGCCGCGAGATCACGTGCAGCAGCAACTCGCGGATGGCGGCGGCGTGGCAGCTCAACGACCCGGTCATGTTTGCAAGCGACAGCCTGGCCTGAAGAGCCGTCCGCGCGTTGATCAGGTCGGCGATCGATTCGGCCTGAACGAGATCGAGCTTTCCGTTGAGCACCGCGCGCTCGCTGAACTCTCCCGGTTCGGCCATGCGCGCGCCCAAGGCGACGCAGGCGGCGATCACGCGCTCGACGAGGAGCGGATTGCCGTGCAGCGTGATCTCCACGAGGTCATTGCCCGTGAAGGAGTGCGGCGCGGCGAAGCGCGCGATCACACAATCGTCAAGAAGTTGACCTTCATGGCTGATTGCTGCATGTGTGGCGGTGCGGGGGGAAGGCAACACGCCGGCGAGCGCCGCGATGATGGCGCCGCTGGCCGGCCCGTCGATGCGGACGATCGCCAGCGCGCTCCGCCCCAGCGGCGTCGCCGGCGCGACGATCGTGTCGTCCGAATTCACTGCTCCGCGGCGCGGCGCACGATGGCGACACGCTTGTAGAAGCCCTCGCCGCGCGACTCCGTGGTGACGTCGGCGTCGTCCTGCAAGGCCAGGTGCACGATGCGCCGCTCGATCGGCGTCATGGCCGGCAGCAGTTGCTCGCGGCCCTCGCTGCGCACGCGGTCGGCGGCGTCGCGGGCACGCTGCTCGAGATCCTCGTGCCGCCGCAACTTGAAGCCTTCGCAATCGAGCTCGATGTCTTTCTCGGTCTTGCGGCCGACGAGGGCCTTGTTCGCCAGCACCTGCAGCGCGTCGAGGGCCTCGCCGTGCTCCTCGGTCATGCGCCGCGCGTCGCGCCCGTACAGCCGCACGACGATCTGCTGCTCGTTCTCCTCGGTGCGCACGTCGAGGTCGAAGCGCGCGTAGTCGATCGCTTCCTCGCACCACTCGCGCACCGCCGTGGCCGCCTCCGACTCCGGCCCCTGCTCGGGCGCCTCGACCGCCTCGTAGTGCTGCTCGAAGTCGCCGGGTTGGAGGTCGCTCTCGCGGCGCTCGCGGCGAGGTCCGCGCGGGCCGCGATCGTCGCGGCGATTGCCG
>DATDFB010000164.1:0-28443 GCA_036522835.1 Thermoanaerobaculia bacterium | reverse complement strand
GTGCGGCGGCCATGCCGCCGCTCTGACAGCGGCGGCATGGCCGCCGCACTCCACAGCTATGCAAAAACTCGAGCCAGGCGCCGCACACCCTCCCGAATCCGCTCGTCGGACTCCTTGGCGAAGGTGAGGCGCATGGTGTTGCGGCCGCTGCCGTCGACGAAGAACGGCGCGCCGGGGATGTAGGCGACGCCGCGCGCCACGGCGTCCTGCACGTGGTTCTGCGTGTCGGTCTCCGCGCGCAACGTGACGAAGGTGAAGAGCCCGCCGGCGGCATCGGTCCACGTCGCCCGGCCGGTGAAGTGCTCCCCCAAGCTGGCGATGAGCGTGGCGCGCTTGCCGCAGTAAAAGGCGCGCACGCTGGCGATCTGCGGCGCGAGCTCGCCGGCGGCGCAGAATTCGTCGACGATCGACTGGTCGAGCATGCCGGAACAGAGATCGGCGGCCTGCTTGGCGATCTCGAGCGTCGGCGTGAGCGCGGCTGGCGCGGCGATGAAGCCGCAGCGCAGGCCGGGCGCGAGGACTTTCGAGAACGAGCCGAGGTAGATGACGCGGTTGTCGCGGTCGCGCGCGGCCATCGGCGTGGTGTCGGCGCCGTCGACGTAGAGCAGCTCGCCGTAGGGATCGTCCTCGATGATGAGGAAGTCGTGCTTTGCAGCAAGCTCCAGCACCGCGTCGCGGCGCGGCTGCGACATGAGGCGCCCCGAGGGATTCTGGAAGTTCGGGATGGTATAGAGAAGCTTCGGCTTCGTCCGTGCCGCCACTTCGTCGAGCGACTCGGGGACGATGCCGTCGTCGTCCTGCTCGACGCCGGCCAGCACCGCGCTCCGCGCGTGGAACGACGCCGTGCCGCCGATGTACGTCGGCAGCTCGACGAGGACGACGTCGCCGGCGTCGAGGAGCGTGTGGGCGATGAGGTCGAGCGCCTGCTGCGAGCCGGTGGTGACGAGGACGTCGTCCGCGCCGCGCTCCACGCCGCGCGCGCGGCAGATCTGCGCGATGGCCTCGCAGAGCCGCGGCAGCCCGCGCGTCGGCCCGTACTGCAGCGCGACGTTTCGTTTTTCACGAATCACGCGCTGCGCGATCTCGGCCATCTTCTCCGCGGGAAATGTCTCGGGATTCGGCACGCCGCCGGCGAAGGAGATGATGTTCGGATCGTTGATGAGCTTCGCGAAGGCGCGGATGGCGGAGGGGCGGTAGTTGCGGGCGTCGGCGGAGAGGAAGTCTTGCATGGTTCTTAGTTCTTAGTTCTTGGTCCTTAGTTCTTGGTGCGGCATAGCAGAGCACAAACCAAGAACTAAGAACCAAGAACCAAGAACTAAGAAGCCTTTCCCTCCGTCATCGCCGCAAACGCCGCGATCATCCACAGTCCGACGGCGCTGCTGATCGCGCTCTGCGCCGCCATCGAGACGATGTGCATCGGTCCGAAGAGGAGCGACGAAAAGCCGCCGTCGGGGCGCATCGGGAACGACAGCGGCGCGAAGAGCGTCGAGGCCACCGCGCTCGCGCCGGCGCTGACGATCGCGATCAGGAAAAAGACGACGAAGTGGCGGAGGAAGTCGGCGCGCGTCTCGCGCCAGCCGCTGCGCAGGGCCTCGCGCGCGCCGGTGTCGCGGGCGACGCAGATCACGACCGCCTTCTGCGCCCACATCGCCGTCACGATCCCCAAAGGGATGGCCACGAGAGCGAGGAGCGCCAGGCCGCCGCAGCTTGCGGCGATCAGCCCCGCCGTGCTCTCCGCGTTGATCGCCATCGCCAGCAGGGCCATGACGATCAGCAGCGGCAGGAGAAAAACGAGGCTGGAGAATCCCCAGGCGCCGTTGTAGATCCAGAAAATCCGCAGCCACCACGCGCGCGCGCCGGCGCTCCAGCGCTCCATCGTGAAGACGGCGAACTGCTCGCGCCGCAGCTCCGGCGCGTCGGGCGCGGCGCGGTCGGCGTCGACGTAGATCCGCGTCGCGCCCGCGGTGACGACCGAATGAATCGCCAGGATCGCCAAGGCGATCGCGCAGAGGAAGACGAAGAGATAGGCGAAGAGCGCCGCGTGCTCGCCCAGGATCCGCAGCACGACCTCGGCGGGGTTGTTGCCCGCCGGCAGCGTCCACTCCTTGATGCCGGCGGAGACGAGCGGCGGCACGACCGCGCCGATGACCGCGATGATCATCACGCCGAAGAGCACGGCCGTCTCGACGATGCGCGTGACGATCACCGGCCAGTTGGCCAGCGTGCTCGCCACCCCGCGGCGGAGGACATCGGCGATGTTGCGCTTCAAATCTTCGTCCGCCGGTAGTCCGGCACGCCCGCGAGCTGCACGGTGCTGGTCATCTCCCAAAGGCGGCTGCGCAGGCGCTCGCCGATGCGCTCGGCGAGGTCGTCGGCGAAGTTCGTGGTGAAGATCGTCGTGCGCTCGTCGTTGTAGCGGCTGTTGATGACGTAATAGAGGAGGTCGTGGACGAACGGCGACGGCTTCTGCGACCCGAGCTCGTCGAGCACGAGAAGCTCGGCGTCAATGAGCGGCCGCAACAGCTCCGACTTGCTCGGCACGTGGTCGTCGTCGAACGAGGCCTGGATCTCCTGAATCAGATCCTGAAAGTTCGAGAAGAGCAGCCGCCCGCCTTTGTCGCACTGGATGATCTCGAGGAGGGCCGCCACCGCGAGGTGGGTCTTGCCGCTGCCGCAGCCGCCGGTGAGGAGAAGGCCGCGCACGTTGATGCCGGGAAGCCAGCCGTCGACGAAGTCGGAGACGCGGCGCTTGGCGGTGGCGAGGACGGTGTTGCCGGCGTCGTCGAACTTGCGCAGGCGGCAGTGGAAGTAGCGCCGCGGGATGCGCGCCGCGGCGATGCGCTGCCGCCGCCGCAAGTCGCCCTGGCACGCGCACGGCTCGACGCGCAGCGAGTCCGACTCGAGCGGAATCCATCCGGTGCCGTTGCACTTCGCGCATGGGGCGGGGGTGAGGGCGGTCATGGCTGATATTTTAGGTCACAGGGGACAGGGGACGGGGCACAGGTGGTTGTCGTCGCGAGAACACCACCTGTCCCCCGTGCCCTGTGCCCTGTCCCCTAACTCGGTATACTCCCTCGCCTCCGAGTCATGCCCTCCAATCTCGTTCGCTTTCTCTCCGCGCGGCCGGACTCCGCGGCGTTTCTGCTGCCCTCGGAGATCGAACGGACGCTCGAAGAGCTCTTCGCCCGCGACGAGTCGCTGCTGCCGCAGCCGTACAAGATCTTTCCCGCCGACGAGACGCAGGCGCCGGCGCTCGGCTTTCCCGTGGCCGAGTCGCCGCTCCTGCGCGATCTCGACGCAAAGCTCGACCGGTGGTTGAGCGACGAGGTGCAGTGGCAGATCGCGCGCAGCTCCGGCCCGGCCAAGGAGAAGGCGCAGCAGTCGATGGCCGCGTACCTCGCGCAGTTGTCGAAGGTCGCGGAGAACGCCATGCTGGCCAATCTCCTCAACGACTACCACGCCGTCTTCTGGCTGGCGCACTCGTTTGACCTGGCCCGGCAATTCTCCGCCGTGCCGCGCCGCGTCAGCGCCATCGACACGAACGCCGGCCGCACCCAGGGCGACGCGCTCAAGTACCGCATCTTCTCGAAGTGGGTGGTGGAGACGCGCGAGCAGCTCAACGGCGCGGCCATGCGCTGCGCGCCCATTCTCGACGGCGAGGAGCAGCGCGCGCTCCGCTTCTTCCGCCTCCTGCAGGACGACGTGCTGATCCTCACCGACGAGTTCATCGGCCCCGACCTGCGCGAGCTGCGCTCGTTCATCACCGGATACCTGCGCCGCGACTTCCAGCAATTCCGCGACAGCTTCGAGCGCCTGCGCACGGTGGCGGCGGACCTGTTGGCCACCGACCGCACGCTCCGCTCCGCGCTGCCGCTCTTCGGCGCGAGCGCCGAGCTGGGGATCAGCACGGCCATGCTGCTCGACCCGCGCTTCCAGGCCTTCGTCTTCGACATGCCGGCGGTGCAGAACGCCATCACGCGCGAGGACCGCGAGTCGTTCCAGCTCATCGCCCGGCGCGTGCGCGAGTTCGCCGTGCTGAACACGCTGCGGCGCGGCATCGTCTGGATGATGACCCTGCCGGACGGCCACGTCCTCTCCGCCGACAAGCGCAGCTCCATGGCCTACGCCTACTCGCGCTCCACGCGGCCGCTCGACTTCGGGCGCCAGGGCGTGGTCGACCCGATGGTGCACCGCTTCGGCCTGATCTACGACATCTCGAATTTCACCGAGACGCTCGGCAACATCCGCCGCGGCGGGCGCCGCGAAGAGGTGGCCTCGTACCGGCAGATGCTGGTGTTCCAGCGCAAGCTCGACTCGATCGCCGAGCGGCACCTTCTCCAATTCGAAAAGTTCCTCGGCGACGGCGCGTTTTACACCACGCGCCGCGCGCTGCGCCTGCTGCGGGCGGCGGTGGAGATCCAGCGCTTCTACGCCGACATGCGCCGCAAAGGCTTCGCCTTCAACAAAGGGCTGCGCATCGCCTTGAACTACGGCTATTACCGGCTGCTGCCGATGAAGACCGGCAGCGATCCCAGCGACCGCATCACCGAGTTTTACGGCCCCGGCATCGTCGAGCTGTCGCGCCTGACGACCGGAAAGGCCAACAAGGAGATCGAGGAGCTGTCGTCGTTTCTCATCGCCCACGGCTACGACCAGACCAAGGTGCAGAGCTTCTTCGCGCCGCTGGCGCGCGGCGTCGACGTCATCGACCATACGCAGCACGCGCGCGAGTTCTACGCGTACGTGAACCAGAACGGGCACCTGGTGAACGAAGGGATCGTGGCCTCGATGGCGCTGCTGCAGGAGCTGTCCTCGGAGCTCGCCGGCGAGTCGCAGCAGCTCCACCGCCTGCGCGCGCCCTTCGGCTCGTACATCGGCTTCGCGCCCGCGATCGACGGCGTGGAGTACGTCGGCATCCGCCTCATCGGCATGGTGTCGCTCAAGGGCCTCGACAAGATCGAGATCGGCGAGATCGTGCCGTTCAGCCCCGGCGAGGCGGAGGCGACGCCGCTCGAGGCGGGCGAGTCGCTGGTGATCGTGCTGCGCCAGGACTTCCACGCCCGCGACGATGCGCCCGCGCCGATGTCCACCGAGCCGTCGGGCGAGAAGACGACGGAGCGGATCATCCCGACGGAGATCGTGATCTGCGTGAAGTCGAGCGCCGACGCCGACGACGAGGTCTTGATCGGCGAGTGGGACCCCGCCACCGACGATGTGCGCAATCCGATGCGCATCCCCCACGGCGATTTCCAGCGTCTGTTCTCGCTGCGCGACGGCATCACCGCGCAGTCGCTGGCGGAGCGGCGCGACGACGTGCGCGAGACGTATCACAAGCTCTCCGACCGCACCCCCTCCCCGCCTCTACCATTTGGAGAGTTCCGGGCCAGCGGCGATTACGAGGCGTTCGTGCTGGGGGCGGTGGTGGAGAAGCTGTGATCCGCAAATTGAAGTCCGGCGAATACCGCCTCTACTCGCGGAAGAAAGATCCGAAGACCGGCAAGCGCCGCAATCTCGGCACGTTCAAGACGCGCGCGGCGGCGGAGAAGCACGAGCGGGCCGTACAGTTCTTCAAGCGGCACTGAACGTTGTGGGGCGTGTCACGGCGATTGTCTCGCGGTGTACGCCGGCGTTCTCACGACGCAGGCTGCCGTTCTCACGGAGCAGGCCGACAATCTCAGGGCGGACGCCGACAATCTCACGGCGAACGCCGACAATCTCACGACGAACGCCGACAATCTCACGGCGCACGCCGACAATCTCACGGCGCACGCCGACAATCTCACGGCGCACGCCGACAATCTCACGGCGCACGCCGACAATCTCACGGCGAACGCTGACAATCTCACGGCGAACGCTGACAATCTCACGGCGAACGCTGACAATCTCACGGCGCAACGCTTCGTTTTTCATCGCGCACGCTTAGCGTTTCACGGCTCACGATGAGCTTTTCACGCCTCACGATGAGCTTTTCACGCCTCACGATGAGCTTTTCACGCCTCACGATGAGCTTTTCACGCCTCACGATGAGCTTTTCACGCCTCACGAGGGCCGTTTCAGAGGGAGCGATGCCTGTCTCACGGCGCTGCCGGTTATCATCAAGATCCATCCATGCGCGTCGACCACGAGAAGCGCGAGATCGTCTGCTCCGTCGGGGACCTCGTCTACGAATCGACCTACCGGCGCATCGGCGTCGAGCGCGGCGACGGGTTCCGGCGGATGTGGATCGGGCAGGACATCCACCAGCGCCGCGCCGAGTTCCGCGCCGCCACCGACGTCAACTACCGCGCCGAGGTGCACGTCGTTCACCGCATCGAGCGGCGCGGGTGGGGGATCACCATCACCGGGCGCATCGACGGGCTCTCCGTCGACCCGGAGAAGCAGATCGTCAGCATCGAGGAAGTGAAGTCGATCCACTTCGAACTGGAGCTGGAGGCGCTGCGCGGCTCCGACAAGCTGCGGCGCAACCTCCTGCAGCTCCTCGTCTACGCCTGGTTCTTCTCGCTCAAGCCGGAGTTCGACGGCTGGACGTTCGCGCCGCAGCTCGTTTTCATCGACCTCGTCAGCGGCGAGACCGAGGTGGTCGACGCCGAGCTCGAGCCTGCCGGCGTCGAGAGCGCGATCGAGCACGCCCTCGACAAGCTCCTCGACGCCATCCAGGCCGAGCACGCCCTTCTCGCCGCGAAGCAGGCCTTCGCCGACGCCGTCGAATTTCCGTACGAGAAACTGCGCCCGTACCAGCCGGAGATGATCGACGCCGTCGCGCGCGCCATCCGCAACCGCGAGGCGCTGCTCGTCTCCGCGCCGACGGGCATCGGCAAAACCATCGCCGCGCTCTATCCCGCCGTGCGCGAGTCGCTGCGCCTCGGCAAGAAGCTCTTCTTCCTCACCTCCAAGACCCTGCAGCAGGACGCCGCCGTCCGCGCGCTGCAAATGTTCAACGACGGCTCCTTCCGCGTCCTGCGCATCCGCGCCAAACAGAAAATGTGCGCGCACACGGAGATGATCTGCCACGAGGACTTCTGTCCCTATGCCGAGCGCTACTCCGAGAAGATGGACCGCAGCGGCCTCCTCTCGCGCATCGTCACCTCGATGTCGTACTACGATCCCGACATCACCTTCGAGCTGGCGAAGTCGACCGAGGTCTGTCCGTTCGAGGTCTCGCTCGAGCTCATCGAGCAGGCTGACGTCGTGGTCTGCGACTACAACTACATCTTCGATCCGTACGTCGGGCTGAAGGCGTACCAGCAGGAGAGCGACTACGGCGACTGCGTGCTCATCGTCGACGAAGCGCACAACCTCGTCGACCGCGGCCGCGGCTATTACTCGCCGGAGATCCACGAGAAGTCGTTCGACGCCATCCGCCACCACCTCAACGCGCGCAACTGCTCGCTCGACGGCTGGGAAGAGCTGCTCGAGCTCCTGCGCGGCCACCTCCGCGCGCTGGCCGAGGAGGTCGAGACCATCGGCCTCTGCGAGCCGGACCGCGACTTCTTCCTCGAGCAGCGGCTGGAGTGGGAGCGCGTCGTGGCCGGCTACATCGGCTGGAAGATCGAGAACCGCATCGTCGAGGAAAACGACCCGCTGATCGACTTCTACTTCAAGCTGGTGAAGCTGACGAACCTGCTGACCGAGGAGGGCGACGAGCTCGCGCACATCGTCGAGCGGACGCCCGACGGGATCAAGCTCAAGGTCTTCTGCAAAGACCCCTCGCGCTTCCTCGGCAAGATCTTCGACTCCGCGCACGCCACGATCGCGCTCTCCGCCACGCTCGAGCCGTTCGATTTCTACCGAAAGCTCCTCGGCGTGCCGCCGAACCGGACGGCCGAGCTGTCGCTGCCGTCGCCATTCCCGCGCAGCAACCGGAAGATCGTCGTCGTCTCCGAGGTCGACACGACGTACAAGCAGCGCGCGAATCACTACGACCGCATCGCCGAGCACGTTGCCGACATCGCCGGCGCCAGCGATGGGAACTATCTCGCACTTTTTCCGAGCTACGCGTTTCTGCGGGAGGTGGCCGACCGCATGCCGCCGCTGCAGAAGCACGTCGTCGTGCAGCGCAGCGACATGACCGACTACGAGCGCAACGCCATCCTCGACATCCTCCGCGACCGCCCGCGCCGCGGCAATCTGATCCTCGGCGTCTCCGGCGGCATGTACGCCGAGGGGATCGACTACCAGGGCGACATGCTCTCGGGCGTCATGGTCGTCGGCCCGGCGCTGCCGCAGGTCAGCTTCGAGCAGGAGCTGCTCAAGCACTACTACGACGAGGTCTACGGCGCGGGCTTCGAGTTCGCGTATCTGATCCCGGGCATGACGCGCGTCGTGCAATCGGCGGGGCGCGTGATCCGCAGCGAGACAGACGTCGGCGTGATCGCGCTGCTGTGCAAACGCTTCACGCAGGAGTCGTACACGCGATTTTTTCCGGCGGACTGGTACGAGGAGACGCCGCGCGAGCTCGTGACGCGGAAGCCCGCCAGCGAGATCCGCGCGTTCTTCGAAGCGAAATCGACGCCGCAATTGAGGTTGGTATGACGAATGAGGGGGCAGGGCGCAGGGGGCGGGGCGCAGGTTCGTTGCCGTGGTTTGTCTGCGCCCTCGTCGTTGCGTGCGCTTCCGGCCCCCCGCCGCCCACCCCGCAGTTCGCGGCCGTGCCGGCGAGTGCGCTCGACGTGATGTGCGCGCGGCTGCGCGACGAGGGGATCGCGCGCGAGACGACGATCGACGTCGTGCGCACGTCGCGGCCGCTCGTGACGCGGCAATCGTTGCAGGCGCTGGCCGAGGCCGTGTTCTACACCGGGCGCCCCAATCAGGGCATGGTCGAGGCGGCGTACGCGACGAACGCCACGGCACTGCCGCTGGCGACGAACGAGGCGTGCGCGTGGAACCTCGTCGACGCCGGCGCGCGCCGCTCGGGCGACACGATGACGCTCGAGCTCTCCGCGCCGTTCGTCATGCCGGTGACCAAAGGGGGCGTCGGCGTGCTGGCGCGGCTGGCCCTCGCCGGCGAGTCGGCGACGTGGTATTGGATTCCGCTGGCGAACCGAAACGGGACATGGATAGCCATGCGCTCGCTGCCGCTGGCGGCGCATGACTGAACGAGGAGGGCCGATGAAAGAAGTGATCGTCCGCGGCGGGACTGCGTTCAAGACGGAGATCTCCGCCGGGCCGCATACGTTTTACGCCGACGAGCCGGCCGACGCCGGCGGCACGGAGGCGGGGCCGACGCCGTACGACTTTCTCTCCGCCGCGCTGGGCGCGTGCACGTCGATGACGGTGCACGTCGTCGCCAAGCGCGAGAACATCCCGCTCGAAGGGATCGAGCTGACGATCACGAACGACCGCATGCACGCGCAGGACTGCGCCGACTGCACGAACAAGGCCGGCTACATCCACCGCTTCACGGTGAAGATGCGGCTCTCCGGCAACCTCACGCCGCAGCAGAAGCAGCGCATCGTCGACGTGGCCCGGCGCTGCCCGGTGCTGAAGACACTGCAGTCGGAGATCAAGATCGACGAGACGCTGGTGGAGGAATCATGACGACGCTGCTCGACGAAGCTCTGGAGGCGTGGACCGACGCGCGCAACGGCGTGATCGCGGAGCTCGAGAACATCCCGGCGAATCGGTTCGACGCCGCGGCGGGCGCGGGCGCGCGCAGCGTCGGCGAGCTGGCGCTGCACATCGCGGAAGTGGGATTGATGATGGCCGGCGAGCTGACGCGCGGCGACGGCGACTTCCGCCGCGCGCCGTACGACACGCTGATCGCCGAGTACCGCGGCCCGATCGACGCGGCGAAGGGAAAGCGCGAGATCGTCGCGGCGATGAAGCGGACGCTCAAGGACGGCCTGCGCGCGTTCCGCGACACCGGCGAGCTGCACATGCTCGGCCCCATCCGCCGCTTCGACGGCAAATACGGCAGCCGCTTCGCGTGGATGCAGCACGGCATCGCGCACGAGGAATACCACCGCGGCCAGATCGCCATGAGCGCGCGGCTGATGGGGATCAAGCCGGCGCTGACGAGGTTGATCGAGGGAGGGTAGGGGCGCACGGCGTGCGCCCGCGGCCGAAGAGGGCGCACGCTGTGCGCCCCTACCGGCTCCAAGTCTCCAACCAATACTCCAGCATCACGATCGCCCAGAGCGCCTTCCCGTGATTGGCGCGTCCCTCGCGGTGCTCGGCGAGCAGCTCGCTGACGGTGCGCTCGTTCACGAGCCCTTCGCGCCGCAGCTTTTCCGGCGCGAGCAGGCGGTCGACCTCGGCGCGCAAGCCGTGGTTGATCCAGCTCGCCACCGGCACGGAGAGGCCGCGCTTCCTTCGGTACAGCACGTCCTTCGGCAGCCACGCCTCGGCCGCTTTCTTCAGCACCCACTTCGTCGTCAGGCGGCGGACGCGCAGGTCGGGAGGCAGCGACAGCGCGAACTTCGTCACGTCGCGGTCGAGGTACGGCGCGCGCGCCTCGACCGACGAGAGCATCGTGGCCCGGTCCACCTTGACCAGCAGGTTGTCGCGCAAGTACGAGCGGTAGTCGAGGAGCATCGCCCCGGCCAGCGCGTCGCCCTCCTCCACGCGCGGCAGCTCGGGCATATCGTGCACCGATTTGTAAATGGCCGTTGACAAACCCGTCCCGAACCACGACAGGTGCCGCTCGATCCACGGCTTCTCCGCGTCGGCGACGAAGCGCTTGAGCAGAAACTCCAGCGTCACCTTCTTCGCCGAGGCGGGCACGCGCTGCACGCTGCGGCGGATGGCCGCGCGCGCGAACCGCGGCAGCGCGTCGTAGAGCGGCGCGACCTTGTGTCCGAGGTACGTCGGATAGCCGCCGAACAACTCGTCGGCGCCTTCGCCGCTAAGGATCACCTTCACCCGCTCGCGCGCCGCGCGCGCCAACAGATACGTCGGCAGGATGGCCGCGTCGGCGATCGGCTCGGCCACGCCGGCGACCACGCGCTGCAGCGCCTCGAGCAGCGTCTCCTCGTCGGTGCGCACCGGCACGTGTTTCGTTTGGATCCGCCGCGCCAGGATGGCGGCGTCGCCGCTCTCGTCGAACGACGACTCGGCGAACTTCGCCGAGAACGTGTGCACCTTGTCGACGCCGATCACCTTCGCCGCGAGCGTGGCCAGGATCGAGGAGTCCATGCCGCCGCTGATGAAGACGCCGACCGGCACGTCCGACATCACCTGCTTCTCGACGGCGCGCTCGATGAGGCGGCGTGTTTCGGCGATGGCGTCGCGCGCGGAGATCGGCTCGATCGCGAACGAGGCCGGATCCCAGTAGCGCACCGTCTCCTCGCGCGACTCGGTGAAGAGCTTGTACGTGCCGGCCTCGACGCGGCGCACGTCGCGGAACATCGTGCGCGGCTCCGGGACGTAGCCGAGCTTGAGGTACTCGGCGACGGCCACGGGATCGAGCTCGCGGCTGACCTCGGGGTGCCGCAGGATGCATTGCAGTTCCGAGGCGAAGAGGATCTCGTGGCCGGCGCGCGCGTAAAAGAGCGGCTTCTCGCCGGCGCGGTCGCGCGCCAAGAGCAGCGTGCGCGAGCGGTGGTCCCAGATGGCCAGGCCGAACATGCCGTCGAGCTCGCGCACCGCCGCCGGGCCACGCTCGAGGTAGAGCGGGAGGATGGTCTCGACGTCAGAGCGCGAGCGGTACGGGTAATCGGCATAGCGCGCGCGGATCTCCGCGGCGTTGTAGATCTCGCCGTTGCACTCGAGCCAGACCTGCGAGCCGGGGGCGGCGAAGGGCTGGTCGGCGCGCTCGTGGAGGTCGATGATGCGCAGCCGCTCCGTGCCGATGACCGCGTCGGCGTGCGTGAAGACGGCGTGGCCGTCCGGCCCGCGGTGGCGCAGCGCCTCCCCCATCCAGTCGAGCACCTCGGGGTAGCGCAGCGCGCCCCGCTCGGCGACCATGCCGTAGATCCCGCACATATCGATTAGGGGACGGGTGACAGGGGACGGGGCACAGGTTGGTGCTCCATCTGTCCCCTGTTCCCTGTTTCCTGTCCCCTCGTCATTGTATAGATCGCGTAATGCGCGCCCACGGCCGCGAGGCGCGCGCCGCGCGCCGCGAGCTTGGCGCGGTTGGCGTCGTCGCTGTCGCGCACGATGAACGCGGCGCGGCGCGCCAACGCGGCGTCGAGGTACGACGGCCGCTGCAGCGTCGGCGTTCCGGCGAATTCGTCGTAATGGCGGATCAGGTAGTTGCTCGTGAACTCCTCGGCGTCGGGCGTGACGACGACGATCGGCCGGCGCAGATAGAACGCCATCGACCCGGTGAACGCCTCGATCCCGATCACCTCCGCATCCGGCGGCACGTGCGCCATCAGCGCCTTCGTCGAGCGGCGCAGGGCCAGGCCGTTCATCAGCGGATTCGCGCAGAGCGGCGTGGCCAGCATGGGGAACGACAGCGCCACGAAGGAAATCCAGCGGCGGTTGACGAAGACGAAGGCGACCACGCCGCCGGCGAGCGCGCAGAGGCCGAACGAGATCGCCGTGGCGCGCGCGCCGGCGGCGAACTCGTCGCGTAACTGCACGTAGCGCAGCGCGGCGATGCAGGCGGCGCCCAGGAGCGCCATCGCCGCCGCGGCGATGCGCGTGCCGCGCCGCGCCTCGCACCACACCCGAGCCACGAGCAGCGCCACCGCCGGCATCAGCGGCAGGATGTACTGCGGCCGCTTCGACTGCGACAGCGAGAAAAAGAGCAGCGGCACGGCGATCCAGAGCAATAGATAAAGGATGCGGCGGTCGCGGAAGTCCAGCTTCCCGCCGAAGAGGACGAACGTCCACGGCAGCGCGCCGCCGAGGAGGTAGGGGATGAAATACCACGGCGGGCCGGTCCGCTTGAGCGCGCCCGTCGTCAGGCGCTGCGTCGTTTCCACCACGAGCACGTAGTGGAGAAAGTCGGGGACGGCGCGCGAGATCGCCCACAGCCATGGCGCGATGACGGCGGCGAACAGCGCGAGGCCGAGGATGGGGAAGAGGCGGCCGATCTTTCTGCCGGCAAAGGGGATGGCCACGAGGAGCGGCACGGCGATGGCCACGGGGCCCTTCGTGATCACGCCAAATCCGATCGCCATCCAGGCGATGACGGCGGCGGCGCGGCCGCCGGATTCCACGGCGAAGTAGAAGCCCATCAGCGCGACGGTGATGAAAAAGGAAAGTGCGCTGTCGAAGATCACCGTCCGCGAGAAGGCGATCGTCAAGGGAGAGGCGAGCGTGGCGATGAAGGCCAGCCAGGGTTCAGCGGGCGCACGCTGTGCGCCCCTACCGGTAGGGGCGCACAGCGTGCACCTACTGAACCAGAACGCCGCGCCGGCCATGGCGAAGGTGAAAAGGAGCGCCGGCAGGCGCGCCGCGGTCTCGGTGGGGCCGAGCACCTCCATGGCCGCGGCCTCGGCGGCGAAGTAGACGATCGGTTTGTCCAGATACGGCAGTCCGTCGAGCCGCGGCATGACGTAGTCGTTCGTCAGCGCCATCTCCCGTCCCACCTCCGCGTTGCGCCCCTCGTCGGGGTCGAGGAGGGGAAAACCGCCGAGGCGAGCGCAGAGCGCGGCGACAGCGAGAACGGCCCAAACTGTCAGGAGGCGGTGGCGCGGCACGGGCCGGCTAGAATACCCGCAAACCTAAAAAATGCTTGCTGTTGCGCTCGCCCCGTGTATCATGCCCCCAGTTAACACCGCCACGTATATCAATTTGTGAGGAGAAGAAATGAGAAAACTCATCGTTCTCATGGCGGTCTTGCTGGTTGCAACATCCGCTTTTGCAGCCGGTAAGGCATTCCAACCGTCGCCCAATGCGACGTTCAATAACGGGCTGTTGCCGACGTCGACAAATAACGACGACACGTGCGACATCGCCTCGAACGCGCCGGCGGCCACGCTGCTGCTGCCGTACTTCGAGGTCGACTTCAAGTCGCCCCAGACAACCGCGCGTACGACGCTGTTCACGATCGTGAACACGTCCGATCTCCCGCAGATCGCACACGTGGTGGTTTGGACCGACTGGTCCTTCCCCGCTCTCGACTTCAACATCTTCCTGACCGGCTATGACGTACAGGGCATCAACATGTACGACATCTTCGCCCGCGCCACGATCGCGCCGGGCGCGACGCCGGGCACCGGCGGCACGTCGAGCAACACGACCGTGCCGACGAACCCGCAGAACGGCCTCCCTGGCTCGAACCCGGGCACGCAGCCGGCCGACAACGACGCGAACCCGAACATCACCAGCCTCAGCGGCTGCCAGAATCTTCCGGGCGTGTTCTCGTCGACGCTCCTTACCGACCTGCAGCTCATCTTCACCACGGGCGTCGGCACCGGCGCGGCCGTTCCCTGCACCGTGGCGGTCGGCGGCGTTCACGCCAATGCCATCGGTTACGTGACCATCGACGTGGCCCCGACGTGCCACACCTCGCTGCCGAACGAGCCGGGCTACTTCAGCCTCATCCTGTTCGACAACGTGCTGATCGGCGACTACCAGGACATCAACCCGAACCCGGCCACCGGCAACTTCGCCGGCGGCAACCCGCTGATCCCGATCCGCGCCGTCCCCGAGGGCGGTCCGGCCGGCTCGGTGCCGGGCACCAACCTCCCGTACACCTTCTATGACCGCTACACGGCCGGCATCGTGCCGCGTACGATCGACCGCCGCCAGCCGCTGCCCACCGCGTGGGCCGCGCGCTTCATCAACGGCGGCACGGGCGCGTTCAACACGAACTTCAAGATCTGGCGTGAGGGCATCACGATTGGTGCTTGCACCGGCGCCGGCATCCGCGCCAGCAGCAACTCGAACATGCCGATCGCGGAAGTGGTCCGCTTCGACGAGCACGAGAACGCCACGATCCTGAATGCTCCGGGCGGCGTTTCGCCGGCGCCTCCGGGCGCTCCGGGAATCCCGGAGACCGGCGCGTACTCGGCGGCCAACAGCACGATCTTCCCGCCGCTCTCGAACTCGGGTGACGTCGGTGGCTGGATGTACTTCAACCTCAACAACAACAACACCGCCGGCACGTACTCGGTGGCGCGCGCGGGCTTCTTCCCGCCGGGCGTCACGCGTCCGAGCCAGAACTGGGTCATCGTCTCGATGTTCGCGGAAGGCCGTTTCTCGGTCGACTTCGACGCGGCGTGGCTCGGCAACGGCTGCTCGGCCGCGCGTCAGCTCACGACCTCGCAGGCTCCTGGCTCGCTCATCGGCCCGACCGGTGGCGTTCCGGTTTGCCCGGCTGGCGTGACCTGCACCCCGGCCTCGGCCTACATCGGCACCAACCAGACCCCGTAGTTTCCAGCAATCAATCTGCTAGCGCGAGCGGGCCGGAGAAATCCGGCCCGCTTTGTTTTTGTGTGAGCACAGTCTGGACGAGCTCACCGAAGAGGCCGTACAACGCACGTGCGCAAGCTCGGTGTTCTGGTGGCGATCCTCTTCATCGCGGCTTCCGCATTCGCCGGCGTCACTCCGAACGACGACACGTGCGACATCGCATCGAACGCGCCCGCTGCGACGTTGTTGCTTCCGTACTTCGAGGTCGACTTCAAATCGCCACAAGCCACCGCGCGCACGACGCTGTTCACCGTCGTGAACACGTCCGCTCTTCCACAGATCGCGCACATCGTAGTTTGGACCGACTGGGGCTTCCCGGCTCTCGACTTCAACCTTTTCCTCACCGGATATGGCGTGGGAGGCGTCAACCTGTACGACGTCTTCGCGCGCGGATTCGTCGCGCCGGGGAGCGGCTCCCAGCCGATGCCAACCGGCGCGAACCCGAACATCACCAGCGTCGAACACTGCAGCAACCCTGGCAGTCTCTCCGCGGCGTTACTGACGGACCTGCAGTTGATCCTCACCACGGGCCGGCGTGGTGTTGCTGTCTCGTGTACCGCGGAGCTCGGCGGCGTGCACCCAAACGCGGTCGGTTACGTGACGATCGACGTTGCCCCGGCGTGCCACAACTCGCTGCAGAACGAGCCTGGCTACTTCAGCCTCATTCTGTTCGACAACGTGCTGATCGGCGACTACCAGGACGTCAATCCGAACCAGGTCACGGGCAACTATGCCGGCGGCAGCCCGCTGGTACCGATTCGTGCCATTCCCGAGGGTGGACCTTCGGGCTCCATACCGGGAACGAACCTTCCGTATACGTTCTACGATCGCTTCACCGCCGGCGTCATGCCACGCACGATCGACCGCCGTCAGCCGCTGCCGGCGACGTGGGCGGCACGCTACATCAACGGGGGCACGGGCGCATTCAACACCAACTTCAAGATCTGGCGCGAAGGCCTTACGATCGGCGCGTGTTCGGGAGTTGGTATCCTCGCGAGAAGCAATTCGAACATCTCATTCGCGGAGGTCGTGCGATTCGACGAGCATGAGAATGCGATCATCGTCGGTACTCCGGTTGTTAGCCTGCCGCCCCCCGGTGCACCGGGCACTCCGGACGCGATCCGCATCTCCGCCGCGAACACCTCCCTCTTCCCGCCGTTCTCGACTTCGGGTGATGTTGGTGGCTGGATGTACTTCAACCTCAACAACAACAACACCGCCGGCACGTACTCGGTGGCGCGCGCGGGCTTCTTCCCGCCGGGCGTCACGCGTCCGAGCCAGAATTGGGTCATCGTCTCGATGTTCGCGGAAGGCCGTTACTCGGCCGACTTCAACGCGGCCTGGCTCGGCAACGGCTGCTCGCCCGCGGCTCTCCTGACCAAAACCATGCCGCCGGCTTCGCTCCTCGGTCCCAAGGGCGGCGTTCCCGTCTGCCCGGCTGGCGTGATCTGCACGCCAGCCGCGGCCTACGCCGGCACGAACCAGACTCCCTAGTCAGGCGCGTAAAATGGCCGAATCATGCACCTCGCGCGCGCGGTGCTTTTCCTCTGCTGCGCCGCGCCGGCCTGCGCGGCCGATCTCGTCCTGAACGTGCGGGAGACGGCGGGCGTCGCGCGCAGCGGCGAGTTGGTCCGCTCCGGCGTGCCGCTGCCGCGCGCGTCGGCAATCACCACGACCGATCGCCTCGGCATCGCCGACGATGCCGGCCATGCGGTGCCGGCGCAGTTCCGCATCCTCGGCCGATGGAACGACGGGCTCGCGGCGAACGCGCCGATCCAGTGGCTGCTGGTCTCGTTTCCCGCTACCGTCGGCGCGAAGGCGACGGCACGCTATCACCTCGTCACCGATGCGCCGAATCCCGCCCCGGCGGCGCCGCTGCGCCTCACGCGCGACGGCGGCCGCGTCACCGTCGACACCGGCGCGGCCACGTTCGTCATCGGCGGCACGGCGCTCTTCGACGAGGTGCGCGCCGGCGGCGCCGTGCGCATCAGCGGCGGCGCGCTCACCGCGCAGATCGACGGCCATGACACGGCGCTGGCGTCGATCCGCAGCGTGACGGTCGAGGAATCCGGACCTCTCGCGGCGGCCGTGATCGTCGACGGTGCCTACGATCTCGCGCCGGTCGGCGGCGGCGGGATCGGCTCGCATCGCCGCTATCGCTTCGCCGCCGGCTCGCCGACTGCGATCGTCGAGCAGAGCGTGACGTGGGAAGGCGACCGCTGCGGCACGCGCGGCGCGATCGACTGCAACGGCGTCCGCAACGCCGTGCTGGTCACGCGCGTCCGCGACGCGCTCGTCTCCAGCGGCGGCGTGACCGCCGCGATCGAGCGCACGCAGCGCTATCAACCGCAAGCGGTCAGCGCGAACGCGATCGACATCGCCGGCAACAAAGTCTGGCTGGGAACGCGGCAGGGACTCTTCGCCACGATCGCGGTCTCGGTTTCGCCGGGCGAGGACGTCACCGCGTTGCTCGAGCATCCGCTGCGCGCCTGGCCCGACGCCAGCGCCTTCGCCGCCGTCGAGGACATCCCCGCCGGCCCGCTGCCCGCGCAGCTCGCGGACTACGACCGCGCCGTGCGCGGCGTCCTCGCGCGCACGCAGGAAAAGAGCGGCGCGCTCGACGGCCTGATGACCTTCGGTCTCTACCCGCGGCTGTGGGGAACGCCGATCTACAGCGACGAGGTGACGTGCGGCGGCCCGCCGAGCTGGGACGAGACGTACTGGTGCTCCACGTGGACCGATTACCACAACGCCGCGGCCACGGCGGCGCTGTGGGCCATGCGCAGCGGCGAGGTGGAGTGGCTCGACGAGCTCGCCCGCCCGGCAGCGCTGCGCATGCTTTATACGCAGATCTATCAATGCTCGCCGTCCGATCCGTTTTTCTATTGCGGCCAGGCCCCGGCCGGCTACGGCGGCTACCGCGCAGACTTCAACAGCTCGCACGCCTACTTCGACAACCTGCAGCTCTACTACTGGCTGAGCGGCGACTCCACGGTGGTCGACACGCTGAAGCGCGGCGCCGCGTCGATGCGCGAGTACCTCTGCAGCCGCCGCCCCGCCGCTGCGTGCAACGCCGGCGATCCGCCGACGGACGAATACGCGAACCTCACCGGCCGCGTGGCCTCGCAGTGGTTCTCCGTTTTCCGCTTCGTCGGAATGACCGGCGGCGACGCCTCTTACCTCGACGACTGGCGCGCGAACCTCGGGCGCGCCGTCACACAGCAGTTTCTGCTGCTCGACGATCGCTACGGATTCGTGTTCGACGATTGGCGTCCGGTACCGCGCGCTGGCGGCACGCACGCAACCGACCAGCTCTGGATGACGGCGCTGTACGACATGAAGAACCTGGAGCGGCTGCGGCGCGACACTGGTGACGCGCCGCTCGGCGAGCCGCCGCTGCGGCCGAGCGAGATCATCGCCGCGTACGCGCGGACGCTCGAGCGCTACGCGCGCGGCGCGTGGCCGAACCAGCTCGACGTGACGTGGAGCGGCGGCACGATCGTCAGCGTGCGCGCGAACGGCGGAGGGAGCGATCCGTTTCTCTACGACACCGGGCGCGCGGCGCTGTCCGGTCCCGTGGCCGAGGCGGCGGCGTTCACCGGCGACGCGGCGCTGCGCGCGCTCGCCGTCAGCTTGACGGTCGACGCGATCGGCAACTCCATCGCCGGCGGCGGTCCGCTCGGCAAGATCCAGGGTGAATTTCTCGCGCGCCTGCACGGCGCGGTGGCCGCGCTGGCGGCGCCGCCGCCGCGGCGGCGGGCGGCGAAGCCGTGATGCGCGTCGTTTCTCTCGTCCCCTCTCTCACCGAAACGCTCTTCGACCTCGGCGCGGGCGACGCCGTCGCCGGCATCACCGACTTCTGCATCTTCCCCGCGGGGCTGACGCTGCCGCGCCTCGGCGGGACGAAGAATCCGCGCGTGGCCGAGATCCGCGCGCTGCGGCCCGACCTCGTCTACATGAACAGCGAGGAGAATCTCCGCCGGCACGCCGAGGAGATCGCGGCGTTCGCGCGCGTGCACGTGTCGGAGCCGAAGAGCGTCGACGACGTGGCCGCGCTGATCGCGGAGCTAGCGGCGATGCACGAGAAGGACGCGGGCGCGCTCCTGCGCGAGCTCGAGGCCGCGCGCTTCACCGCCGCGCCGTTCACGTTCGCCGTGCCGATCTGGAAGTCGCCGTGGATGTGGTGCGGCGGCGACACCTACGTCTCCGCGCTCGTCGAAAGCGCCGGCGGCCGCAACGTGCTGCGCGAGCGCGAGCGCTATCCGTCGATGAGCGTCGAGGAGGTGCTGGCGCTGCGGCCCGACGTCGTGTTTCTGCCTGACGAGCCGTATGCGTTCACGCAAGAGGATGCGCAGGGCATCGGCAGACCCTTCGCCCCGCTTGCGGGGAGAAGGTGGCGCGCAGCGCCGGATGAGGGGCGCCATCCTGCAGTCACCGCCCCTCACCCGGCCTTCGGCCACCCTCTCCCCGCTTCGCGGGGCGAGGGAACTTCCGTGATCGGGCCGTTCCCCGGGCACCTCTTCACGTGGCACGGGTCGCGGACGATTCTGGGATTGCGGTTCCTGCGCGACGTCATCGCCGCGGCAGCGGCTGCAGGATGCTGACGCGGTTCCCCTCGGTGTCGAAGAACGACACGTACTTGCCGATGCCCGGGATCTCCATCGGCTCGCCGAGAACCTCGCCGCCGGCGGCGGCGACCTGCTTCATGGCGTCGGCGATGTCGTCGACGGCGATGACGACCGAGGGATATTGCGCGGGCCAATCCTCTTTCTTCGGATAGAAGCCGCCGTTGATCGCGTTCGGCGTTCCCTCGGGCGCGGTGGTGACGACGACGTAGTCGCCCATCTCCGGCCCGAGCAGCTCCGCCTTCCAGCCGAAGGCGTCCGTGTAGAACTTGGCCATGCGCTCGCGGTCGACGGCGGGCATCTCGAAGTGGACGACTGGATTCATTTCTTCTTCCCCTTCCTTGCGCTTTTAGTCTTCACGCTCTCTTTCAAGCGGTCCAGATTCATGGCCTCGGTGACAGCGGCGCGCACGGTCTCGGAGGAGTTCTGCTTCGTCTTCAGCCACTCGATCTGTTCCGGGGTGAGCCAGACGGCGATGCGCTCGGTCTTCTTCATGCCGGGTATTCTAGACGCGCGTTGCGGCACAAGATCCTGCTCCTCCTGGCGCTCTTCGCGGTGAAGCTGACGGTGGCGCTGCAATTCGACCGCCATCCGCTGCTGCAGCCCAACACGGGCCTCGATACGAGCGCCTACGTCGAGCTGGCGCATCGCGTGAGCGGGGGCGACGTCGCCCTGGGGCCGGGGCTCTACTACGTCGCGCCGCTGTACATCTACTTCCTCGCCCTCGCGCACACGGCGACGGCCGCGCGCGTGCTGCAGGCGCTTCTCGGCACCGTGGCCGTGGCGCTGATCTTCCTCACGGCAAAGGAGTGGTTCGGCAAACGCGCGGCGTGGATCAGCGCCGTGCTGGCGGCGCTCACCGGCGTCTTCACCTACTACGAAGCGCTGATCCTGCAATCGTCGCTCGACGTCTTCCTGACCGCGCTGGGGCTGTGGCTCGTGACGAAGCAGCGCTGGCTTCTGGCCGGATGCGCGTTCGGCATCGCCTCGCTGAACCGGCCGAACATGCTCCTGGCGGCGGTGCTGATCTGGAGTGCGGCGGCCGTGCCGCCGCTGTTCGCGCGGCGGCCTGGCCGCCGCGCTCCCCATTGGTTTCTCGCCGGCCTCCTCCTCGGCCTGGCCCCCGTCACCGTCCGCAACCTCGCCGTCGCGCACCAGTGGTCGCTCGTGTCGTCGCACGGCGGCATCAACTTCTACATCGGCAACGGCGAAGGGGCCACCGGCTTCTTCCACGCCGTGCCGGGAATGCCCTCGACGATCGAGGGGCTCGCGCGCGACGCCCATCGCGTCGCCGAGGCGGCCACGCGGCGCACGCTGACGGACGCGGAAGTCTCGGCGTACTACTCCGGCCTGGCGTGGCAATGGATCCGCGCACATCCCGCGGCGTGGCTGCGGCTCCTGGCGTGGAAGACGTACGCGTTCCTCAACACCGCGCACGTCTCCACGCCGTTCAGCTACACGTTCTACGCGTACGACGCCGGCACGCTGCTGCGCGTGCTCTTCGTCGGGCCGTGGCTGCTCGTGCCGCTCGGCATCGTCGGGCTGGCCCGGCGGCGGCAGCTCCCGTTGATCGTCTTCGCCGCCGCGTACGCCGCCTCCGTCATCCTCTTCTTCATCACCGAACGCTACAAACTGCCGTTCTTTGTGGCCATGGCCATTGCCGCAGGCGCGGGTGCCGAGGCGCTGCGTACGTGGAGACGCGCGGCGGTCGCGATCGCGTTGGCGATCGCCGTGAATTGGCCGCTGCACCTCGACGACGGGCGCACCGAGGAGCGCCTGCGCATGGCCGAGTACGAAGCGTCGCGCGGCAGCGTGGCCGAGGCGGAGCGCTGGGCCGGCGGCGTCCAAAGCCCGCGCGTCGAGTACCTCCTCGGCCGCGCGTACCTCGCCGCAGGACGGCCGTCCGAGGCGCTGCCGCACCTGCGGAGCGCCACCGCGCAGCGCGTGAACGTGCCGCTGGCCGGCTATGACCTCGTCGTCGCGCTGCAGCAGACCGGCGATCGCGACGGCGCCGTGCGCGTGCTGCGCGCGCTCAAGCCGCCGCCGAATTCGAACGTCGTCGTCTTCCTGCAGCTCGCCAGAAAGGCCGCGGAGCTCGACGCGCCCGAGGTCGCGGAGCCGTTCCTGCGGCGTGCCGTGAAAGTCGCGCCGGACAACCGCGCGGCGCAGCAGATGCTGGCCATCACGCTGCGCGCGCTCGGGCGATAGGGCTGCGCAGCGCGGAGCTGCGCAGCCCTTCGCAAATCACCGTTTCACGTTCGGCGTGGCCGCGGTCCAGACCTCGACCGGCCCGAGGCTGAGATTGATCACCTGCACGCGATAGATTCCGCCGGCGGAGACGGGGACGTCGAGCACGGCCAGCCCCGACGAGTTGTCGCTCACGGCGAGCGTGAGGCCGTTCGGATCGATCAGCGCGAGCTTGATCGGCAGATTGCCCGCCGCCTCGGCCACCACCGACACCGAGTACGTTCCCGGCGGCGCTTCCACCGACGACGACGTGCTCGTCGCCCCCGGACCGCCCGTGGGCGTACCGGTCGACGTCGCGTACTCGAGGCAGAAGCCGTCGAGATAGACGTTGCCGCTCAGGTTGCGCAGCTCGAACGTGTGGCTGCCGGAGGAGAGACCGCCGTACGACGCGCTCGCGCCAGGCGTGGGACTCTTCGTCGAGCCGGTCGTACCGGCGAAGCTGATCACGCCCTTCGACACGCCGTCGATGAACACCTCGGCGCTGCCGCCCTTCGGGCTCGTCGCGTAGTTGACCGTCACCTTGCCGGGGCCGCCGGAGACGTTGATGGTCAAGGCCACGGAGTCCCGCGGCGAATTGCCGGCGTGCATGCGCAGATGGCCGCCGCTCGCGCCGGCCACGGTGAGCTGGTGCCAGTTGTCGGAGTACGCGATCGAAGTGTCGCTGTCGTCGATGCAGACCACCGGCGGCGGGAGGCAGACCGACCAGCTCGCACCGTAGTAGCCGGCGTTCGGGATGCGGTCGGCGGCCTGCACGAAGCGCAACGCCCCTTCGAGGATGATGGCTACGGCGTACGGCTCGATCACCGCCGGCAGCGCGTTCGCGTCGGTGACGGGGATGGCCGGATTGCCGAGGAGCGAGAGCGGGACCGTGACGCTGATCGTGCCGTTCGGCCCGGTCGTGTATGAGCCCGTGACTGTCGTGGCCGTGCCGATGAAAGCGTCGTTGGTCTGGTCGTACTGGCCGAACGAGTACGTCACCCCCGTCGCGCTAACGCTGGCGCGCGTCGCGTAGGCGCGCGTGGCCAGCGTGCCGTCGGGGTTGTTGCGGGCGCTGATCCACGTCGTGTAGTAGTAGGTGCCGCTCGATCCGTTGATCGGCTGGGCCGTGAAATTCTTCACGGCGATCGTCGTCGTCAGCGCCGTCTTGTCGGGCGTGAGCGAGAACGACAGAGCGGTGAAGTCGACCTGGTCGGGCGTACCGCCGACCGAATGGACCAGCGGATGGTCGGCGTCGCCGGTCGAATCGGTCGCCACGACTCCGTCGCCGCACGACGTCGCCGGCGCCGGGCTCTGCGGCGGGATGGGCGGCGTGATGTCGGCGCCGGCCATCGAGTCGAACTGCGCGTACATCCGCTTGCCGCTGGCCTGGCGCGCGATCACGGCCTTGGCCGTGAAGTCGTTGCTGCCGATCATGCCGTACGAGCGCGAGCCGGAGATGCAGCCCGGGCCGACGCAGCCGTCGTCGTAGCCGACGACCACGCGCCCTTCCTTGTCGATCGTGGCGTCGAAGAAGTCGAGGAGGTTGCGGCACGTGCCGCTGTCGCAGATGCCGCCGCGCTGGATCGGATCGCCCGGCGTGGCATTCTGCGTCACCCACGTCACGCCGCCGTCGAGCGTCGTGGAAATGAAGAGATACCAGGTGCCGGTGAAGTCGGCGGCGTTGTAGTTGTCGCCGCCGGTGGTCGTGCCGAAGAACGCCACCGCGGCGCGATTGCCGTCGCCCGCGACCGCGGCGTGGAAGAGCGAGTTCTGGATGCCTAGGGCAGCGCCGAGGTCCGTGTCGTGCGCCCAAGTCACGCCTTTGTCGTGCGAGACGGCGACGTGCGAATGGCCGTCGAGCGCCTGCCAGGCGAAGTAGACCGTGCCGTCGTCCGCTACGGCCACCGAGGGATCGCGGTTGCCCTTCGACGTCGCGAACGGCACCTGATGCACGGTCCACGTAAGCCCGTTGTTCTCCGACACCACCAGCGCCTGCCGCGCGGCGGGGTCGCTGTGGAACGGCGCGTCGCCGCCGCAGCCGCGGTTCGGCACGTACGCGGTGCCGTCGCGGCCGATCTTGATGTGGCCGTGGATGCCGGCGCAGTCGGCGGCCGTGTACAACGGCACCGCCGGACCGAAGGTGATGCCGCCGTCGAGGCTGATCGAGCAGACCGCGTCGGCGATCGACTGCGAGCAGTACCAGACGCCGTTCGGGTAGAGCGGATTCACGCCGGTGGGGATCGGCGCGTGATATGGGCCGCCGCCGATCGTCTCGTGATCGACGCCCGAGGGGGCGCCCGAGCCGGTGCTCGGCGTGAACGGCGCGTTGTCGTTGTCGGTGAACTCCATCGTGCTGCCGAGCGGCGTGAGGGCGAGCTCCTGCGTCACGAAGGTGCGGCCGGTGTCGCGGTCGGTGAAGAGATACGGATCGCCGTAGACGCGCGGCAGCGCGGCCATCGTCAACGGCACTTGTTTCCACGTCGCCGCCGCCGGCGCCGTGCGGTCGTCGAACGTGACGCTCAGCATGTACGGCAGGAAGCCGCCGTAGTAATTGACGGTGCCGCCGTTCGGGATGCCGCCGAAGACTTTCTCCGTCTTGCGGTTCACGCCGACGCCCGGCTCGCCCGCGTACTCGCCCCAGCCCGACGGCGCGGCGTAGTTGAAGAAGCGCGGCGTCCCGGGAGGCACGGACGTGTTGCCGAGGTTCGGCGGCCAGGGGGTGCTGCCGCCGGCGGTCTTGCGGACGAGCGTGACGGTCGCGTTGAACGTGACCGAGGGGGAAACGTCGTACGGCACGACGTAAATCGTGTACGTGCCGCTGCCGACGTCGAACGCCGTCGTCTCCGGATTGCTCGAGCTGGCCGCGGTTCCGACCTCCGTTCCGGTGACGTCGGGAGAGTAGACGTAGGCGTCGAAGTCGCTCGTATCGGAGCCCTGCGTGGTCGTCCCGCTGTTGACCCAACTGACCGACAGGTGAGCGCTATAGGTATTGAAGTCGCTGGCCGGGATCGACACCGTCAGCGCGTACTGGCCGCAGATCTGGTCGGTGCAGACCGGCGGCGTTTCGCCGAGGGGATCAGAGGGATTGGAAGCGGCAAAGGGCCCGCCGCTGAAGCTGACCGTGGGGCTGGCCGGGGAGATCGTACCGCTGGCCGGGGTCGTCGCCGCGTAGAGAGCGGCCGGGAGCAGCGCCACAAAGGCGACTGCGAGTCGTAGATTCATTACTCTCTCCTTTTGGGGGCATTGCTACCAGAATACCGAAGGCTTCATGCAGAATCAAGGCCAAACTCCACCGTTTGTGTGGAGTGCGGCGGCCACGCCGCCGCTGTCAGAATGCGCGGCGCATGGCGGCCATCCCCGACAACGAGCTCCTGAGCCGCGTCCGCGGCGTCGGGCGGGGAACGCTGGCGACGCTGCTCGGGCGCGGCTTCGACGTCGTGGCGACGTACGCCTTCTACGCCGTGATCGCCCGCTCGATCCCCGTCGCTGACTTCGGCAGCCTCGTTCTCGGCTTCACGATTCTGCAGACGGTCTCGGCCGTCGTCCGCCTAGGGCTCGATCAGGCGCTGCTGGCGATTCCGCCCGACGGCGCGGCGAATCGCTTCGGCGCGCAGATCGTACTGGCGGCCTCTGCGATGACGACGCTCGCCATCGTGCTCATCGTCCCGCTGCCGCCGTTCGGGCTTTGGCTCGCCGCGGCGCTGCCGTGCATGGCGGTGGGGCAGTTCATCACCGGGGCGATGCGCGCGCGCGGCGACGTGGCCATGGCCGCGGTGGCCGACGCGATCGTGCAGCCGGGCGTGGCGACGGCGGGCGCGCTGATCGCAGCGGCATTCGCGCCGGCGGCGGCAAGTTTTGCGCTCGCGCTGGCCGTGTCGTGGGCGGCGACGCTCCTCTTCGCGCTGCGCGTCGACTGGCGCGGCGGTCACGCCGACCGTGCCTCGCTGCTGCGCACAGGCCGCTCGATGCTCGGCGTGGTGCTGTTGCAACAGGCCACGGCGTCGGCCGACATCCTTTTTCTCGGCGCTGCCGCCGCGGCGGCGGAAGTCGCGCACTACGGCGTGGCCCAGAAAGTGGCGGCGGCGTTCCTGCTGCTCTACGCGGCGATCACGACGGCGTCGGCGCCGTTCATGCGCGCGCTCGCCGGCGACCGGGGTCTCCTCGCGCACTACTACCACACGGTCACGCGCTGGACGCTGACGCTGGCACTGCCGCTGCTCGTCGTCTGCGTAGCCGCACCGCGGGTGATCCTGGCGCTGTTCGGCGCGGAGTACTCGACGACGAGCGTCGTGCCGCTGGTGGTGCTGTCGCTGGCGGCGACGGTATTCCTGGTGAGCGGTCCGGCGGGGTCGACGCTTCTCGTCACCGGCCACGCCCGCGCGCTGCTGCGCGCGTCGGCAATCGGCGCGGTGGCGATTCTGATCGCGGTCGCGGCGCTCGCAACGTTCGGCGCCGCCGGCGCCGCCGCGGGCGTGCTCCTCGGCCGCATCGTCGCCCGGGCGCTGCTGATGGCGACGATGCGCCGTCACACGCAGATCGAGCTCGCCGACCCGCACCTTCTGCTGATCATCGCGGGCGCCGCGGCCGGAATGCTGCTCACGCACTTCGCCGCGCCTTGGCTCGGAGCACTGCCCGCCGCAGCCGCGGGTGCGGCGCTGGCGCTCGGGCTGGCGCTCGTCGTGCTCGTGCGCAACGGCGACGTGGCCGTGCTGCGCGAGGAGCTGCGGCAGTCTCAATAAACGTTCGATTCGTGACGTTTGACCGCGAGCCGCTGTTCATCAGGCACGGACACGCGCACCGCGCGGCCCCACATTGATCGCAACCTCGGCGCACGCTCCGCCGCCGTCCCGCGGAGGGGCTTGTTTCCGAGGAGCGCGTGCGGGTGCGATCCTGACGCACTCGCGCGCGGTTTTGTGTGTCATGCCGGGACGTGCGTCGCCGTTTACGACGGCCGGCGCGCGCGCCGGCCGCCCCACGCAGTTCCGCTGGCGCTACCAGACCTGATGGTCGTAGGCGTTCAGCGACCATCCGCCGATTTTCGAGTTCGCGTCGGAGTCCGAGAAGTACGGCGCGATCGTCAGATGAAGATGTTTGTTCGCCCAGCCGGGACGATACACGTTGAAGGTGTACTGGGTGCTGCAGATGTTGCCGCCCGCGCCGTCGATCGTCCCCAGCGTCTCCAGGAAAGTGTAGTTGTCGTCGTCATAGACCATGACCGCGACGCGGTTGCCCGAGCTGTTGTGCGTGTTGTTCAGGTCGAGGATGATCATGAACTGGTAGTACGCGAACGTGCTCGACGGAGTCAGGAAGTAGAAGTTGCCGTAGCCGCTGCCGTAGACGCCGTCCGACCTCCACAGTCCGTTTCCCGGGGAGTAACTGCACATCGAGTCCTGGCTCGGGCCGTAATTCGTGAAATTCGACGAAGCCCCCGGACTGGCGGTCAGGCACTCGTAACGGAGGGTGACGGGGCCCGGGCCGTTGACCGCGTAGCACGTCGACTGCGCGAACACCGGCACCGCGGCGAGAACGATTGCGATCGTCAACAGACACATTGCACAACGCTTCATCATGGTTGTCTCCTTTGCCCGTGTGAGTCGAAAAACGGACGGGGAGATTACCGAGGGCCGAGATATTTTCTTCGGTGGTAATATCCCGGCGCCTTTTCCGACAACTCCGTAGACCGCTCGTGCACATTCACTCGCGCCACAGCGATTCGGCACTCGAGTCCGCGATGGTCGATCGCGCCCTGGTGGTCATCGACGCCGTGCTGCGGCGGCGCTGCCGGAATTGGGCGGCGGGGCGCGGAGCGCTCGATGACCTGCGCGGCGAGATCGTGGTGCGGCTGCTGCGGCGGCTCCGCGATGCGCCGCCGATCGAGAACTTCGACGCCTACGTCGCCGGCATCGCCTCGCGCGTGGTCGACGACGCCTTCCGCTGCGCCTCCCCCGAGTGGACGCGGTTGAAGAACCGCATTCGCTACCTCGTCACGCACGACGGCCGCTTCGCCGCCGCGGAGGGCGGCGGAATGGTGTCCCAAGGAACCGGGCCGGCGCGCGTCAATACCGCCGCGGCCGAAGAGCTGGCCGCGATCGTGACGGAGGTCGTGCGCGGCGCCGGCGGCGCCGTGGCGATCGACGAGATCGTCAGCGCGGCCGCGCAGCGGCTCGGCGTGTCGGATCGCGTAACGATGCTGGACGAGCGGCTGCTGTCGGCCGAGCCGGCGCCGGCGATCGAGTCGGCCGAGGCGGTGGGCCGGCTCTGGAGCGAGATCGCGCTGTTGCCG
>DATDFB010000163.1:0-46406 GCA_036522835.1 Thermoanaerobaculia bacterium | reverse complement strand
GTGGTGTCGAGGCGCGTGAGGCGCGGCACGGTGGCGCTGACGACGAGCCCCGGCGTGAGCGTCCCTTCGTCGACGGTGACGTCGGAGAGCGTCGTGACGCCGACTTTGTAGGTGTTCGTCACGGTGGCGCGGCCGTTCGGCCAGGAGAGCTCGCCGCTGTCGCCGATCTGTCCGCCGCTCTCGGCGTAGAACGGCGTCGGATTGAGGACGACAGAGCCGGATTGTCCCTTCGCGAGCTGCGAGACGACCGCGCCGTCACTGACGAGCGTCTTCACTTCGCACGGAACGTCGACATAGTTGTCGTAGCCGACGAACTGGTTTTCCTCGAAGTCGATGTCCGCGACGGCGCTGGCCTGGAACTTCGACGATGCCTTCGCCTTCGCGCGCGCGTCGGCCATCATGACCTCGAAGCCTTCGCGGTCGAGCGTGACGCCTTCTTCCTCGGCCATCTCCGCGATGAGGTCGATGGGGATGCCGTAGGTGTCGTAGAGGCGAAAGACCTCGGCGCCGCCGAGGGTGCGCTCGCCGCGGGCGCGGACGTCGTCGAGCGCCGCGCCGACGCGCTCCATGCCGGAGCTGAGGGTGCGGGAGAAGCGCTCTTCCTCGGATTCGAGCGTGCGCAGGATCGCGTCGCGCCGCTCGGTGAGCTCCGGATACGCACCGCCCATCGACTCGATGACGGCGTCGACGAGGCTTGACAGCACGACGGCGTTCGGCGGCTTGCGCCCGAAGCGGATGCCGCGGCGGATGATGCGCCGCAGGACGTAGCCGCGCCCTTCGTTCGACGGGATGACGCCGTCGGCGATGAGGAAGGTCGACGAGCGGGCGTGATCGCAGAGGACGCGCATGGCGGTGTCGAGCTCGTCGTCCATGTCGCCGCCGTACTGGCGGCCGGCGTTCTTCGCGATCGCCTTCATGAGGGTCTGGAAGGAATCGATGTCGTAGATGGTGGAGACGTGCTGCAGCACGCTGCTCAGGCGCTCGAGGCCCATGCCGGTATCGACCGAGGGCGCCGGCAGCGGCGTGAGGGTGCCGTCCGCGGCGCGGTCGTACTGCATGAAGACGAGGTTCCAGATCTCCATGGTGTCGTCGCCCTCGCCGTTGACGAGCGCGGCGACGTTCTGCGACATGTCCTCGCCGCGGAAGTAGTGGATCTCGGAGCAGGGACCGCACGGACCGGTGTCGCCCATCTGCCAGAAGTTGTCTTTCTTGCCGAAGCGCAGCACGCGCTCGGGCCGCCCGCTGACTTTCACCCAGAGGCGCTCCGCTTCTTCGTCCGCGGGGACATTCCCCTCTCCTTCGAAGACGGTGAACCAAAGCCGCTCCGGGTCGAGACCGCAGACCTTGACGATCAGATCCCACGCGAACTCGATCGCGCCCTCTTTGAAGTAATCGCCGAAGGAGAAGTTGCCCAGCATCTCGAAAAACGTGAGGTGCCGCGCCGTGCGCCCGACGTTCTCGAGGTCGTTGTGCTTCCCCCCCGCCCGCACGCACTTCTGCGAGGTGGTGGCGCGCACGTAGTCGCGCTGCTCGCGCCCGAGGAAGCAGTCCTTGAACTGATTCATGCCGGCGTTGGTGAAGAGGAGGGTCGGGTCGCCCGCAGGGACGAGGGAGGAGCTCGCGACGCGGCGGTGGCGTTTGCTTTCGAAGTAGGTTAGGAACTGCTCTCTGATTTCGGCTGTGGTCATAGGTTGTTAGGTTGTTAAGTTCTTAAGTTTTCCGAGGTACACTGCTTCAGCCCACCTGTTCCCGTGCGCCTGCCTTCGCGCCGCGGAAAAAGCATGAGTTCATATCGCGAAATGCTCGTTTGGCGAAAGGCCATGGATTTGGTCGACGCAGTCTATCGGACGGTGCGGCAGTTTCCGCGCGAGGAGTTGCACGTGCTGAGCGCCCAAATGCGTCGGGCGGCGATCTCGATTCCCTGCAACATCGCGGAGGGTTGCGGCCGATGGACGCTGAAGGAGAAGCGTCAATTCGCCCGCTACGCTCGCGGCTCGGTCCTCGAACTGCAAACGCAGATCGAAATCGCGCGCCGTCAGGGCTTCATCGATCGACCGCAGGACGAAGCACTCACCGAAGCCGCCGCTGAAGTCGGCAAGCTCCTGAATTGCTGGCTCAGAAGTCTCAAACTTAAGAACCTAAAAACCTAACAACCTAAGAACCCTGTTTCTTCGCATGCCGCGCCCGCCCCAAACTCACATTAATGGGATTCGTGCGATCCAAAAACGGCACCGCCGGCCGCGCCCGAACTCCCAACGACCGCCGCGCGTCCAGCAGCGCCTCATCCTCCGGGTGCAGCTTCAGCCCTGACTCCACCGTCTCCAGCGCCTTCTTCCGATTGCCGGCGGCGACGTACACCTTCATCAGATTCACGTAGTGATCGCTGTTGTAGAACTCCAGCTCCAGCGCGCGCTTGCAGAGGTCGATAGCCGTCTTGTACTTCTTCTGCACCAGGGCGATGCAGAGGCCGAAGTACGAGAGGCCCTTCGCCGACTTGCTGTTGAGCTGCGTCGGCGCGTCGTCGCCGCCGTAGACGTCGACGAAGAGCGTCAGGGCGCGGAGGAAGTCCTCCTCCTTCGTCGCTTCGATCGCCTGGTTCAGGTCCCGGAGTCTCATAGCAGCTCGCGCGCGCGCAGACGGTGAACGAATTGCTCGATTCGTTCCCGGTCGGCGTCGTTCGCGCCGACGAAGCGGACGCCGTACTTGGCCATGGCGCCGGAGAACTCGGCGCGGAGGATCTCCGCCTCGATCTGCAGCGGCCGGGCGTCGCCGGGGAGGAAGAAGTGCAGGCGGATGCGTCCCTCGCCGGGCAGCACGCGGTCGACCTCGAGGAGCATCCCGTTCGCGGAGATGTTCACGCTGCGTCCGAGGATGAAGCGGCCGTTCTTCTCCATCGACACTTCGATCTTCGTGATCGTGCGGAGCTGGCGCCGCGCCGGGATCGTCGTCAGGCGCGCCACCTTGTCGTCGAGCTCGTGCTTCTGCAGCGGGCGAAAGATGATGTCGTTGCAGCCGGCGGCGAGGCAGAGGTCGCCGTGCTGCGCGTTCTCGCGCTCGCAGACGAGCAGCAGCGACACCCCGCGCGTCAGCTCGTCCTCGCGGATGGCGCGGCAGAACTCCGGCGCGGCCATGTCGAAGAGGTCGAAACCGAAGATGATCAGGTGCGGCCGCTCGGCGCGCGCCTTGGTCAGCCCTTCGCTGCCGGCCAGCGCAGTCATGACGATCGTGCCGCGGCGGCGGAGGATGGTCTCCTGGAAGAGCATGGCCCCGCGGGAGTGATCGACGAGAAGGATGCGTCCCTGTTCGCTCATCAGGCGGCGGAGATCTCGCGCAGTTTGCGGATCGAGCGTTTGAGGTCGTCGACGAACATCGATAGTTGTTCCGCGGTGTTGGACTTGCCGAGGCCGATGCGAACGGATCCCATCGCCAGCCCCTCGGGGACTCCGATGGCCGTCAGCACCCGCGACGGAGCGCGCTCGCCCGACGCACACGCCGACCCCGAGGAGAGCGAGAAACGGCGCATGGCGATCATCAGTGAATCGGCTTCGACGCGTTCGAAACTGACGTTCAGATTTCCGGGCAATCTTAACGCCCGCGGTCCGTTCACGGAAGCGCCGTCGATCTCCTCCTCGATGCGCGCGCGCAAATCGTCGCGCAGCTCGGCGAGGCGCGCGGCCTCGCCGTCCATCTCGCTCCCACGTAGCTTGAAGGCGGCGCCGAGACCCACGACGCCGGGGACGTTGACCGTGCCGGAGCGGATGCCCCGCTCCTGTCCGCCGCCGACGATCAGCGGTTCGATGCGCACGCCGCGGCGGACGAGGAGACCGCCGATGCCCTTCGGCCCGTACAGCTTGTGGCCGGAGAAGGAGGCGAGATCGACGTTCTGGAGGTCGAGCGGAACCTTGCCCGCGGCCTGGGTGATGTCGGAGTGGAAAAGGACCCCGCGCTCGCGGCAGATCGCGCCGATTTCGCCGATGCGCTGCAGCGTGCCGATCTCGCCGTTCGCGGCCTCGATGGAGACGAGGCGCGTGTTGGGCTTCAGCGCGTGGCGGACGTCGTCGGGATCGACGCGGCCTTCCCGGTCGACGGCGACGAACGTCGCGTGGCGTTTCTGTGCCAGGCTGAAGACGGAGCTGTGCTCCGTGGGCGAGGTGACGAGATGGTCGCCGTCCCTCACGAGGTGGAGGGCGATGTTGTTCGACTCCGTGGCACCGGCGGTGAAGACGATCTCGTTCGGCTGGACTCCGAAGAAGCGCGCCACGGCGATGCGCGCGTCCTCGACGGCGTTGGCGGCGCGGCGGCCGTGCTCGTGCGTGAGCGAGGCCGGGTTGCCGAACTGCTCGCTGAAGAACGGGAGCATGGCCTCGACCACGCGCGGATCGCACGGCGTGGTGGCGTGATGGTCGAGGTAGATCGGCGGCTCCACGGTTCGGTAGGGGCGCACGGCGTGCGCCCGCTTTCAGAATACCTCTTGATCCTCACGCAACGTCAGGTTGTAAGTTGGGTGCATGTGGAAAGTTGGCCAGCTTGCGAAGCGTACCGGCATTTCCGTCCGCACGCTTCACCACTACGACCAGATCGGGCTTCTGACTCCGTCGCACCGCACGGCGTCGGGGCACCGGCTCTACGACCGCGACGACGTGGTGCGCCTGCAGCAGATCGTGATGCTGCGGCAGCTCGGCTTCGCGCTCGAGGAGATCGGGGCCACGCTCGCCGAGGCATCGCTGCCGCGCCTGATCGATCTGCACCTGGCGCGATTGCGCGAGCAGATCGAACGGGAGCGGCGCCTGATGGCGCGCCTCGAGCGAATGTCGGTGTGGCTGCGCGCGGAGGAGGAGGTCTCGGTCGACGAGTTTTTCAAAACGATCGAGGAGATGACGATGTTCGAAAAATACATGACCGAGGAGCAGTTGGAGACGATCCGCAAGCGCGGCGAGACGCTCGGCGCGGAGCGGATCGAGGAGGTGCAGCAGGAGTGGCCGCGCCTCATCGAGGAGGTGCGCCAGGAGATGCAGCGCGGCACGGACGTGCACTCGCCGCGCGTGCAGGCGCTGGCGCAGCGCTGGATGGCCCTGGTTGGTGAGTTCAGCGGCGGCGACGCCGGAATCGAGAAGTCGGTGGCGAACATGTACCAAAACGAGCCCGGCTCCGCGGAGCGCTTCGGCTTCGACATGAAGGTGTGGGAGTACATCAGGAGCGCGATGCGAAAGTAGGCTCGCGGTGCGGGGTTGGCTGCCAGGCCGGCCCCGCACCTTACTTCTTCTTCGGGGCGGTCACGACGAGCTCCGGAAGCCAATAGGCGATTTGACCGCTCTTCGGGTCGACGTAGAGCAACTGCTTCACGAGGCCTCGAAGGCCGCCGGCAACGTCGATGGCCTTGACCAGCTCGTTTGTCAGCGGAGCGGCAGCGCGCGCCACGGAGCCCGGCAGCGCGAGCAGCATGACCGGATCGACGCTGGCGAGGATGAGCGTCGAAAACGTGTCGCTGGCAAGAAGAGCGAGCGCGCGGGAAAGCCCTTTCCCCATCGCTCGGCGAGCCTTTTCCATGCTGCCGATGCCGATCGTCTCCACCGGCGGCTGCGTCTTCCAGGCCGTGGTTTTTGTCCCTCGATCGATCGGGACGCTGACCGGAAGGAGCCGATCGCCGTGAAGCTCCTTGAAGACCTCTCCCACCCTCTTCAACGCTTCGATCTCGAGGCGCATATTGAATGATTGGGCGCCGTCGATGCGGAGCTCCAGGTTGCCCGCCGCCAGTTCATTGATCAAGCGATTCAGCCGCTTGAGTCCTCGCTCCGCAATATCGAGAATCCCCTTCACATACAACGTCTCCAGTGTCCTGGTGGCGACGCTGTCGAACATCGTGACCGCGCCGGGAAGCCGAGTCTCGCCGACGGGCGAAACGACATCGCCGCGCGTCACATAGTGCGAAACCTTCGGCTTGACGGCCATCTTGGCCGTATTGAGCTCGAATTGCCGAAGGGTCGCCTCGTCGATGCCGGGGGAATTGAACGTCACGCACGCGCTGACGTCGCCGGGAAACGCGGCCGTGGTCAACTGCGCGGTCGCCCCTCCGAGGCTATGCCCGGTGACGATGACCCCATTCCCTGCCGTGCGCAGAATCCGCAGCGTCGTCTTGATTCTGTCGCGCAGCGGAGTGAAAGCAGTCGCGCCGGCGCCACCCGGTCCAAGATCGGTGACGAGGTCCGGAAACGCATCCGTCCCACGGAACGCCAGAATGGCCGGGGCGTCCCCTCTTCGGAGCGGAACGAGGGCGTACGCGGACAACCCGAGCTTCTTGTTCTCCTCATCGGAGCCGGGCATTCGGATCACTCTGTAGATGAGCGGCATCTCCGCGGAGACGACCTCGGGCTCGATCGGCAGCGTGGCGAAACGGCTTCCGACAGGGTGCGGACGGAACTGTGGCGGACGACGCAGTCCCTCAATTTCTTTCTCGCTGCGGCCCGCCACGTACGTCGCGTCGGGACGGGCCACGTACTTTGTCGTAGCCGGCGCGGCGTCCGCACGCTCGATCGTTGTCTCAACCTTCTTCTTCGCCGGCTGCGGCTCGTCCGAATAGCGGGCGCGGTAGAGGTAATGACCCGTCAGCCCACTCGAATAGGCGACCTCCTTCGCCAGGAGCTCCAGGAACAGGTGACCGGGAGCGAAGTCGAGAGCCTCGCGGGTCGGGAAGACGGCCTGAAACGGCTTGCTCGCCACGTACGTCGCATCGCGCGCGGCGGTGTAGACGCCGAGGAGAGCCGCCGCCTTTTCGTTTCCGGTGCGGGCAACCGGCGTGGCCGGCTTCGCCTTTGCCGGCGGCGAAGTCTTCGGGTCGGGCTCAGGTTTTGGCGTGCGAAGTGCGGTTGGCGGCATTGCTCCTCGTCACTCGGGTAGTGACAATCCGCGGGCAGACGTTTCGGCACGACGGGTGTGCGCCCTCCTGCGTCTTCGTCTAGCGGGGATGATACGCGGCGCGATTACCCCCGTCGCCGGCGCCGCCGTCGCGGCGGCGGCGCGGCGTCCTCGGCGCTGCGCTTGGCGCGGGTGCCGAAGGACTGCCACTGCCGGAACACGTCGACGTTCCGGCCGGAGGACAGCGCGTAGAGCTCCAGCAGCGCCAGCGCGTCGTTGAACGGCTCGCGGAAGACGAAGCGGAACGAGGCCCGCTTGTCGGCGGGCGGCTCCAACAACCGCCACATCGTCTCCAGCGTCTGCTCGATCTGGTGCCGCGTCCCCGCCGACAGGGCCATGCGCGTCACCAGCGGCTGGATCAGCTCGCGGATGAACACGATCACCTCGCCGATGCGCATCGACTGTCGCCGCCCCTCCTCCGTCTCCAGCTCCTCGGTGATCCACGGCAGGAGCAGCACCGACAGCAGCACCGCGTCCGAGATCTTCCGCCCGGCCTGCACGGTGCGGTCGAGCACCTCGAGCATTTTCCAGAAGTACGGCGCGCGGTCGGCGGCGATCGTCCGATACACCTCGGGCAAGAGGGGCTCCAGGAGTCCCACGTCGACCATCAGCCGGAACGCGCCGCGCGACCAGCCGCGGCGGAGCAGCTCCAGGATCTCCTCCGACACGCGCGGCGGCGAGGCTTTGAGGATCTCGTTGCGGTGCCGCACCACGGCCTCGTAGGTGGCCGGATCGATTTGAAACCCGAGGCGCGAGGCGAACTCGATGGCGCGCATCATCCGGACCGGGTCCTCGCGGAAGCGCACGTCGGGATCGCCGATCACGCGCACGCGCTTCTCCTCCATGTCCGCGAGGCCGCCCACGTAGTCGATCACCGAGAAGTCGGCGATGTTGTAGAAGAGCGCGTTGATGGTGAAGTCGCGGCGCCGCGCGTCCTGCAGCGGCGAGCCGAAGGTGTTGTCGTCGGTGATCAGGAGATCGACCCCCTCGTCCGGCGCGCGCTCCGGCTCGCGGCGGAACGTCGACACCTCCACGATCATGTCCTGAAAGATGATGTGCACCAGGCGGAAGCGCCGGCCGATGATGCGGCTGTTGCGAAACAGGCGCCGGATCTCCATCGGATGCGCGTCCGTGGCCACGTCGAAGTCCTTCGGCGTGCGGTTCGTGAGCAGATCGCGCACGCTTCCGCCGCAGAGATAGGCGCGGTAGCCGCTGCGGTGCAGGCGGTACAGCACCTTCAGCACGTTCTCGGGAATGCGCCGGCGGGAGATCGTGTGCGCGTCGCGGTCGACGACGACGGCGTCGGCGGCTTCCGCAGCCGGCTGCTGCTCCTCATCGGCCGGTGCGTCTGCCTCGTTGGTCATGGCGCGAGCTCGTTGTCGCCGACGCTGTCTTTCGGCGTGAAGTGATACTTGCTGTCGACGATGAAGAACGTCCGCTCCCAGCGCGTGCCGCCGAAGAAGTGGATGACGACGTCGAGCAGCGCCTTGACGTTCGAGGCCGTCGTGGCGTCGGGATTCTGCGGCGGCGTCCGTCCCCACGACCAGTACACCATGAAGGCCCGCCCCTTGATCATCGAGCGCGGCACGGTCCCCCAGAAGCGCGAGTCGCTGGAGCGGTCGCGGTTGTCGCCCATGGCGAAGTAGCGGCCCTCCGGCACCATGTAGGGCCCGAACTGGTCGCGGGATCGGAACGGCTCCGGCAGCGCCGGCTGCTGCGGGTAGACCATCGGATCTTCGAAGACGGTGTACGGCTCGGGGAGGAGCTTGCCGTTGATGTAGACCTTCTTGTCGCGGACTGTGAGCGTGTCGCCCGGCATGCCCACGACGCGCTTGACGTAGTCGGTCTCGGGATGCTCCGGAAAGCGGAAGACGATGATGTCGCCGCGCTTGATGTCGCGCAGCGGAAAGAACTTCAGCCACGGCTGCGGCACCGGACCGTAGATGAACTTGTTGACGATGATGTGGTCGCCCACTTTGAGGTTGTCTTCCATCGACCCGGTGGGGATCTTGAAGGCCTGGAAGACGAAGATGCGGGCGAAGTTGACGAAGATGATGGCGATGAGCAACGCCTCGTAGTACTCCCGAAGCGTCGACTTTTTCTCTGTTTCGTCGGCGGTCATTCCGGGGCGGATTGTACTAAAGGCTTCGCGGCATCGATCCACGGCACGGCGCGCACGGCCTGCCAGAAGGCGTCGTCGGGCTGTTTCGCGACGATGACGCAGGCGACGCGGTCGCGCTGCAGCAGCGCCCCGCGGGCGTCGCTCCAGGCGTAGAGATGCGGCGTGATCCAGACGACGAGCGGCAGCGTCTCGCCGTAGCGGATGGCCGCGGGGCGGAGGACGATGCCACCGGCCAGCGGCTCGACGGCGACGTCGAGCTTGACCTTCGGCGCGATCTCGACGCGGCGCTCTTCGCCGTCATAGCGCATCGACTCCGTGCGATCGGAAGCGTCGGGGCTGGTGACGACGACGAAGTAGCGCTCTCCGTCGGGCGCCCAGCGCAGCGAGCGCACCGAGGCGTAGGGGAAGTCGGCGGTGAGCTGCATCGAGGTGGGGATGTGCACCGTGCGCACGACGTCGCCGCCGGCGGCGCGCACGACGTAGCTGATCTTGTTGCCGCGCGGCGCCCACTGCACCGCCGTCTCGTCGCGCGGATCCTCGGGTACCCAGTGGATCTCGCTGCCGTCGAGCGAGACGAGGCCGATGTCGAAATTCGTTGTCCGCTTCGCCGAGAAAACGACCTCGCGGCGGTCGCGCGAGACGTCGAAGGAGTCGATGGCGGCGAAGCGCGGCGTGAGGGGGGTGCGGCCGCGGAAGAGCTGGTTGTCGACGACCCGAACGGCGTCGGAGGGCGTTGTGGCGCAGCCCAACGGAAGTAGCAAGCCGAGCAGCAGGTAGGCGCGCACAAGACGGAATTGTACGGGAGGTCGCAGGGAGCAGGGCGCTGCGCCCTAAACATTTGATTCTAAAACTGCAAATTCATGGTTCCGGTATTGCTAATAATACCTGTGTACGGAGGAGGAACCGGATGGATCTGCAGAGCAACCTCATCGAGTCGTGCAAGCTCCACAATGGCAAGAGGAAAGGCTGGAAGTGCTCGATCGCCTCCCTCGGCGTGCACGGCGCGATCATCGCCCTCGTGGTTGCCATGGGGGCCATGACGACGCACAAGGTCGCGGCCGAGGACCGGGCCATCCGCGCGTTCGTCACGAACCACGCGCCGGCACCGCCGCCGCCTCCACCCCCGCCACCGCCCGCGGCCAGCTCGACGCCGAAGTCGACGCCGGTGGTGAAACCGACGATCGTGCCGAAGACGACGTTCGTGCAGCCGAAGGTCATCCCGCAGGAGCTCCCGAAGGTGCAGCCCGTGGCGACGACCGACACGGCGCCGGCGTCTACGAGCAACGATCAGCCGGCCGGTGAGCCGGGCGGCGTCGCCGGCGGCGTGCCGGGCGGCGTCGTTGGTGGCGTGGAGGGTGGGGTGGTCGGCGGCCAAGTCGGCGGCGTCCTGGGCGGACAGCTCGGCGGCCAGGTCGGCGGCACGCCGGGCGGCCAGGTCGGCGGAACCGGAACGGACACGGCACCGGCACCGGCACCCGAGCCGCCGAAACCGGAAGGACCGCTGCGCGTCGGCGGCGACGTGAAGGCGCCGGTCGTTCAGCACCGCATCGATCCGCAATATCCCGACATGGCCCGCAAGGCGCGCATCGCCGGCATGGTCATCGTCGAGGCGATCATCAACAAGAACGGCGACGTGGAGCAGGTGAAGGTGATCAAGGGCCTGCCGATGGGGATGAGCGAGAGCGCCGTCGAGGCGGTGAAGCAGTGGAAGTTCAAGCCCGGCACGATGAACGGCCAGCCGGTGGACGTCATCTTCAATCTGACGGTGAACTTCAAGCTCGATTAGTTTTCTCGGGGGGAGGGTCATCGCGGCACGATCCTCCCCTTCCTCGTCGCGCCCACAAAAAACAATCAGACGTGTCTTTCTGGGCTCACTCGGTGAACCGCGAACACGCCATCGAGCTCAGGCACAATTTCGCCGTGTTCCAAGCGATCGGCGAGAACACGAAATGCCAGTGCCTTGGCCTTCGCCACTGCCTCATCGCGCGTTGTGCCGTACGCGAGAACCCCTGGGAGGTCGAGAACTTCTCCGATCCAGCGGCCATCATCCTCGCGCTCGATCTCTACCGTGAAGTCACTCATGCACCTATTATCGTACGAAGGACAATCGAGAATTTGGTGCGCGTGAGCGGAGCAAACGCGATGCAAGCCCCAGAGGTCATTCTCAAGCGCTTCGAGTCGCCGGACGAGACTCGAATATTCGACAAGGGCAAATTCGAGATCATCCACTTGGCTGGCATGACGATCGGCCGAGCCACTTATGAGCCAGGCTGGAAATGGAGTGAACACGTCGGTCCCACTCTCCAAGCCTCTCGCTGCACGATCGAGCACGTAGGACTCGTGTTATCCGGCCGCGCAACCGCAGCATTCGATGATGGCACCGTCGTCGAGCTGAAGGCTGGCGAGCTGTTTTACATTCCGCCCATTCCACACGATAGTTGGGTGATCGGCACTGTTCCCTACATTTCGCTACACTTTTTAGGCGCGAACCAATACGCGGTTCGCTGACACTGACTCCCCACCCCCTCGCGCATCGTCACGAGAACGCTCGCTTCGCTCCCCGCAGCGGCGGTCGCCCGTCAACGGACTCGGTTGCGAGCCAGAGCCGGACCTCGAGGTAGCGAAGGATCGCCTGCGGCGTGGCAAGCGCTCGTCGCCGTCGCTCGACACTCGAGGCGCGCGTTTGACCGGTCGAGCGCCGGCTATTCGGGCGCGCCTGCCGTCCTCAGACCCTCTTCGCGCAAGCGGTTGACGTCTTTCGCAGGCGCCCTCCCGAAGAAGCGGTTGTATTCGCGGCTGAACTGAGACGCGCTCCCGTACCCGACGCGCCGGCCGGCACTGCCGGCATCGATCATCGTCGCCAGCATCAGCCGTCTCGCTTCCTGCAGCCGGAGCGTTTTCTGATACTGCAGCGGGCTCATGCCCGTGATGGCTTTGAATTGCCGGTGAAACGACGTGACGCTCATGTTCACCAACTTCGCCAGCTCTTCGATGTTCACGGTCTGGTCGAAGTTCGCGCGCAGCCGCGACACGGCGCTGGCGATTCGCTGCACGCTCGATCCGGCCTGGCCAATCTGCACGACGCGGCCGCCGAGGGGACTGCGGAGCAGGCGGATCAGAATCTCGTCGCGCACGAGTGGCGCGAGAAGCTCTGCATCGGCGGGTTGCGCCATCAGCTCGAGGAGTCTCGTGGCCGCGTCGACGATGTTCGTGTCCGCCTCGCCGACATACAACGAGTGAGTGTCTCGCGGTTGCGGCACGCCGTGCGGGAACACTTTCGGCGCCAGCTCCGCGATCTTCTCCGCGTCGAGATCGAGCATCAGCAAGAGGTACGGTTCAGAGACGCTGCCCCGCGTCACGCGGCCGGCCATCGGGACGTCGATCGAGTACACGGCCATCTGGCCGGCTTCGTAACCGTAGGTGTCGCCGCCGATCATCACGATCTTTGCGCCCTGCGCCACGATGCACAACGTCGACCGCTGCACGTAATGGATCGGTTCCTGATTCGTCCGCGACACCCTCGCCACGCGGACGCCGGGGACGCGGAGCTCGAACGTCCCCTCGAACGGAGCGAGCGCGGCGATCAACTTCGCCAGCGTCGCAAGGTCGGAGCTCTGCCTCAGGCGCATAGTCGTCTTCTACTTTGCGGGCGCCGCCGGCTCGCGATCGAAATCGAGAGACGCCGACAGTTCACGATACGCCTCGATCTGCGCCTGCAGGTCGGCGATTTTCTGCTCCGTCGTCGCGATGGCGTCGGCGCCGGCGATGAAGCGGCGCGGCCTTGGTTCCTCACTGGCGATGGTCACGAGCGCTCGCGCGAGCTTCGCGGGATCACCTGATTGCCGGCCGTTCTGGCTCTTCCAGTATTCGAGCAGCGGTCCTCTGCGCTCGTCGTAGTCCGCAACGGACGGCTCGGCGTAGTTCGTCGATTGCTCGGTGAGCAGCTCGGTGCGGAAGAATCCCGGATTGACGATCGTCGTGGCGATGCCGAACGGCGCGACCTCGGCATGCAGCGACTCCATCCAACCTTCGAGACCGAACTTCGACGCGGCGTAGGCGGAAACGAAGTCGAACCCGGCAGCGAGACCTGCCGACGACGAGATGGAGATGATGTGTCCCGAGCGCTGCTGCCGCATCACCGGCAGGACCGCGCGGGTGACGTTCATCGGGCCGATGAGGCTCACGGCCAACTGCCGGTCGACCTGTTCCGGCGTCAGCTCCTCGAAATAGCCCGCGTAGAAGCTCGCGGCGTTGTTGACCAGCACGTCGACGCGTCCGAACCGGGCCACGGCGACGCGCGCTGCCGCTTCCGCGTCGGCGCGGCTCGTGACGTCCAGCTTGACCGGCAGCAGGTTCTCGGAGTGGCCGAGTGCTGCGGCGATGCGATCGGTGTCGCGGCCCGTGGCCACAACCGCATGCCCGGCAGCGAGCACCGCTCGCGCAATATCAGCGCCCAGGCCACGGCCGGCGCCGGTGATGAACCAGACCTTCCTGTTGTTGTTCACGTCGTCTCTCATTTGTCCACGACCTTCATGTCCTTTTCGCTCATCCGCCCGCCATGCACTTCGATCGCCGCCGAGGCCGTTTCGATCTCGCGCAGGTCGGCAGCGGTTAGCTCGACATGCGCCGCGGCGAGGTTCTCAGTCAGGTGATCGATGTTGCGCGTGCCCGGGATCGGGACGATCCACGGTTTCTGCGCCAGAAGCCATGCCAGTGCGATCTGAGCAGGCGTTGCGTTCTTCTTCTCGGCAACCCGCTTCAGCAGCTCGACAAACGGCATGTTCGCCGCGATGTTTTCAGGGGAGAAGCGATCGAAGCCGCTGCGAAGATCGGTTTTCGGATCGAGCTTCGTACGAGCATTGATCTTCCCGGTGAGATAACCCATTCCCACCGGCCCCCATGGGACAAAGCCGATTCCCAGCTCTTCGCAGACGGCCAGCACGCCGTTGTTCTCCACGCCGCGTTCCATGAGCGAGTACTCGGTTTGGATTGCGGTCACGGGTTGCACGGCATGCGCGCGGCGGATCGTTGCGGCACTCGCTTCAGACATACCGAAGTGCAGGACTTTGCCCGCGGCGATGAGCTCCTTGACCGCGCCCGCCACGTCTTCGATCGGCACGTTCGGATCGACGCGGTGCTGGTAGTAAAGATCGATGCGGTCGGTTCGGAGGCGCTTCAGGGAGCCTTCGACGACTTTCCTGATGTGCTCCGGCCGACTGTTGAGTCCACCGGCTTCGAGGTTGAACCCGAATTTCGTTGCGATGCGGACTTTGTCGCGGATCGGCGCGAGCGCTTCTCCCACGAGCTCTTCACTCGTATAGGGGCCGTAGACTTCGGCGGTGTCGAAGAACGTGACGCCTTTTTCGTGCGCGGCGCGAATGACGTTGATGCCCTGGCTTCTGCCGGCGGGCGGACCGTAGTTGGCGCTGATGCTCATGCATCCGTGTCCCAGCGCCGAGACTTCCAAGGCGCCGAGGTTTCGTGTTCCGATGGGTCGCGTTTCCACGTTGTTGCCTCCTGCTGCCTTTGTCGGGCCGCTGTTCTCGCGTGTAGGACGCTCGTTGTCGCACCCGAGCAGGGGGGCGACCGCGAATCCCGCGCCGATCAGGGCAGCATTGGCCACGAAGCCGCGGCGACTGATGGCTCCGTTATCTCGTCTGTTCGTGGTTATTTGCTCGTTCTCGTGCATGAATCGTCCTTCCTGTTTCACCGGCACCAGAGATAACGCCGCTGAGTGGTCGAACCGTTGGACGATCCTTCCAATGTTTTGCACGATCCTGCCGATGTGCGGATTCGACGCCGCGCATCACCGGGAAGCCCCCACGGCCTCTCAGCATGGACACACGGGGCGTGGTGCATTGCGCCACGGCCTTGCAGCATGGACACACGGGGTGTGGTGCATTGCGCCACGGGGCGTGGTGCATTGCGCCACGGCCTTGGCGCATGGACACACGGGCCGTGTAGCAATGCGCCACGGCCTTGGCGCATGGACACACGGGCCGTGTAGCAATGCTCCGCGGCCTTGGCGCATGGACACACGGGGCGTGGTGCATTGCTCCGCGGCCTTGCAGCATGGACACACGGGGCGTGGTGCATTGCTACACGGCCTTGCAGCATGGACACACGGGGCGTGGCGCATTGCTACACGGCCTTGCAGCATGGACACACGGGCTGTGGTGCATTGCTGCACGGCCCGTGCAGCATGGACACACGGGGGTGGAGCAATGCTGCGAGGCCTCGGCGCCCTGGCCGGAGAGGGGGCGACCTACTCCCCCACCCCCTCGCGCATCGTCTGCCCCGGCTTCTTCTTCCGCGCGATCGCCTTCGCCTGCAGAAACAGGCCGAGGTAGTCGCGGCCGCCGGCTTTGGAGTCCGTGCCGGACATGTTGAAGCCGCCGAACGGGTGTACGCCGACGAGCGCGCCGGTGCACTTGCGGTTCACGTAGAGATTGCCGACGAAGAACTCCTCCTGCGCGCGGCGGATCTTCTCCTCATCGTCGGTGAACACCGCGCCGGTGAGGCCGAACTCCGTGTCGTTGGCGATGCGCAGCGCGTCGTCGAAGTCCTTCGCTTTGATCACCGCCAGCACCGGGCCGAAGATCTCCTCCTGCGCGATCGTCGAATCCTCGGCCACCGGACCGATCACCGTCGGCTCGATGAAGAATCCCTCATCCGCGCGCACGTTGCCGCCGGCGAGGAGCTGCCCCTCCGACGACCCCTTGTCGATGTACTCCTTGATCTTCTTCATCGCCGACTCGTTCACCACCGGGCCGATCTGCGAGTCTCCGCTCTCGGGCGGGCCGATGCGCAGCGCCTTGGTCTTCTCCACCACCTTCGGCACGAAGCGGTCGAAGATGGCCTCGTCGACGATGAGGCGCGAGCACGCCGAGCACTTCTGCCCCTGGAATCCGAACGCCGAGGCCACCACGGCGGTCGCGGCGTCGTCGAGATCCTTCGTGTCGCGGTCGACGATGATCGCGTCCTTGCCGCCCATCTCCGCCACCACGCGCTTGATCCAGAGCTGCCCCTTCTGCGGCTTCGCCGCGGCTTCGTTGATGTGCAGGCCGACTTCCTTCGATCCCGTGAAGGAGATGAAGCGGATGCGCGGATGGGTGATCAGTGGATCGCCGACCTCGCCGCCGCCGCCGCTCACGAAGTTGACGACGCCGGGCGGCATGCCCGCTTCCTCGAGCAGGGCGAAGAAGCGCCAGGCGATCCACGGCGAATCCGACGATGGCTTGAGCACGACGCAGTTGCCGGTCACGGCGCCGGCCGAGGTCATGCCGGCCATGATGGCCAGCGGAAAGTTCCACGGCGGGATGACCGCGCCGACGCCTAACGGGATGTAGACCAGCTCGTTCTCCTCGCCCGCGATCTTCGTGATCGGCTGCTCGCCGGCGTAGCGGTAGGCCTCGCGCGCGTAGAACTCGAGGAAGTCGATGGCCTCGGCGGTGTCGGCGTCGGCCTCGGGCCAGGTCTTGCCGACCTCGTAGATCATCGTCGCGGAGAACTCGTGCTTCCGCTCGCGCATCAGCGCCGCGGCCTTGACCAGGAGGCCGGCGCGCTCCTCGACCGGCGCGCGCTTCCATGACTCGAAGCGCTTCCACGCCGCGTCGATGGCCTGCTCGACGTGCGCGCGCGAGCCGCGCTGGAAGCGGCCCAGGAGCTGGTCCTTGTGCGCGGGATTGATCGACTCGAACGTCGGGAGGCCGGTGATGCGCTCGCCGCCGATGACGATCGGATACTCCGTCCCGAATTCGGCGCGCACCTTTTGCAGCGCCGCCTCCATGGCCGCTTTGTTCTCCGGTTTGCTAAAGTCCGTCAGCGGCTCATTCTTGAATTCACTGAGGGTGGGCATTTCTTTGAGGCCTCCTAGTTGCAGCGGCGACGGTATGTACTCGAAAAAGCTCCTGGCCGCAACGTTGCTCCTCGCCGCCTGCTCGCTGCGCGTTCCGTGGAAGGACGAGCCGGTCGGCGCGGAAGTGAACGTGGCGTTCACGCTCCGGAAAAATCTGATCGTGCTGTCGTCGGTGACGATCGACGGCCGCCCCGGCCTGTTTCTGCTCGGCACGGGCGAACAGCGCACGCTCCTCGATGCGGGTTACGCGCCCGCGCTCCCCAAGAGCTCGCCGCACGCGCTGCGGCTCAACCAGCGCGAGGCGCTGCAGTTCGTGCCGGTGGTGACGGAGCTCCACGGCGTCGGCGACGCCATCGTCGGCGCGGACGTGTGGGGCAGCCACTCGATCACCATCGACTACCGCACCGGCCTCCTGACGTTCAGCCGTCTCGGCATCGAGCGCGCGCAGATGACGGTGTTCCGCTTCGCCGCGGAGCCGATGATCGACGCCAGCGTCGACGGACGCACGATCCCGGCCGTCGTCGACACGGCGTCGCCCGACACGCTGGTGCTCCCGCGCGGCAACGCGGCGGCGGGACGGCGCGCGGCGCACGTCGTCATCGGCGGCACGGACTTCGGCAAGGTCGACGTGTTGTTCGCCGACGTGACGCAGGCGCGAGCGGGAAATCGGCTTTTATCGAAATTTCTCGTGGCGATAGACTACGGGCGCAAGCAGGTTGGACTTTGGCGCGATCCACGTACGTCGCTCTGACGGAATGCAGAATGCGAAATGCAGAATGCAGAATCGTTCTGCGCGTCGTCTCTGCATTCTGCATCCTGCATGCGGCATTCGCCGTCGCGGCGCAAGCTCAGCAAACAGTCAACGTCAACGGATTCCTCACGGCGAGCGGCGTGAATGCGAGCGGACCGACGTCGTGGCTGGAGGGGGGCTTCGGCCGCCTCGACGCCGGCGGCGACCGCAACGGATTCCTGGCCACGGCGCACGTCGGGGTCGATTGGAATCCGACGTCGTGGCTCACCGCGCACGCCTCAGGGTTGGCGCGCCGCGAGCCGTCGCGCTACGCCGGCGAGCGCGCCGGCCTGGTCGACGCCTACGTCGAGCTGCACAACGAGCACTTCCAGCTCCGCGCCGGCCAGTTCTTCCTCGGCACGTCGCGCGAGAACACCGGGCCGCTCTGGTCGTCGCCGTACACGATCTCGTTCTCCGCGCTCAATACCTGGATCGGCGAGGAGGTGCGCCCCGTCGGGGTCGACCTGCAGTGGAAGCCGAGCTTCTACGTGACCGCGGGGGCGACGGCGTTCCGCAACAACGACACCGCCGGCGCGCTCCTGGCGTGGCGCGGCTGGACGGTCGGCAACCGGCTGACGGTGTACAACGAGGTGTTGCCGCTGCCGCCGCTCACGTCGCTCAAGACCGGCTTCGCCGATCAGCGCACCGACGGCACGGTGCCGTTCGAGACGGATCTCGACAAGCGCACCGGCTACGCGGGACGCCTGCGCGTGCAGTTGCCGGAGCGGGCCATGGTGCAGCTCACGCACTTCGACAACCGCGGCGACCGCAAGGAGTACCGCGACGAGTATGCGTGGAAGACGCGCTTCGACGTGGTGTCGGCGCAGGCCGGCACGACGTCGCCGACGACGGTTCTGGCGGAGTACATGCGCGGGAAAACGGGCATGGGCGCGCCGCCGATCTTCGTCGACGCCGACTTCGACGCCTGGTACGTGCTGCTCTCGCACAAGGTCGGCCGCGAGCGCTTCTCCGCGCGCTACGACGGCTTCTCGACGACGGACCGCGACCACGCCCCCGCGGAGACGAACACGGAGCACGGCCGCTCCTGGCTCTTCGCCTGGCTGCACGACGTGAACGACCACGTCCGCCTCGGCGCGGAGTTCGTGCAGGTGACGGGGGACCGGGTGGCGGCGGCGGAGTCGGGCTTCAGTCCGAATACGGACGGGCACACGGTGACGGTGCAACTGCGGTACGCCTTTTGAGTCTCCGGCGCCTGCGCACGCGCCTCACGTCGGCTCCCGCTTCGTCCTCTCCTCCAGAAAGGCGATGACCGCCTCGACTTCGCGCTCGCCGATCTCCAGGAGGCGCGCGATGGCCCGCCGCCGCGTGAACGAGATCGCCCGCTGCGCGACCAGTGCCGCGAGGCGGCGGGGATCGAGCTCGCCGGGCCGCAGATCGAAGGCCGCGGCGATCTTCTCGACCGTGGCCGTGCTCGGTTTCGTCGCCCCGCGCTCGAGGTTCGACACCGAGGTGACGGTGATCTCAGCCTCGCGCGCAAGCGTCTCTTGCGTCCATCCGCGCGCGTCGCGGAGCTGGCGAACCAAGCCGCCGAAGTCACTCGGCCGCCGCGGAGGCATCTGCGCGGACGACGATAGCATTTCAACGCCGCGCGGCTTGGTAGCATCCGCTAGAATGCCGCTCACGCGAACAGCGCGAGGCAATCAACACGCGGAAGCGTGCCCCCACGCTTCGACGCCGTCCGCGCATATGCAGGGCGCGGCGCGCCCGCTTGGCCCGTCACCAACGGGCGCGCCGCTGCCGGTTCCGTGCGCTCCGGAAGCCTAGCAGCGGCTTCAAATGGATTCAAGATTGTTTGAAGAAACAGAGCGCTTGACCTTGGTAGTGGAAGTCACGCATTATTGCCGGACGGGTCGCCATGCTATCGTCCGTGCAGTTGCCTCCGCAGCGGCCGAGTGACTTCGGCGGCTTGGTTCGCCAGCTCCGCGACGCACGCGGATGGACGCAAGAGAAGCTCGCGCGCGAGGCCGACATCACCGTCACATCGGTCTCGAATCTCGAGCGCGGGGCGACCAAACCGAGCACCGAAACCGTCGAGAAGATCGCCGCGGCGTTCGGTCTGCGGGCGAGCGAGCTCGATCCCCGCCGCCTCGCGGCGCTGGTCGCGCAGCAGGCGATCTCGTTCACGCGGCGGCGAGCCATCACGCGTCTCCTGGAGATCGGCGAGCGCGAAGTCGAGGCGGTCATCGCCTTTCTGGAGGAGAGGGCGAAGCGGAAGCCGAAATGAGCGAATGCCCTCATCCGTCGAAGCTGCTGCAACTGATCGCGGACGGCGAGCACGTGCCCCATCTCCGCGAGTGCGGGAAGTGCCGGGCGTTCGTCGATGCCGCGACCGAGGCTGTGGACGCCTTCAACGACACCAGCGAGCTCGAAGCCGCCGTGCGGGCCGAGGTCGATGCCCTGTTCGCGGACGCGCCGGAGCATCGGTGGAGCTCGATGTTCCTCGACTCGCGCAACGCACACCTGCACCGCTCCGTCGTCGTCCGCGATCTCCTTCGCCGTGCCGAAGAGTCCTCCGGCTCGAAGCCGCGCCAGGCGCTCAACCTCTCCAGCGCGGCTGTCAGCATTTGCGACGCGATGATCGCGGCGGACCGGCCTCCCGCGCCGGAATTGCGCTTCGAGGTGTTGAAGCTGCACTCGTCACTCCTGCGCGACGTCGGCAGGCTCGACGAGGCGCTGAGCGTGCTTGCCCGGGCATGGTCCGTGGCGGACGCAACCGAGCACCGGGAGCAATACCGGGCCACGCTGTCGCTGTGCGCCGCGATCGTCTACGTCGAGCCGGACCTCGCGAAGTTCGATGAGGCCATTCATCTCGCCGAATCCGCGGCGGCGGTTCTCGACGTGTGCGGCGACTCGCGGCGAGCGGTGATCGCCCGCCACACGAAGGCGTACGCGCTCGCGGTGATGGATCGTTTCGAAGCCGCCGTTCCGCTGCTTTGTGGCGTCGTCGAGGAGATTCTGGAGGCCGGAGGAACGACGCACGACGCGGCCATGGCGCACGCTCTCCTCGCGTGGTGCTACGTTCAGCTGGGGGGATTCGGAGACGCGCTCGACCATGCACGCATTGCAGAGCACCTTCACTCCGAACGTGGCGAGACGATCGACGCAGCGCGAGCGGCGCACGTGGCAGCCCGCGCAATCGCCGGGATGGGGCACTTCGATGAAGTGAAGGACGAGTTCACGCGGGCAGCCGAGATCGTATTCCGAGCGGAGCTGTTCGATCTGTGGTGCGTGCTGCGGCTCGATTACATCGCCGCGGCGCTCGCCGCTGACGAATGCGCCGACGTACGGGCCGATGCGGAAGGCGTGGCCCGGGTGGCGATGACGGTCGGCACGTCGGACTCGACGCTGCGCCGCCGATTCGCCGCCGAGGCCTGCGACTGCCTGCGTCGGGTGGCGACCCGCGATGCGCTCACCTATGAGATCGCGGACTACGTCCGCAACTTCATCGAGCGCAACGCCAAGCAAACGCCGGTGAAGTTCACACCGCCGCCCGGCGCGGAGTTCCTGATGTGAGGGGGCGATGACGGACTCCGAAGTCATCGCGTTCGCCAGCACCGAGATTGCCAAGGTCCGCCACCGCGGCGGGCGGCGGGCACGAGACAAGAGCGGGCAGGAGTACATTCTCCTGGAGCTCGAAGTCGCGGAGCGGCTGCTCGCGCTCGCGCGCGAACGCGTCGCCGAGAGCAACCGCGAACCGTGAGCAGGTGCCCGTCACACCTGCCACGGATCAACAGCTACGGCTTCGGCGGGCCGACCACGATCGGATCATCGAACGCGTGGACGAGCCGCTCGAGCATGAGCACGATGCGCCTGACGGTATCCCGCGGTCCACGGGGATCATCGTCGCGCGGAGCGGCCATCGCCGGCGCCGCGAGCACGGCCAGAAGTGAAAAGAGCAGCAGGGACTTTCGCATGTGATACGCCTCCCGTCGTTGCGAAAGCGCGCCCCCGGAAGGGCATTGTGACAGCCGTCCGCACCAAGCGGCAGGATGGACCGGGAGGGGGCGCGGGAGGGGAGGGCTTCAGGGCGGGACGTCGACGTCGAGCTCCGCCTCGGGCAAGGGAATCGCCACCACCGCGTCGCGGTACCGCTCGATCACGCTGCGCGCGCCGACGTCGCCGCGCAGCGCGAGCAGCTCGTCGCGAAAGCGAGCGGAGAAAAACGCCGGCACGCCGGCGATGTCCGCGTAGGCGGTGGCGGCGATCGGCGCGTTCGCCTCGATCAGGGCGCGCAGATGCGCCGAGGTCACGTGCGGCTGATCGCAGGTCATCAGCAGCACGTCGCCGTCGCAGGCGCCGACGCCGAGGCGGATCGACGAGGCCATCCCCTCCTCGGCGTGCTCGTTGATCAGCGCATTGCCGAAGGCGAGCTCGCGGCGCGTCACCACGATGGTCGGCGCAACCGCAGAGGCGATGCGGTACGCGCGCGCCAGCAACGTCTCCCCCTCCACGACGACGAGCTGCTTCGGATATCCGAGGCGCTTCGAGGCGCCCGCGGCCAGGATCACGATCGTCACGCGCACGACGAAACCGTGGTCTCGTGGATCGGGCCGTCGAGGGCGCGCAGCGACTTGCCGTCGCGCTGGTTCAGCACGGCCTGGATCTCCGCGACGATGGCCAACGCGATCTCCTCGGGGGTCTCGCCGCCGAGGTCGAGGCCGATGGGCGAGTGGATCCGCTCCGAGCGCGCCGCGCCGAGTTGGGCGAGCAACTCGTCGCCGCGCGACTTCGGGCCGAGGAGGCCGACGTAGGGGATCGGGCTCGGCAGAACGGCCGACAGCAGCGCCAGGTCGTGCAGGAAATGGTGCGTCATCACCACCGCGGCGTCGAACGCGCCGAGGTCGACTTTTTCCTTCACCGACTCGGGATGCATGTCCTTCGGCGAGATCACTGCCGCGCGCCAGCCGAGCTGCTCGGCCATGCGCGCCACCGGCTCGACGTCCGCGCCGCCGCCGAAGATGGCGATGGCGCGCTCGGGCCGAATGACCTCGACGAGCAGCTCGCGGCCGTCGAGCGCCGTCGTCCACGCCACCGGCTCGCGGCCGTTCCAGCGGAACTCGCGCGCCAGGCGCGGGAGATTCGCCGCGTCGAACGGCTCGATCAGCACGTCGATTACGCCGCGGCATCCCAGTCCAAGGCCGAAGACCACGTCCGTCGTCTTCGTCGTGTCGTAGGTGAAGAGGCGCGGCTTCGGATCGCCGAGCCATCCGCGCGCGCGCTCGGCGAGATCGCGCTCGAGGCAGCCGCCGCTCAGCGTGCCGAACGACTCCCCGAGCTCGCTGATCACCGCGCGCGCGCCGGCGCGCCGGTACGTCGAGCCGCGCGTGCCGACGATGGTGACGAGGATGCCGCGCTTTCCGTCATCGGCGACGCGGCGGACGGCGGCGAGGGTTTTGTCGATCTCGTGCATGAGAGAGGTTGTTACGTTGTTAGGTTCTTAAGATCATAACAACCTAAGAACCTAAGAACCTCACGCAACTATCGGCAACTTCCGCACTCTCTTCCCCGTCAACACGAACATCGCATTCGTCACCGCCGGCGCGATCGGCGGCGTTCCCGGCTCGCCGGTGCCGGTCGGCGCGGCGGTGCTGGGGACGATGTGCGTCTCCACCACGGGCATCCGATCGATCGTCAGCAGCGGATAGTCGTGGAAGTTCGACTGCTGCACGGCGCCGCCTTCGATCGTGATCGCCCCCTGCAGCGCGGCGGTGAGGCCGTAGACGATCGCCCCCTCGACCTGCGCGGCCACGCCGTCGGGATTGACCGGGATGCCGCAGTCGATGGCCGTGACGACGCGGTGCACGCGCGGCACGCCGTTCTTGTCGAGCGACACTTCCGCGACCTCGGCGACGTAGGAGTGGAACGAATACCACGCCGCGAAGCCGCGCGCGCGGCCGGCCGGCAGCGGCTTGCCCCAGCGGGATTTCTCGCGCGCCAGCTCGATCACGCGGCGCAGGCGGTCGGCGTCGTACGTGACGACGCCCTTCTCCTCGACCTTGTAGCCGGCCGGGATCAGCGAGAGCTGGAACTCGATCGGGTCTTTGCCCGCTGCGTGCGCCAGCTCGTCCATCATCGACTGCACGGCGAAGGCGTTGAACGTGTTCTCCACCGAGCGCCACCAGCCGCGCGGCACGACGGAGTCGACGTTGGCGAACTCGAGGCGGGCGTTGGCGATCGGCGGGAGCTGCTCCTTGTCGAAGACTTCGCTCTCCGCCGGGTCGCCCTGCCCCATCCACGAGTTGATGGCCGGGCCGGCCATGCGGTGATGCCACGCGGCGATCTTGCCGTGGGCGTCGAGCGCGGCGACGACGCGGTGGACGCTCGCCGGGCGATAGAAGTCGTGCTGCATGTCGTCTTCGCGCGTCCACTGCACCTTCACCGGCGCGCCGGCGGCCTTCGAGAGCAGCGCCGCCTCGATGGCGAAGTCGGGGAAGGCGCGGCGTCCGAAGCCGCCGCCTAAGAGCGTGACGTGAACCTTCACGTTCTTCGTGCCGGCCGCGCCGCCGGCGGCGCCGGCGTTCCAGTCGGCGAACTGCGTCGGCAGCCACAGCTCCAGGCCGTCCGCGGTGTAGCTTGCGGTGGCGTTCATCGGCTCCATGGTGGCGTGCGCGAGGTACGGCACTTCGTACGTCGCCTCGAGCGTTTTCGCGGCCGAGGAGAGCGCGGCGTCGACGTCGCCGTCGTTGCGAATGCGTTTGGGATTGCCGCCGCCGGCGACCGCCGCGAGCATCGCCGCGCTGAGCTTCGCGCTGGTCTCGTCGCCGGTCTTGTCCCACTTGACTTCGAGCGCGTCGCGGCCTTTCATCGCCGCCCAGGTCGACGTGGCAATGACGCCGACGCCTGCCCACGGCGCCTCGTTGCCGTGCGGCTCGAGGCGCACGATGTGCTTCACGCCCGGTACCGCCTTCGCTTTCGTGTCATCGACGCTCGCCACCTTGGCGCCGAACACCGGCGCGCGCAGCACCGTCGCGTAGAGCATCCCCGGCACGCGTACGTCGATGCCGTAGTGGGCTTTGCCGACGACGAGGTCGGGGTTGTCGAGGCGGTTCGCTTTCTTGCCGACGATGGTGAATTTCGCCGGATCCTTGAGCGTCACCTCTTTCGGCACCGCCACCTTCGCCGCGGCCTCGGCGAGCTCGCCGAACGTCGCCTTCTTCGCGCCGTGCGCGACGACGCCCTTGCTGACGGTGATCTCCTTCGGGTCGACGCTCCACTTCGCGGCCGCGGCGCTGACGAGCATGGCCCGCGCGGCGGCGCCGGCCTGGCGCAGCGGAGTCCACATGGTGCGCACGCTGCTGCTGCCGCCCGTGCCCATGCGGCCGTATTTCTTATCGAGGTCGGCCTGACGGATGCGCACGTTCTTCCAATTCGCATCCATCTCCTCGGCGACGATCATCGGCATCGCGGTGCGCACGCCCTGGCCCATGTCGGACTTGGAGACGTAGATGGTGACGATGCCGTCCGTGCCGACTTCGACGAACGTGCCGAGGGGAAACGGCGCGCCCTCGGCGGCGCGGGCGCTGCGCGGGAACTGCAGGCCGAGCACGAGGCCGGCCGAGGCGGCGGAGGTGAGCTTGACGAAGTCGCGGCGGGAGACTTTGACGATGTTCATCGCTAGACCTCCTCCGCCGCGCGATGAATGGCCCGCCGGATGCGCTGGTACGTTCCGCATCGACAGAGATTGCCGCCCATGGCGTCGTCGATCTGTTCGTCGGTCGGCTTCTTGTTCTTCATGAGCAGCGCCGCGGCGGACATGATCTGCCCGGCCTGGCAGTAGCCGCACTGCGGGACGTTCTCCGCCTGCCAGGCGCGCTGCAACGGATGCGCGCCGTTTGGCGAGAGCCCTTCGATGGTGAGGATCTTCTTCCCCGCCACGTTCTGGAGCGCCGTGCTGCAGGAGCGGATCGGCTCTCCGTTCGCCAGCACGGTGCACGAGCCGCAGAAGCCGCGGCCGCAGCCGAATTTCGTCCCGGTCATGGCCAGTTCGTCGCGCAGCACCCACAGGAGCGGGGTGTCGGGCTCGGAGTGGACCTCGTGCGCCTTGCCGTTGATCGTCAGCTTGGTCATGGTTCCGTAAATCTACCTTAGGATCAGAAGCGGTGGAAATCTTCGGCCGCGTTGTCTCAGGATGTTTTTCGCTGTTCGCGGCGGTCGTGCTCTTGCTCGGATTCGCGGCGTTCGTCAGCGACCGCGTCACGGTGCATCGCTTCCGGCGCCGGTTCAAAGGAAAGCACGTGCTCGCGTGCACGTCGGCAGACGCGTTCGCGCGGTTTCGCTGAACGAACGGCTCCTGCCCCTTCGCGGGAACGCCAAGCGAGACGCGGAAACGCAGCGCCGCGTCGCGGAGATCGTTGCCGCCGCGCAACGTGAGATGGCGTGATTGGCTGTTACAATCGCGGTCGGTTCCCCCGTGTTCACGTATCTAGCGTTCGCCATGACTTTGCTGCTGACGCCCTCGCCCGCGCGCCCGCGCTCTGCCGCGTACCCGATGCTGCACGCCGCAGGGCGGCACGAGCGGGTGCTGATCGTGGCGCCGCACATCGACGACGAGGCCATCGGGGCGGGCGGCTATGCGCTCGACTCCATCGCCAACGGCGCCGAGGTGTACGTGGTGTTCCTGACCGCGGGCGACTGCAACCGCTTCTCCGCGCGGCTGATGCACAAGACGCTGGAGCCGACGGCGTCGAATTTCCTCTCGGTGGGCGAAGCGCGCATCGCGGAGGCCTCGCACGCGATGCGGCTCCTCGGCATCGCCCCCGAACGCTTTTTCATCCTCGGCTACCCGGACCGCGGCCTGCGCACGATGATCGAGCATCCCAACGCGGTGGTGCGCTCCGAGGGGACGCGCAAGCACGCCGTGCCGTACGACACCGCGCTCACGCCGGGCGCGCCGTACAGCTTCGGGAGCCTGATGAGCGACATGCGCCAGGTGCTGGAGTTGACGCAGCCAACGATGGTGATCGCCCCGGTGCCGTTCGACCAGCACGCCGATCACGCCGCCGCCGCCGAGATCGTCGACGATGCGATCGAGGAGCTGGGCATCCACCCGCAACGCCTCGGCTATCTCGTGCATAGCGGCCGCATCGCGCGCAATCTCGTCTCCACCCCGCGCCGGCCGCTCATGCCCCCGCTGCGCATGCGATCGTTCGCCTGGGCGACGTACCCGCTCTCCCCGCACGTGCAGCAGGTGAAGTCGACGGTGCTGATGACGTACAAGTCGCAGCGGCCGTACAACTTGTTGCTGCGGAATGCGTTTGTGCGGCAGAACGAGTTGTTTTTTGTTTATTAGGGGACAGGGCGCAGGGAACGGGGGACAGGTGGTTTTCGCTGCACCTTGGCCAGGTATTTGAGCAATCCGTTCAGCATCCGCGCGATTTCACTGGTTCGCTCGATCAGCGCTTCCGGATCTTCAATGTATCCGATGTCAGCGGCGATGATGATCTGTGTTTCGAGCTCAAACGTCGAGCCGCGCGCAATCAGCAGGAAACGCCGGTAGTCCGGCCGGGTCCAGCGGCCCTGACCTTCGGCGATGTTGCAAGCGATCGAGATTGCGCTCCGTCGCATCTGGGAAACGATGCCGAAGGTCTCAGTGCGCGGAAATCTCCGCGTCAGGATGTAGATGTCTTTGGCCAGAACGCGGGCCTTTTGCCACACGAGTAGATCGCGATAGCTACTTTTACTCATTTGAATTCGGCGCGAAGAGATGGTGCGCGGGACGGGCGTGGGCGCTGCATGATACCTCGGTATGCGCCTGTTGCCAGTCATTCTTGCTCTAACCTGCGCCCCCGCGAGAACCCCACCTGTCCCCCGTTCCCTGTCCCCTGTCCCCTCCTATGACATTCGAATCATCAACGCCGAAATCATCGACGGCACCGGCTCGCAGCGGACACGAGCAGACGTAGGCATCAATTCCGACTCCATTGCCGCCATCGGCGACCTCTCCCGCGCCACCGCGAAAATCACCATCGACGCCTCCAATCAAGTCGTGGCACCCGGCTTCATCGACCTCCTCGGGCACAGCGAGTTCTCCGTCTTGATCGATCCGAACCTGGAGGGGAAAGTGCGGCAGGGAGTGACGACCGAGGTCACGGGGGAGGGGCATTCGCCAGGGCCGATCGACGACAAGATGGCGGCCGAGATCGACCGGACGCGGCTGCCGGGGTTTCCGGACGCCACGTGGCGGTCGCTCGGCGACTTCATGCGCGTGGTCGAGGCGAAGCACTCGGCGATCAACTTCGCCTTTTACATCGGGGCGGCGAATCCGCGGGAGATCGTCCTCGGGACGGCCGATCGCGCGCCGACGGCCGAAGAGCTGAAGCGGATGGAGGGGATCGTCGACGGCGCGGTGAAGGACGGCGCGGTCGGGATGTCGACGGCGCTCATTTATCCGCCGGGGCGCTTTGCCACGACCGAAGAGCTGATCGCGCTGGCCAAGCGCACGCCGGGGTATTGGACGCACCTGCGCAGCGAGTCGGGCAACATCATGGCCGCGCTCGACGAGGCGTTTCGCATCGGGCGCGAGGCGCACGTGCCGGTCAACGTCTTCCACCTCAAAGTCGGCGGGACGATGCGCGGGCACATGAACGAGGTCATCGCCAAGATCGAAGCGGCGCGGAAGAGCGGGCTCGACGTCGCCTCGCAGATCTATCCGTACACGGCGACGTCGACCGATCTCACCTCGGTCGTTCCGGCGTGGGCGCTCGACGGCGGCTACCTCAAATTCGTCGAGCGGCTCAAGGACCCCGCCACGCGCGCGAAGATCGCGGGGGAGATCCGCGTCGGGGACGGCTCCGGCATCCTCGTCCGCAACCTGCCGCGCGCGCCGCAGCCGTGGCTGCAGTACGAGCGGAAGCGCCTCGACGTCATCGCCAAGGCGTTGAACGCGACGCCCGCGGAGGCGGCGCTGCGCCTGTTCGAGGTCAGCAACTCCTCGCCGATCGCGATTTACTTCGGATTATCCGAGGAGGATCTGCAGCTGGCCATGAAGCAGCCGTGGGTCGCGGTCGGCTCCGACTCGGGCGCCGTGGTCGGGGCGATGAAAGACGTCGGCGCGCACCCCCGCGCCTACGGCACCTTTCCTCGCATCCTCGGGCACTACGTCCGCGACGTTCACCTCTTCACCCTCGAAGAGGCGGTGCGGAAGATGACGTCGCTCGCCGCCGCGCGCGCCGGGTTCCGCGACCGCGGGATCCTCAGGGTGGGCATGAAGGCCGACATCGTCGTCTTCGATCCGAACACGATCCGCGACGTGTCGACGTACGAAGATCCCCACCATTTTTCGGAGGGGATCTCGGCGGTCATCGTGAACGGGGCGCCGGTGCTTCGTGAGGGAAAGATGACCGGGGCACTGCCGGGGAAGGTGTTGCGGCACGCCGCCGCACTCCACACACAGCACACGGAACGAGGAATGCGCTAAGGAAGAACCGAGGCAGTTTTCTTGACCTCTTCGAACTGCAGGGCGATCGCCGGCGAGCCGACCGGCTGCCCGGCCACCTCGGCGTGCGGATAGATGAAGTAGTTGAGCGGCTCGGACGTCTTCGGCTTCAGCACCAGGTCGCGGCCCATGGTGAACTGCACGCGGTCGGCGTCGAGGTTGCCGAAGAGGAAGGCGCGCACCTTCGGATCGCTGCTCTTCGACGCTTCCGAGGCGTCGACGGGGATCCAGCCCTTGCCATCGACGTAGAACTCGGCCCAGCAATGATAGCCCTTCACCATCCCGTCCTTCGCCGTCAACGGAAAGCCGATGACGAAGCGCGCCGGAATGCCCTTCGCGCGCGCCAGCGAGATGAAGAGCGAATGGAAATCGGTGCAGTTACCGGCCTTGATGTCGCAGGCGCGCTCGGTGTCGCCCTTCCCCCAGCCGGGGATGGACTTGTCGTACTTCATCGTGGCCACGAGGTAGTCGTAGATCGCGTGGGCCTGGTCGAGCGGCGCGGTTTTTCCGGCGGTCAGCTCGTCGGCGAGCTTGCGTACGCGCGGGGAGAGCGTGACGAGCTTGTTCGCCTCCAGCTCGCGCTCGCGGTCGCGCGCCGTCGCCTTCGTGTCGTACGGATGGCCGAACTCGACCTCCTCGCGCACCGCGGTGAAGCGCACCGGCACCTCGAGATCCATCGGCGGATTCGAGATCTTGGCCACGACGTACTCGTTGCCGTAGACGTCGTCATGCTGCCGCGTCCACTTGTACGGCGAGTCGATGGTCACGTCGCGCACCGACTGCGGCCCTTTCGAGGCCGGCAGCGGAACCCACACGGTGACTTCCTTCGTCCCCTCGGGGATGCCGTTGATCGTTGCGGTGTAGGTGGCGCGGAACGTCTTCGCCGTCCCGGCGAACGCGGCCGTAGCCATCAGGAAAGCGAGCGCTGCAATCGAGCTTTTCTTCATGCAGCGCATCGTAACGCTAATGCCGGGCCGCGCGCTTCCTGGGCACCGGATCGCCGTAGGTGTACCCGCCATGCAGCGTCGCGCTCGCCGCCCCGACGGTGACGACGACGTCGACCGTACCGGCCGCGTGCGGCGGCGCCGTGACGACCATGGTGATCGGGTTGACGATGCGGATGTTCGTCGCCGCGGTGCCGCCGAACGTCACCGTCGAGACCACCGCGCCGTTGAAGCCGGCGCCGCTGATGGTGACGTCGTTGCCGCCCGCCGGCAGCCCCCGCGACGCGCTGAGCGTCGACAGGCTGAGCGGCGGGATGGTGTACAGGAACGCGCCGGTTTTCGTGATCTTCGTGCCGTCGGGATTGGTGACGACGACGTCCTGCGGCAGGCCGGCCTGCTCGCTCGTCAGTCCAAACGGCGAGAGCGCGGTGATCGTCGTGGAGTTGACGACGTTGACCTGGCCGGCAGCGCGGCCGCCCACCGTCACCGTCGCGCCGGCGGCGAAGCCGGCGCCGCTGATGGTGAAGACCGTGCCGCCACTGGTCGGGCCGGTGGCCGGGGAGACGGAGTTGATGGCCGGCACCAGGGTGTAGCTGAAGCTGCTGAAGCTGACGCTCTGCCCATCGGCGTTCTTCACCACGACCGGCACGGCGCCGGGCGCCGATGCAGCCGGCGTGGTGGCCACGAGCGACGTCGAGTCCGTCACCGTCACGCTCGTGGCATTGGCGCTGCCGAACGTCACCGTCGCGCCGGGCTGGAAGTTCGTCCCGGTGATGATCACCGCCGTGCCGCCCGTCGTCGGACCGCTGTTCGGGGCGATCTTCGTCACCGTCGGCGCCGGGTTCGTGACCTTCTTCACGGTCAGGAAGCCGAACATGTTCGAGTGTCCGTCGCCGCACGTGGAGACGCTGCAGCCGAAGGCGAAGGTGCCGTCCTGCGTCGCCTGAATCGTGACCTGCTGCGTCTGACCTTTGCCCACCTCGATACCGTCGACGAGATAGGTGTCGATCAGCAGACCATGTCCGGCCTTGGAGTCGTCGACCGCCGGAACGCTGAGGTTGATGACGAGCGTGTCGCCCTGGTTGACGGTGATGGCGTTGGGCGAGAAGCTGAAGGCCCTCGCGGTCATGTTCACGGTGACGGTCACGCCGGTGGGAACGGTCGACTTCGTCCCCACGGTCGACATCTCGCTGAGCATCTTGCGGAGCTCGGCGTCGTGGTGGTGATGCTCCTCTGCGACGGCAACCGCGGAGACGAGGATCGACGCAACAGCGACAACGATTTTCTTCATGATGGGCGACATGACGGCGGCTCCGATCGAGTCGTTTACACTTTCACGACGATGTTGCGCTTGTGTAGTGCCGCAAGAATAGCCAGCCAGAGCGCGACGAAACAGAGTCCCCACAGGAGCGACGCAAACGTTTTGGGAAACAATGGCTCGAAGAATCGCTCGTAGCTCCACTGGTGCAGCGAGATCTTGCGCTCGCCGCTGTCAACCTTGATGAGCGAGTCGATCGTCCGCGCCATCAGTCCCGAGCCGGCGAAGGCGACGAGGGGGTTGACGCCGTAGATCACCCACGGCTTGGTCCAGCCGCGAACGCCGCGGATGTCGATGATCCAGAGGCAGATGGCTAGGATCAAGCATGCGAAGCCGGCGGTGAAGACGACGTAGCTGCTGGTCCAGAGGTTCTTGTTGATGGGGAAGAAGAAGCTCCACACCCAGCCGATGAGGAGCCCGGCGATGCCGGCGTAGAAGAAACGCTCGACGCGGTCGCGGAGGTCGCGGTCGCGGCGCGTGATCCACCGGCCGGCCAGGACGCCGAGCATGGCCGTGGCGACGGCGGGGACCGTCGACATCGGCCCCTCGGGGTCCCACGTCTTGCTGCTGGCCCAGATGTGATTCGTGCCGAGGATGGCGCGGTCGGTGTAGGCGGCGAGCGTCTGCGACGGCTCGTCGAGGGTATAGCCGGGGATGAGGGTCATGACCGCCCAGTAGCCGAAGAGGATGAAGGCGATGATGGCGATCTGCTGCCTGAGCGTGGTGCGCAGCGTGAGCAGCGCCGCGGCGATGTAGGCGATGCCGATGCGCTGCAGCACGCCGAGGAAGCGGAGGTGCTCGGCGCGGTAGAGGACGCGGTCCCAGAAGCTCGGATGGGGATTGCCCGCGATCCTCCCCCACCAGAAGAACGGATAGGCGTTGAGCAGCAGCCCTACGAGGACGATGAGGAGGCCGCGGCGGATGATCTTTCCGCGCACGGTCGCTGGGTCGCGCCGCGAGAGCGAGAGGTGCGTGGTGATGCCGACGATGAAGAGGAAGAAGGGGAAGATGAGGTCCGTCGGCGTCCAGCCGTGCCACGGCGCGTGCTCGAGCGGCCAGTAGATGGCGGACCAGGAGCCGGGGTCGTTGACGAGCAGCATCGATGCGATCGTCAGGCCGCGGAAGACGTCGAGCGCCACGAGCCGCTCGCGTGGCGCGGAGTGCTGGGTGCTGTGTGCTGCGTCCTGGGTCGACGCGGCAGGATCACTCAGGACGTAGGACTCAGGACTCAGGACTTTAATCGTCGATACTCCTTCAGATGCCGCAGCGCCCCCGCCTTGTCGCCGCGCCGCTCGTACAGGCCGGCCAGGTTGTAGTGCGCGTCGGCGTTTTCGGGATCGAGCTCGATGGCGCGCATGTACGCGTTGCGCGCTTCGTTGAGGCGGCCGAGGTCCTCGAGGGCCACGCCGAGGTTGAAGGCGGCGGTGGGGTGCGCGGGATCGGTTTCGAGCGCGCGGCGATAATGCTGCTGCGCGGCGAGCGGCGCCCCCTCCTCGTGCAGCATGCGGCCGAGGTTCACGTGCGCGTCGGAGTGATCGGGATCGAGCTCAATGGCGCGCTGGTAGGCGGTGCGGGCCTCGTCAGGCGCGCTGGTCTCGAGGTCGCAGCCGATGTCGTACCAGGCGTCGGCGTCGCGCTCGTGCTCGTTCTCGATCGGGTAGTCGACCGCCGGCGCCTTCGCCTCGATCTCCTCCACGCCGAAGTCGAAAAGCGACTGCCCCGATTCCGGGTGCCACACCGCGCCGCCGTCGCGCACCACGACGCGGTCGCCGTCGGCGGAGATGCGCACGCCCGTCAACGAACGGCCTTGCGGGAGCTGCTCGCGCAGGCGCTCCAGCGCGCGCTGCACTTTCCGCTGCGGGATCTGCTTGGCCACGAGCTCGCCGGCCGTGCGGAGGATGATCAGGTCGCGGAACCCGAAGCGCAGCTCCCCGCGGTTGCCGCGCTCCGGCGCGAGGAAGCCCTTGGCCGCGTATGCCCGAACTTGCGACGGCGTCAGACCCGACATCGCCGCGACTTCGCGCACCGTGTAGGACATGTTCAGTCGTGATTATAGGGGGCAGGGCGCAGGGGGCAGGGCGCAGATGGTGTTCCAGCGGATGCACGAGCCTCGGCAGACAATCACCTGCGCCCCGCCCCCTCCCCCCTGCGCCCTCGATCGACGCACGTTCGTCCCTCGCCGAGCGTCTCTACCAGAAGGAGGTCCTCCATGCGCCGCATCGTCTCGATCGCCACGCTCGCGCTCACCGTCGCCGCCGCCGCCCTCGCGCAGCAGCAGGCGCAGCGTCCCCGCAGGCCGCATCCGCACGGCCACGAACAGACCGAGCCGCGGCTGCTCATTCAGGTGCCGCTGACCGCCAACACCACGGGAGTCTGGAGCACGCTGCCGGACGGCTGCCCGATCAACCCCGTGCACGTGGCGCTCATGCACAACGGCAAGCTCCTCATCATCTGCGGCTCCGGCAACTACGAGACGAACTTCGTCTTCACCGCCGGCATCTTCGATCCGGAGCGGAATCTGGTGCAGACCTTCCCCATCGCCACCGACATGTTCTGCAACGGCATGGCCATCCTCCCCGACGGACGGCCGCTCGTCGTCGGCGGCACGATGACCTACGACACCGCGGCCACCGGCGTCTTCACCGGCCTGCCGACCACGGCCATCTTCGATCCCGCCACCGGCATGTTCACACCCGGCCCGGCCATGGACGACGGCCGCTGGTATCCGACGGTGACGATCCTTCCCGACGGCCGGGCCATGACCATCGCCGGCCTCGACATCCACGGCGTGATGAACCAGAGCGTCGAGATCTACGACCCGAAAACGAACAAGTGGTCGCCCGCCGGCGCGGCGTTCGACAACGTCGACTTCTATCCGCGCCAGTTCGTGCTGCCGAACGGCATGGTCTTCGAGGCAGGGTGGAACCCGAACACGCAGATGTGGAACCCGGCCACGCAGGAGTGGACACTCGTCGCGAACACGAACTACGAGAAGAACCGCGACTACGGAACGGCCTTCCTGATGCCGCTCACGCCCGCGAACAAATACCAAGCGAAGGTCATGATCCTCGGCGGCCACACCGGATGGCCGCCCGACACCGGCCCGCCGACCGACACGACCGAGATCATCGACTTCAGCGTCCCGAAGCCGCAGTGGCAGTGGGGGCCGAAGCTGAACGCGCCGCGCGTGCAGCTCAACGCCACGCTGCTGCCGAATGGCAAGGTGCTGGTGTCGGGCGGCTCGAGGGTGAACGAGACCGCCGCCTCCGCGGTCAAGGAAGCGCTGCTGTACGACCCGGCCACGAACGCCTTCACGTCCGCCGGCACGCAGACGTTCCCGCGCCTCTATCACTCGAACACGATTCTCATGCCCGACGCGACGGTGCTGGCCTTCGGCGGCAATCCGATCCGCGGCGACTACGAGGGGCACGTCGAGGTCTATCAGCCGCCGTATCTGTTTCAGGCCAACGGCGCCGCCGCGGTGCGCCCGGCGATCGTTACGGTTCCGGCGGCGATCGGCTACGGCGGGGCGTTCCCGGTGACGACGAGGGGCGCCGCGCCGGCAAACGGCCGCGTGGTGCTGATGCGTCCCGGCGCCGTCACGCACGCCTTCGACATGGAGCAGCGTCTCGTCGAGCTGACGTTCAGCGCCAACAACAACGAGCTCACCGTCACGGCGCCGGCAAACCCGAATCTCGCGCCGCCCGGCTGGTATCTCCTCTTCGTCCTCGACAGCAACGGCGTGCCCTCGGTCGGACGATTCGTGCAGCTGAGATGATCGAAAGGGGGCGAGGCGCCTTCGATTACGATCCGCCGCGTGATCGCACCCTACGGCGGAAAACTCGTCGACCTGTTTGACACGATCCCCGGCGCCGAGGCGCTGCCGTCGATCCAGCTCTCCGAGCGCTCGCGCTGCGATCTGGAGCTCCTCGCCACCGGCGCCTTCTCGCCGCTCGACCGCTTCCTCGGCCGCGCCGACTACGAGCGCGTCGTGGCCGAGATGCGTCTCGCCGGCGGCACGCTCTTTCCCATTCCGGTGACGCTGCCGGTGGACGACGACGCGCCGGTCGCGCTCGATCGAGACATCGCACTGCGCAGCGCCACGAACGAGATCCTGGCGGTGATGACCGTCGAGGAGATCTTCGAGCGCATCGACGAGACACCGGTCTTCGGCACGCGCGACACGCGCCACCCGCTCGTCGCGGAGATGCGCGGCTGGGGGCGGCGCTGCGTCAGCGGACGGCTGCGCGTCCGGAGCGTCGGCACGCCGTGGGACTTCCGCGAGCTGCGGCGGACGCCGGCCGAGGTGCGGGCACTGTTGGCGGGCCGCGGGCGGGAGAACGTCGTGGCCTTTCAGACGCGCAATCCGATGCACCGCGCGCACGAGGAGCTGACCAAGCGCGCCATCGAGGCCCTCGACGCCGTCCTGCTCCTGCATCCCTCGGTCGGCATGACCAAGCCGGGCGACGTCGATCACTACACGCGCGTCCGCACGTACAAAGCGCTGACGGAGCGGTATTACGCGCCGGAGCGCGTGCTGCTGTCGCTCTTGCCGCTGGCCATGCGCATGGCCGGCCCGCGCGAGGCGCTGTGGCACGCCATCATCCGCCGCAACTTCGGCGCGACGCACTTCATCGTCGGCCGCGATCACGCCTCGCCCGGCCCGTTCTATCCGCCGTATGCCGCGCAGGAGCTGCTCGTCGAGCACGAGGCGGAGATCGGCGTCACGATGGTGCCGTTCCGCGAGCTCGTCTACGTGGTCGAGGAGGATCGATACGAAGAGGCCTCGGCGGTACCGCCGCACGCCACGACGCGCTCGATCTCCGGCACGCAGGTCCGCGACGAGTTTCTCGGCCGCGGCATCCCGCTGCCGCCGTGGTTCACGCGGCCGGAGATCGCGGCGATTCTCGCCGAGAGCTACCCCCCCACCCACCGCCAGGGCTTCTGCGTCTGGTTCACGGGGTTGAGCGGCGCGGGGAAGTCGACGACGGCGGAGATCGTGGTCAGCCGCCTCCTCGAGCACGGCCGCCAAGTCACGCTGCTCGACGGCGACGTCGTGCGCACGCACCTGTCCAAGGGACTCGGCTTCTCGAAGGAGGACCGCGACGCGAATATCCTGCGCATCGGCTTCGTGGCCGCGGAGATCGTCCGTCACGGCGGCGCCGCCGTCTGCGCCGCGGTGAGCCCCTACCGCGCCACACGCGACCAGGTGCGGGCCATGGTCGGCGCGAACCGCTTCGTCGAAGTCTTCGTCGACACGCCGCTCGACGTCTGCGAGGCGCGCGACCGCAAGGGAATGTACGCGCAGGCCCGCCGCGGCGCGATCGCGCACTTCACCGGCATCGACGACCCGTACGAGCCGCCGCTCGATGCGGAGGTGACGCTGGAGACGACGCGCGCGACCGCGGAGACGAACGCCGCGCGGATCGTGGAGCTGCTGCGCGGGCGGGGGTGGCTGTGGAGTGCGCCGGCCATGCCGGCGCTCTGAGCAGCGGCGGCGTGGCCGCCGCACTCCACATCTACCGCGACGACCGTGCCTTCGCCACCTTCGCGCTTCGCGGCGCGGCCTTCGGCGCCTTCCGCCCCTTCTCCGCCTTGATCGGCATTCTGGCCACCTTCGCGGCCGGCGCGGACTTGCGCGGCGGCGCGGCCAGGCTGGCTTTGAGCGCTTCCATCAGGTCGATCACCTGCGCGCGCGGCTGCTCCGGCTCCAGCGCGGTGATCTCCTGTCCTTCCATCTTCTGCTGGATCACGGCGCGGATGCGGTCGCTCACTTCGTCGTGGTAGTTCTCGGGGTGGAACTCGTCGGCTGCGCCCATCTCGGCGAGCTGCACGGCCATCTTCAGCTCGTTGTCCTTGATGTTCGCCTCGCCGAGCTCGATCTCGTCGAGCGCGCGCACCTCGTTCGGGTAGTAGAGCTGCTGCATCACCAAGCCCTTGCCGAGCGGGCGCAGTACCACCAGGTACTGCTTGCCGCGCGCGGCGTACTTCGCCAGCGCCCAGCGCTCCGTCTCCTGCAGCGCCTTCGAGAGCAGCGCGTAGGCGCGGTCGCCGCCTTTGTCGGGTCCGAGGTAGTAGGCCTTGGAGAAATAGATCGGATCGATCTCCGTCTGCGGGAGGAACTCCGTGATGTCGATCGACTGCGTGGCCCGCTCCTCGAGCGCCTTCAGCTCCTCCTCGGAGAAGAGCACGTACTGGCCGCGCGAGAACTCGTAGCCCTTCACCGTCTCGTCGCGGCTCAGCGTCCGCTCGTCCTTGGGGCAGAAGAGCTGCTGCTGAATCCGGCTGCCGCAGTCTTTGTGCAGCATGTGAAAGCTGATTTTTTCGCTCGCCTCGGTGGCCGAAAAGAGCTTCACCGGGATCGAGACGAGACCGAACGCAATCTGCGCAGAGGCAATCGCACGTGGCATTTTTTCTATCCTCGATTTACCGTTGTAGAAACCGGTTTTCCAAGGTCTTTAATCCGCCGTAGTGCCCTGGAAGTTGTGCAGTTTAGCATGAGTGAATCGCGCTGGAAAAAGTTCTACGCCACGGTCAGAAACGTCCCGCGCGGACGCGTGGCCAGCTACGGCCAGATCGCCGAGCTCGCCGGCTTCGAAGGACACGCCCGCCAGGTCGGCTACGCCCTCCACGCCCTCCCCGCCGGCAGCGGCGTGCCGTGGCACCGCGTGGTCAACGCCAGGGGCGAGATCTCCCCGCGCAGCGCCGGCGACTCCCACGAATTGCAGAGGATGCTGCTCGAGGCCGAGGGGGTGAAATTCGACGGAAAGGGACGCGTGCAGCGGCGCTACTTCATCCACTCGAAGACCTGATAGTGCTCCCCGTTCATCCCCAGCCGCGCGTAGACCGACTGCGCGGCGGCGTTGCGGCGGTCCACGTACAGTCGAATTCCTTTCACCGAATCGTCACCGCGGACGAGCGCTTTCACATGCTCGTAGAGCCCGGCGTAGACCCGCTGCTTCCGCAGCGCCGGCACGACGTAGACGCTCTGGATCCACCACACCACGCCGTTGCGCCAGTCGCTCCACTCCGGCGTGATCATCAGCGAGGCCACGACCTCGTCTCCGCGCGCGGCCACGAAGTAGCGCCCGCGCGAAGGATCGTCGAAGACCGCCTGCACGCCGCGCGCGACCGTGTCTCGGTCGAGCTCGAGATCTTCCGTCTCGCGCGCCATGGCCTCTTGAAAGGCGACGATGGCCGCCGCGTCGGCGCGCGCGGCGTCGCGGTAAGAAATCTCCATTTGATAGGCTCCCGCGGTTGACGTTACCAAAAAACGAAACGCATCGCGCCCTCGTCTTCATGTTCGCCTCGGCCATGATGTTCGGCGCGATGGCGTTCTCGGCGAAGATCGCCGCGTCGCGTCTCTCCGGCCCCGAAGTGGCCCTGGTGCGGATGGCCGTCGGCCTCGTGCCGGTGCTCCTCGTGCCGCGCTGGCTCCGCTCCGCGACGCGCATCCGGCGCTGGGACCTGATCCTCATCCGCGGCCTCTTCGGCGGCATCGCCGTGATGCTCTACTTCCTCTCCATCCAGCACGTCAGCGTCGGCGTGGCCACGCTGCTCAACTACACCTCGCCGATCTGGAGCGGCCTCATGTCGATGCTCTTCCTGCGCGAGCGCTTCGGCGCGCGCGTGCTCATCCCGCTGCCGATCGCCTTCGCCGGCATCGTTCTCGTCGTGCACGCGCACGCGCATCCCGGCGAGATCCTCGGCTTCGGCCGCTGGGAGCTGGCCGGCGCGCTCTCGGCGGTGGCGGGCGGCGCGGCCATCACGGCCATCCGCGCGGCCCGGCGGACGGAGAGCTCGTGGGCGGTCTACGCGAGCTTCTGCTTTTTCGGGATGCTGGTGAACGCGCCCGTCGCGCTGCTGCACTGGCAGTGGCCGCGGCAGGACGAATGGCTGGCCCTCGCCGCCACCGGCATTCTGGCCATGGGCGCGCAGCTCTTCATGACCTTCAGTCTCCGCTGGCTCGACGCCATGACCACGGGCGTGATCTCGCAGCTCGCCGTCGTCATGTCGTTCGTCTTCGGCGCGATCTTCCTGCGCGACGCCATCACCCCCACCGGCGCGCTCGGCAGCGCGCTGACGATCGGCGGCGTGATCGGGGTGATCTACATGACTTCGCGGTACAAAGCTGCGGAGGCGGAGGCGGTGGTCACATGAATCTAACGTTCGCAGCAAGCACGCGTCTGACTCTGTGACCATGTACGCCTTCCTCTGCCTCCTGGCTCTCGCCGCCGCGCAGCCGGCCCCTGACCTCGCCCAGACCGCGGAGCGGCTGCTCGCGGAGCACGCCACCGCCGAGCCCGACGACCTCGTGCGCCTGGAGCTCGCCGCCGGACGATACGACGCGGCGCTGAAGACGCTCGCCGCGATGCCGCCGTCGGCGGTGAACGTCCGCTGGGAGATCTATGCGAAGTCGAAAGCGGCCGGAAGGCCGTTCGCCGACGTCTTCCGCGAGACGATGCGCACAATCGACGACAAGACCGCGCACCGCGTGCTCTGGTCGTTCGGTACGTCGCTCGTCGTCCTGCGCAACGCCCTGCGGAGCGCCAAGCCCGGCTCGGTCGACTACGTCAAGAAAGCGGTGGCCGTCGAGGTCTACGAGAGCTTCGCGCCGATCATTCAATCGCTCGTGGACGAGGACGACCGGCGCCGCTACGTCGTCGAAAAAGACGTGGCCGTGACGATGCGCGACGGCGGCATCGTCTGCGCGCTCATCGTCCGGCCGCGCACGCCCGCGCGCCTGCCGGCGCTCCTCACCTACACGATCTACGCCGATCCCGACAACAACTACTACGACGCGCGGCGCGCGGCCTCGAACGGCTACGCCGGCGTCGTCGGCCTGACGCGCGGCAAAGGCTGCAGCCCCGGCACGCCGCAGCCCTACGAGCGCGACGGCGCCGACGCCGCCGCGCTCATCGACTGGCTCGCCGCGCAGCCGTGGAGCGACGGCCGCGTCGGCATGTACGGCGGCAGCTACAGCGGCGGCACGACGTGGGCGGCGGCGAAGCATCGCCCGCGCGCGCTCAAGGCGATCATGGACGGCGCGCCGGTCGCTCCCGGCATCGACGTGCCGATGGAAAACAGCGTCTTCTGGAGCTTCGTCTACCCCTGGCCGTTCTACACGACCGACAACAAGCTGCTCGACGACGCCACGTACAACCAGAGCGAGCGCTGGCAGCGGCTCAACCACGACTGGTACGTGAGCGGCCGCGCCTACCGCGACCTCGACAAGATCGACGGCACGCCGAACCCGATCTTCCGCAAGTGGCTCGCCCATCCGAGCTACGACGCCTACTGGCAGTCGACGATCCCCTACCGCGACGAGTTCGCGCGCGTCGACATCCCGGTGCTGACGACGATGGGCTACTACTACGGCGGTCCCGGCGCCGCGCTCTACTACTTCACCGAGCACCGCAAGCACCGCCCGAGCGCCGAGCATTACCTCCTCGCCGGGCCGTGGGACCACGTCCGCGGCCATAGCGGCACGATCAACCTCGTCGGCGCGAAGACGATGACGAGCCTCGCCGGCTACGAGATCGAGCCGGCCGCGCACGTCGACATCGGCGAGCTGCGCTACCGCTGGTTCGACTACGTTTTCAAGCGCGGTCCGAAGCCGGCACTTTTGGCCGACAACGTCAATACCTTCGTCGTCGGCGCGAATCAGTGGGCGCACGCTCCGTCGATCGCGGCCATGGCGCGCGAGCGGCGGCGGATCCCGCTCGGCCGCCGCGAGCTCACCGTCAACTTCGCCGACCGCTCCGATGCCGACGCCGAGCCGATCGGCGGCAACGTCATCGACAAGGCCATCGACACCTCGAACGGCCTCGAGTTCGTCGACGCGCCGCTGGAGGCGCCGCTGACGATGAGCGGCCTCTTCTCCGGCCACCTCGCCTTCATCGCGAACAAGAAGGATTTCGATCTCGAGGCCGACCTCTACGAGCTCACGCCGGGCGGCGAGTACGTACAACTCAGCCCGTACTGGCTCCGCGCGAGCTACAACGGCCATCGCCAGCGCCGCGTGCTCCTCACTCCGGGAAAGCCGCAGAGCCTCGACTTCACCAGCAACCGGATCATGACGAAGGCAATGCAGCGCGGCAGCCGGCTCGTCGTCGTTTTGCGCGCGATCAAAGAGCCGGGGCGGCAGATCAACTACGGCACGGGCAAGGACGTGAGCGACGAGACCATCGCCGATGCCAAGGAGCCGCTGCGGATCACCTTGCTTCCGGAGAGTTGGATCGAGGTCCCGGTGCGGTAGCATCGTTGGCGTTGGGTCTCGGGGGAAAGGTCGCCATCGTCACCGGAGCTGCGTCCGGCATCGGCCGCGCCGTCGCGCAGGCGTTCGTGCGCGAGCGCGCCCGCGTGATTGCCGCGGACATCGAGATCTGCGAGATCGACGGCGCGTTGCCGGCGCGCTGCGACGTCACCAAGCCGGCACAGGTGGAGGCGCTCGTGGCCCGCGCCATCGACGAGTTCGGCCGCCTCGACTGCGCCGTGAACAACGCCGGCGTGGAAGGGGCGCGCGCCGCGGTCGCCGACTACGACGACGCCGAGTGGGCGCGCGTCGTCAACGTCAACCTCTCCGGCGTGTTTTTCTGCATGAAGCACGAGCTGCGGGCCATGACCCGGCAGGGCGCCGGCGCGATCGTGAACGTGGCCTCGATCTTCGGCCTGCGCGGCGCCGCGGAGGCGCCGGCGTACGCGGCGTCGAAGCACGGCGTGATCGGATTGACGCGCGCGGCCGCGCTCGAGGTGGCGGAGCACGGCGTGCGCGTGAACGCGGTCTGCCCCGGCTACGTGGCCACGCCGATGGTGATGGACCGCGCGCTCAACGCCCGGCGCGATCCCGCGGCGATGGCCCGCATCGTGGCCCGCGAGCCGATGCAGCGCCTCGGATCGCCTCGGGAGATTGCCGAGGCGATCCTCTGGTTGTGCTCGGACGCGGCGTCGTTCGTCACCGGCGAGGCCCTCGCGGTCGACGGCGGATTCCTGGCCCGTTAGTTCAAGTGGAATGAGATCGTCAGGTTGAACTGCACGTTCACCGGCTGCCCGTTGAGCGTCCCCGGCGCGAACTCCCACTGCCGGATGGCGTCGAGCGCCGGCTGCTCGAACGCGGCGAAGCTGCTCTGCAGGACCTTCGCGTCACGAACGCGGCCGCTCTGATCGATGATGCATTCGAGGATGACGGTGCCGTTCATGCGAATCCGCCGCGCCACTTCCGGGTACGGCGGCGTGACGCGGCGCAGGACCTTCGGCGCCTTCACGTCGCCGGTGACGGTGTAGATCTTCGGCTCCGCCACGTCGGCCTTCGCGGGCGGGCCGTCGATGTCGAGCCCCCCCGGTTTGCCCCACGGCACACCAGGCGTGCCCGGAGTGTCGCTGCCGGTCGCCGGACCGGGATCGCCGGCCGGACCGCTGTCCGCAGTCTGCATCGGAACGAGGTGATCCGGCACCACCTGCGGCGTGGCCGGCGTGGCCGGCGTGGCCGGCGGAGCGGTCTCGCGCTTCACCGTCTGCGGCGGCGTCACGGCGGGAATCTTTTTCTGTTGCTGCTGCTGGCCGCCGTTGCCTTCCATCGGCGGGAGGTGATCGAACACCGGGATCGTCAACTGATTCGGCGCCCGTTTCGGCAGGCTGACGGTGGCGAGGCTCGTGGCCACGACGGCGGTGACGACCGCGGCGTGCGCGGTGATGGACACGGTGAGCAGGATCGGGCGGCGCGCGGCCGCCTTGGCGCGCCCTTGAACGACGGAGGTCTCGAACATGATCGACTCCTTTCGAGAGCGTTCGATCCCAGAGGCGCGGCGCGCGAAACCGCCGGCTGTGAACGGCGCGTGACGAACCTTTGGCATGTTTGTTTCGTCTACGAACCTCGATGGCCAAGCTGATGCGCGATCCTGAGCTCGACCGGCTGGTCGAAGAGCTGAACAACGGGGAGACCCCGCTCCCCGCCGGCGGGGAGAGGGTGGCGCCGCAGGCGCCGGGTGAGGGGCGCCGTCGGCAGGAATGGCCCCCCTCGCAAGTCTCCGCCGGCAACCCCCTCGAGTCGCTCCTCATCGACATGGCCCGCCGCGGCGCCAGCGACCTGCACGTCATCGCCGGCTCGCCGCCGGTCTTCCGCGTCGGCGGCCGCCTCGTGCGCGCCGAGGCGGGGGCGCTGTCGGGCGAGGAGACGCAGTCGATCTTCCACGAGCTCATGACCGCGCGCGTCCGCGAGTCGATCGAAAGCGGCGGCTCGGCCGACTTCTCCCTGCGCCTCGCCAACGCGGTCAGCGACGACGATCGCCGGGCCTGGCGCTTCCGCGTCAACATCCACCGGCAGCGCGGCTCGCTCGCCGCGGCCATCCGCGCGCTGCCGTCGGAGATTCCGACGATCAACGAGCTCAATCTCCCGCTCACCCTCGCCGATCTGGTCAAGCCGACGCGCGGCCTCGTCCTCGTCTGCGGCCCGACCGGCTCCGGCAAGACCACGACGCTCGCGGCCATGATCGGGGAGATCAACCGCAACGAGGCCCGGCACATCATCACCATCGAAGACCCGATCGAGTACGAGCAGCGCAACCAGCAGTCGGTCATCGAGCAGATCGAGGTCGGGCGCGACGCGCCGTCGTTCGCCGCCGCCCTGCGCGCCGCGCTGCGCCAGGACCCCGACGTCATCCTCGTCGGCGAGATGCGCGACCTCGAGACGGTGTCGATCGCCCTCACCGCGGCGGAGACCGGGCATCTCATCCTCTCCACGCTGCACACGGCCGACGTGGCCACGGCCATTCACCGCGTCGTCGACGTCTTCCCTCCCGCGCAGCAGACGCAGATCAAGCAGCAACTGGCGCTGAGCCTCAACGCCATCGTCTGCCAGCACCTGATCCCGCGCTCCAGCGGCGAAGGACGCTCGGTGGCGGTGGAGGTGCTGCTGGCGACGAACCCGGTGCGCAATCACATCCGCAACGACAAGCTCACCAACCTCGTCTCGGAGATCACCCTCGGCAAGCGCATCGGAATGATCTCGTTGGAGGACTCGCTGGTGCGCCTGGTGCGGCAGGGATTGATCAGCGTGGAGGACGCGCGGGTGCGCTCGGCGCGGCCCGACGAGTTGGACTCGCTGCTCCGCGGTTGATGTGGAGTGCGGCGGCCATGCCGCCGCTCTAGAATCCGAGCGTGCGCCGCCGTCTCATCGACCTCGGCCTGATCGTCGCCGTCGCCGCGATCGCGAACTTCGTCTACCTCTACTGCAGCGACGGCGACTACTTCTACCCCGACTCGATCACCTACCTCGGTCCCGCCAAGATGCTCCTGAGCGGCCACGGCTTCGCGATCGAGCCGGGGCTTCCCGACCTCCTGCGCACGCCCGTCTATCCGATGTTCCTGGCGGCGTTCGGCGCGCGCGTCGTGCCGGTGATCGTCTTCCAACATCTATTGAATGTGGCGCTCGCGGTGGCGATCTACTTCTTCGCGCTGCGGCAGGGACGGTTCGCGGCCATCGCCGCGGCGCTGATTTTCGCGGTCGATCCGCCGTCGATTCACTACGCGAACAAGGTGCTGACGGAGACGCTCTTCACGGCGCTGCTCTTTCTCGTCTTCGTCATGGCCGGACGCGCGCCCGCGACCACCGGGCTGCTGACCGGCATCCTCGTCCTGACGCGCCCCGTGGCCATCGCCTACTTCGCCGTCCTGGCCATCCTGCGCGGGTGGCGCCGCGCGGCCGCGGTCTTCGTCGTGGCCGCGCTCGTGCTGCCGATCGCGTGGATGGTGCGGAACCGCATCGCCGGCGGCGACTTCACGATCTCGACGATCGGCGCGGCCAACCTCCTGATGTACCGCGCCGCCGGCGCGATGGCCATCGCCGACGAGGGCGAATTCGACAAAGACCTCGTCACCGAGCAGCGCGACCTGCAGATGGAAGTCGACACCGACGACGTCTCGCAGGGCGTCCGCGCGCAGCGCTACCGCGCGCTGGCGCGGCAAGTCATCCTGCAACACCCGATCGCCTTCGCGTTGCTCACGCTGCGCGGGCTGCTCGTCAACGTCTTCGACAGCGACTGGGACGCGATCATGATCGTCAGCCGCCTCGAGTCGCGCACGATCCAGATCGCGCTCGACGCCTTCGTCGCCGTCGTGTCCGCGCTGGCAGTCCTCGGCGTCATCGTTCTGTGGAAGCGCGACCGCGCGCTCGCGCTGCTCATCGCCGGCACCGTCGGCTACTTCCTTCTCATCTCCGCGGGCGGCGAAGCGGAGGCGCGCTTCCGCGTGCCGGTCGTGCCGCAAATCGCCATCGCCGCGGCATGCGGGCTCGACGCGGTCAGGCGCGCCGCATCTCCGGCGCCTCGATGATGCGCACGCCGTCCGGCGGCGCCTCGACGGCGCCGGCGATCGCTTCGATCACGCTGCGCAGCTTGACCGGATAGAGCCGCCGCGCCGTGTCGCGGCTTTTCGGGCTCAATTCCCACAGCCAATACAGCGGCAGGATCAGGTACGGCCAGCGGTGACCGGGCCCGAGGACGTACCACGGGCGGACGAAGGTCGCGGCGATGCCGGTCTCGCGCACGAGCCGCTCCCCCTCGGCGCGCACGGCCACATAGTCGCGCATCACCGGCGCCGGCTGCGCCACGGAGAGGTAGACGAAGTGCCGCACGCCCGCATCGCGCGCCGCCGCGGCGGAGGCGGTGACGGAGACGAGGTCGATGTCGCGGAACTGCCGCGCCTTGGCCGGCGACGGATGCGCCACGCCGACGAGCTGCACGAACGTGTCGCTCGGCGCGACCTGATCGGCGAACGTACCGAGCTCCAGCGCGTTCCCGCGCACGATGGTCGCGCCGGGAGGGAGCTTCGCATCGGAGCCGTCGCGCACCAGCGCCCGGACCGTATGCCCGCGGCGAAGGAGCTCCGGGATGAGCCGCGAGCCGATGTAGCCGGTGCCGCCGGTGATGAAGACGTTGGCCACGTTTCGATTACGCACCGCAGCGCCGGCCGGATTTGGTAGGGGCGCACGGCGTGCGCCCGAAGCGCGGAG
>DATDFB010000162.1:0-9092 GCA_036522835.1 Thermoanaerobaculia bacterium | reverse complement strand
CGACGCCGTGCGCCGTGCGCGACGTCGTCGTAGCCGAGGGCGACCTCGTAGATCAGTGGAAGCTCGTCGCCGGGCCAGCGCAGCGGCGACGCGCGGAACGCCTTGGCGATGGCGATCAGGCCGCGCGTCATGCGTGCCGGGTCTCGACTCATGCTCGTGCCGTGTGCGCGCACCGCGGCCACCGGCGCGGCAGCGTCGCAGAAGTCGAAGCGGCATCCGGCCGCGGCGGCGCGGATCCACAAGCCCCAGTCCTCGCACGACGGCGCGTCCTCGTCGAACGCCCCCGCCCGCCCGACCACGCTGCGGCGGATCATCGCCGCCAGCACAGGCATGATGTTGTAGTGCTGCAGCTTCCGCCGCGCCTCCTCGGCGCCGTGCACGCGCGCCATGATCGAATGCGAGAGCTTGCCGTACAGCGACGGCCGCCACTCCTGGGGCGATTCCGTGCGGAAGAATCCGACTTCGCTATAGACGACGTCCGTCTCCGGATGCGCGCCGAGAAACTCCGCGTGCAACCGCAGCTTGTTCGGGGCCAGACGGTCGTCGGCGTCGAGAAACTGCACGAATTCGCCCGTCGTGTTTTGCAGGCCGGTGTTGCGGGCCGCGGCGAGGCCGGCGTTCTCCTGGCGAACGTAGCGCACGCGCCGGTCGCGTTCGACGTACTGCCGCGCCACCGCGGCCGTATCGTCGGTCGAGCCGTCGTCGACGATCACGCACTCCCAGTCGCTCCACGTCTGCGCGAGCACGCTGTCGACGGCGTCGGGGAGGAAGCGCGCGTAGTTGTACGCCGGAATGATCACCGACACCGTCATCCGAGGAGCTCCTGGTAGAGCGCGAGGTGACGCTCCGCGGTGCGGCTCCAGTTGAACCTCGCGCGCGCGAATTGCGCCGCCCGCGCCCGCGCTGCATCGTCGACGCGCAGCGCCGCGCGAATGGCGTCGACGGTGCCGTCCGGATCCGTCATCTGCACGGCCGGGCCGCACGCGGCGGCGATCTCGCCGTACAGCGGATCGCGCGCGAGCACCAGCGGCAATCCGCTGGCGAGCGCCTCCTGCACGGTCAGCGGAAATCCCTCGCCGTGCGACAGCAGCAAAAACGCGTCGGCGGCGCGGTAGAGCTCCGCAACGCGCTGGCGCGGCAATGCGCCGAGGTGCGTGACGTGCGGCGCGGCGGGAGCGCGGCCGGGGCCGGCGATGACCAGCTCGAGCTCGCCGTTTCCCGCGCGTGCGGCGGCGAGCGCGGCTTGCAGGCCCTTCTTCTCCACCAGCCGCCCGACGAAGAGAACGCGCGGCGTGGCGTCCCATCCAAGCTCGTTGCGCAGGCGCTGCCGCTCGTCGCCGCGCGGCGGGCGATACGTCTCCGTGTCGAGTCCGTTCGCGATCTGCAGCAGCCGCGCGGACGGCGCCAGCCTTCGCATCTGCGCCTCCACCCGGTCGCTCAGCGTGACGATGGCCTGCGCCGCGCGCGCCGATCTCGAGCCGGCCGTGCGGATGGCCACGCGCTCCGCGGCGTCGAGCAGCCGATTGCGATAGTCGACGTGGCCGACGTGCTCCGTCAGCACGCGCGCCCGCCCGAGCCGTTGCGCTTCGGCGAGCGCGCGCCGGCTGCCGGCGTAGAGCATCCCGTGCGCATGCACGACGTCGGCGCTCGCCACGCATGCGCGCACGATCGCGCGCAGCGATCGGAAGATCGGATACGGCACGCCGAGAAAGCGCTCCAGCGGGTTCCAAGCCGGGAGGCGGAGCAGGCGATACGGCGGCTGCTCGCTCGTGTGGCGCTCGCCCGGGCGCAGCGACGCAGCGGCGACGTGCGTGACTTCGTGGCCGCGGCGGACCATCTCGCGCGCCAGTTGATCGACGACCACTTCGATGCCGCCGAGGTGCGGGAGGGCGTAGTGCGAGACGAAGAGAATCCTCATTTGCGGGCCAGCGCGAGGACGCTGATGAAGAAGCTCGCCAGCACCGTCTCGACGCCGATCGTCAGCGCCGTCGCCGACGGAATGACCAGGCGGAGCATCTGCTGCGGCAGCAGCGGGCCGTAATTCGTCGTTCGCCAGATCGCCACCGCGTAAATCGAGCCGGCAACGCCGAAGACGATGAGGATGGCCCCGACGAGCAGCCCGATCTCCAACGTCACATGGCGCGACACCCGCGCCAGCCGTCGATCCTCGGGCAACAGCCCCGCGCCGACGGCGAAGATCTTCGTGAAAAAGGCGAAGAGTACCGCCTGGTAGCCGACCAGCACGGCCATGGCGGCATAGAGCAGCGTATGTACGTCGAGCGGAAACGGCCCGACCGCCAGCGGCTTCTGCACCAGTGCAATGCCCAGCGCGAGGCCCGCGGCCATCAGCAGCGCGCCGGGGTAGAGAAACAGCCAGCGCGGGCTGTAGAGCAGAAGGAAGCGGAGGTGGCGCCAGCCGTCGCGCCAGCTGCGGAGGTGCGGCTTGCCGCTGCGGCCGTCGGGGTGGAGGACGGTCGGCACCTCCTCGACACGCATACCGAGGAGCGTCGCCTTGACCACCATCTCGCTGGCGAACTCCATCCCGGTCGTGCGGAGCTTCATCCGCTCGTACGCCTCCTTCGTGAAGCCGCGCAGGCCGCAGTGGAAATCGCGCACGGGGCTGTGAAAGAAGAGGCGGCCGAGGGCGGAGAGCACGGGATTGCCGAGATAGCGGTGCAGCGGCGGCATGGCGCCCGGGAGCACGCCGCCGGCGAAGCGGTTGCCCATGACGAGGTCCGCGCCGCCGCGGAGCTTCTCGACGAACGCGCCGAGGAGGGAGAAGTCGTAGCTGTCGTCGGCGTCGCCCATGATCACGTAGCGGCCGCGCGCGTGGGCGATGCCGCCTTGGAGCGCGCTGCCGTAGCCCTTCTCGCGGACGTCGACGACCCGGGCGCCGGCGCGGGCGGCGATCTCCTGCGAGCCGTCGCGGCTGCCGTTGTCCGCCACGACGATCTCGCCCTCGACGCCGCTGCCGTCGAGGAAGCGCCGGGCCTTGGCCACGCACGTCGCGATCGTCTCCGCCTCGTTGAGGCAGGGCATCACGATCGAGAGCTCGGGCTCGGCGTTCACGGTGACACTCGCTGGAAGACCGCCTGGTTGAAGCGGGCATCGTAATAGACCAGCGCCCAGTGCGGGTCGCGGCGGAGGGCGTCGAGGAGGAACGTGTCGGCGGCGCTCGGCGTCCCGCGCATCACGTACTTCCAGAACTGCGACATGTCTGTCAGCTTCGGGTGCTGCCAGAACACGTTGAAGGAGCGGTCGACGACGACCCACTGCGCGGCAGCGGGGACGTCGGCCGGCGTCGCGCCCTCTTTGAGGAACAGCACGCGGCGCGAAAGCTGCGGCCCCCAGGCCGGATAGCTCCAGGTGTCGAAGGCGCCGTCGATGGCGATCGTGTCGCGCGGCCCGGCCATGCGGTCGACGACGCTCGCGGCGCGGTTGGGCATGAACGAGACGATGCGCGTGCCGGGATGCCGCGCCGCCCACTGCACGAAGCGCAGCGGCGCGAAGCGGTCGCTCACCGCGCAGCCGAAGGCGCTGACGGCGAAGTAGGCGGCGATCGCGCCGGCGAACGTCTTCGCGATCAGCTCGGAGCGCACGCGCAGGATCTCGATCAGCGGCGGCACGCTCCAGCAGGCGATCACCGGCAGGACGAAGGCGATGTAGCGCGTCATCGCCGCGAACATGCCCTCCGGCGCGAGGTGCAGCGGAAGGATCAGCGCGGCGGCGAGGAGCGCCGCGGCGGTCGCGATCGTCCGCTCGCGGTTGGCCTCGCGCACGAACCAGGCGCAGAACGGGATGAGGATGACCAGGATGGTCACGAGCGCGCCGTAGTGGCTGAAGAAGATCTCGTAGTGCGGCCAGTACCAGTACTGGCCGCGCCACGGCACCCACACCGCGTTCGACTTCGTGGAGAACGGCACGGTGAGCAGGAGGTACGGCACCTGCCAGAGGTTCTGGAAGTCGCCCCAGACGAGGGTGAGGCCGCCGCCGACTTTGACGTTCGAGACCTGCACGGCGACGGTGCCGCCGGAGTGGCGGGCCATGTCGACGAACGCGTAGCCGCCGAGAAGGAGGAACGCGACGATCGCGGCAACGGCGGTGGCGGCGACGCCGCGGACGCGCAGCGTGCGCCAGCGCAGCAGCAGAAACGGCGCGATGGCGGCGAACACCGCGCCGGAGTTCGGCTTCGTGCCGCCGGCGATGGCGATGGAGACGATGAGCAGCAGCATCGGCGTCCGCCCGCCGTGCACGACCCAGCGCGCCCCCCAGATCAGCGCGGTCACGGCGAAGAGGCAGGCCATGACGTCGTTTTTATCGGCGCTGCTGTGGAGAAGCAGGAACGGCGCGCCGGCGACGGCGAGCGCGGTCGCGGCGCGGTGGGCCTTCTCGCCCCACCAGCGCTCGGCCATCGCCGCCGTGGCGCATAGGAAGACCAGAAACGAGAGCGTGCCGAGCCATTCGGTGAGCGCGTCGTTGCCCGTCATCACGAAGACGTCGGCGACGAGCATCTCGTAGTTCGCCGGGAGATTCGTGATGCGCACGTCAGAGGCCGCGAAGTGCTCGAAGCCGTGGGCTTGCGCGATCATCGCCGCTTTCGGCAGGTGGTAGGCGAGCGCGTCGTGCGTCTGCGGCGGGAGGACTGCCCCTTTCCAGAGGGCGAAGAGGGTCCAGAGGACGATGGGGATGACGAGCGGAGACGCGCGCAGCGGCAGGCGCGGCCGAAGCGCCAGAGCCACGACCGCCATCGCCGCGGCGACGCCGATCAGCGCGCTCTTGTAGAGGAGGTGCGCCAGCGCGAGCGCCCAATTCGCGGCCAGCCAGACGGCGATGCCGAGCACCGCACCGCTCAGAACGCGCTCGGCCGGGCGGACGTCCGTGTCGCCCCAAAGCCGATCCGAAACCGCGAGCCCGCAGAAGAAAACGGCCGCTGCTGTGAGCACGAATCCGATCACGACGCACCGCTATACTCGCACGGAGTCCGAATGGCACGATCGCGGCTCCAGCGCCTTGCTCTCTCTCTGCTTCGGCCGCTGTGGCGATGGCGCCGTTTCGGACTCTGGTCCGAGGTGCTGTTCTGGCATCTCTGGGCACGCCGGTTCCGGAATCCCTCGCACCCGCATCGCTGGCTGCTCGATCCGAAGCGGCCCCTGTCGCCGGAGATTCAGGATCTGCTCGCCGCGTCGCCTTCGACGCCGCTGCGCATTCTCGAAGTGGGAGCGGGCCCGATCACCTCGATGGGCCTTGTCCATCCGGAGAGGCAGGTCGAGATCGTTCCGACCGATCTGTTGGCAAGCCGCTACGCGCGGATCCTGAAGCGGCATGGAATCGAGCCGCCGCTGCCGACGGTCTTCGCCGACGCGGAGCGCCTGACCGAGCAGTTCGGCGAGAACCGCTTCGATCTCGTCTTCGCCACGAATTGCATCGACCACACGGCGGATCCGTTGCGGGCCGTTCGGCAGATGGTCGCGGTGACGAAGCCCGGCGGGTACGTCCTCATGTATCACGAGGTCGACGAAGCCGAGCATCAGGACTATGCCGGTCTTCACCAATGGAACCTGGCCGAGCGCGAGGGCCGCTTCGTGGTGTGGAATCGCAGCCGGTCGTTCGACCTCAGCGCGCTGCTCGCGCCGTCATGCATGACCGAGGCGGGCGTCCGGGACGGACTGTTGCGCGTGCTGATCTGCAAGCGCGCCGCGTGACGAAGGCTATACTCGCGCCGATTGGAAAACGGGCGCGGCATCGCTCTCCCCGGCGCGCTGATCGCTGCGTCCGTGGCCGCGCGCCTCGCCCAACTGCAGTGGCTCCATCCCTTGCAGTGGGACGAAGTCGAATACTTCCGCGCCACCGACTGGGTGCGCCAGGGGCTCGTCCCTTACCGCGACTTCTGGGAGCACCACACGCCGCTGCAGTGGTTCCTCTTCGCGCCCGTCACGGCGCTCGTGCACTGGCCCGGCGTGGCCTCCATCATCGCGCTGCGCTGGGCGCAACTGCCGCTGTGGATCGCCGCGTTCGCGCTCCTGGCGTCGTGGATGCGGCACGCCGGCATTCCGCGCGCCGCGCGCTGGTGCGCGATGGCGCTCGCGCTCACGAGCTCGTTCTTCATGCTGCCGGCGGTGGAGTACCGCGTCGACGTGCTCGCGGGCACGCTCATGCTTTTGGGGCTCGTGCTGCTGCAGCGTGCGCGCTTCGCCTGGGCCGGCGCGGCCTTCGCGCTCGCCGGCTTCGCCAACCTTCGCTTCGGTCCCGTCGTCGTCGTGGCCATGCTCGCGGCGCTCTGGTTCTACGGCCGGCGTGCCGCGTGGTCGATCGCCGGCGCCGCGGCGGCGACCGCGGCCGCGTCGCTCTACTTCGCCGGCACGCACTCGGCCGGCATCGCCTTCCGCCGCGTCTTCACCGAGAACGCGCTCTCGGACCGCCTGCAGCAGAACATCGCCGGCATCTTCGTGCACCGCCTTCTCGCGCCGTTCGGCATCAACCTCCTCGGCCACAGCTTCTCGCCCTCCGGCATCGACCCCGCCGGCATTCTCCTCATCGTCCTGACGATCGTCGGCCTCGTGCGCGGGCGCGGCGAGCTCCGCTTCCTCGCCATCGTCGGCGTGGTGAATCTCCTTTTCATCGCCCGGATGAAATTCGTCTTCAACTACCACTTCGAGATCGCCGTGCTGCTCGCGCTGCCGCTCGTGGCGGTAGGGGCGCACGGCGTGCGCCCGAAACTCATCGCCATCGCGCTCGTCGCCGCGACGATCGCGAACGTCGCCGTGGCCCTCTTCCGCGGCAAGGAGGCCGACCTGCAGTACCAGGACCTGATCATGCGCGAGGCCGACCGCCGCACGCCGCCCGGCGGCCGCGTCTTCGACAGCGTCGGATGGGCGCTGCACCGCAAGCCGGCGTACGAGTATTGGTTTCTGCGGCACATCGTCTTCGAACTGGAGTCGCGCCGCGTCTTTGCGACGTACGTCCCCTCGCCGCCGCCCGACGCGATCATCGCCGACCACGACACGCGCCGCTGGCTCGTCGCGCATCCGTCGCTGCGGGCGTTCGTCGCGGCGAACTACGTGCCGGTGGGGCGCGATCTCTGGCTGCCGCGCGCGCGCGCCGCCGGCATGGCGCCGATTCCGCCATCGCCGCCCGATGTGTCCATTGATGCCGAGGCGGCGCCGCGCTGGCATGTGCCGCGGCTCGGCTACAATGCCGCGCCCCGATGACCACGGCTTCCATCGGCATTCTCGGCGGCGGCGTCTCCGGCATCGCCCTCGCCGCCCACCTCGGTGACGACGTTCAGGTCGTCGAGAAGCGCGCGCGCTTAGGCGGGCTCTCCGGCTCGATCATCGACCAAGGCTTCACCTTCGACGCCGCCGGGCCGCACATCATGTTCAGCAAGAACAAGGAGGTTCTCGCCCACATGGTCGAGGTCCTCGGCGACAACGTTCACCAGCGCCGCCGCGAGAACAAGATCTGGTTCAAGGACCGCCTGGTGAAGTATCCGTTCGAGAACGACCTGGCCGCGCTGCCGAAGGAAGACAACTTCGACTGCATCTACCACTACATCGTCAATCCGCACGCGAACGACGAGCCGCACAACCTCGCGGAGTGGGCGTACAAGACCTTCGGCGAGGGGATCTCCGACAAGTACTTCCTCCCGTACAACCGCAAGATCTGGAATTACGACCCGGCCAAGCTCGGGCTCGAGTTCGTGGCGCGTATCCCCAAGCCGCCGATGGAGGACGTGCTCAAGTCGTCGATCGGAATCCCCACCGAGGGGTACCTGCACCAGCTCTACTTCTACTATCCGATCGACGGAGGGTACGAGTCGATCGTACACGCCTTCGCGAAGCGGGTGCGGGGCGAGGTCCGCACGAGCTGGCGCGTCGTGCACGTGGAGCGCGACGGCGGCGCGTGGCTCGTGCGCTCGGAGAACGGCGACGAGCTGCGCTGCAAGACGCTCGTGTCGACGCTGCCGATCCACGAGCTCCTGGCGGTCTGGCCGGGCGCGCCGCAGAAGGCGCGGGACGCCGCGGCGCGCCTGCGCTACAACTCGCTCATCAACATCCTCCTCGGCATGAACGAGGACCGGAAGTATCCGTACACCGCCATCTACGTCCCCGATCCGGCGCTCGCGTTCCATCGCCTCTCCTTCCCGAAGGCGTTCAGCGAGCGCTGCGCGCCGCCGGGGCATTCGTCGGTCATGGCGGAGATCACCGCGAACGAGGGCGACGGCATCTGGGAGATGAGCGACGACGCCGTTCTCGCGCGCGTGATCCGCGAGCTGGAGATGACCGGCTTCGTCGACCCCGCCACGCTCGTCTACAAGCGCGTGGTGCGCTTTCCCTTCGGCTATCCGGTGTACGACCTCGACTACCGCCGCAACGTCACGGCGATGCGCGACGCCGTTGCGGAGGCCGGCGTCCATCTCCTCGGCCGCTTCGCGCAATTCGACTACATCAACTCCGATGTCTGCGTGGAGCGGGCCATGGCGTTGGCGCGAGAGCTGGGCGATGTTTGAGACGGCGGCGTACCCCTACTTCGAGGAGGTCAACCTCGGCCTGCTGCGGTTGTGGGGCGGCCGCCGCGGCCTCGACGTGCTCGACGTCGGCTGCGGCTACGCCATGACCTCGCAGCATCTGAAAGGGAACCGCGTCACCGGCATCGAGTCGAACCCCGACGCGGTGAAGGTCGCGCGCACGCGCATCGACCGCGTCGTGGAGCGCGACCTGCAGGATTTCGATCCGAACCTCGGTTCCTTCGACGTCATCATCTTCGCCGACGTCCTCGAGCACCTCGCCTGGCCGGTCGGCGTCCTGCGCCAATACCTGGCGCTGCTGAAGCCGCACGGAACGGTCATCGTGTCGCTGCCGAACGTGGGGCTCTGGTCGGTGCGCCTGCAGCATCTCGCCGGCCGGTTCGATTACGAGGAGACCGGCGTGCTCGACCGCACGCACCTCCGCTTCTTCACGCGCCGCAGCGCGCTGCGGATGCTCGACGCCGCGGGACTGAAGCCGCTGCGGCGGACGTACAACCCCGGTCTGGTGCGGCCGTTCGTGCCGCTGGTGAAGCGGATGATCGCGGGGGGCGCACGCCGTGCGCCCCTA
>DATDFB010000161.1:0-11215 GCA_036522835.1 Thermoanaerobaculia bacterium | reverse complement strand
GTAGCCGAGGCAGCCTGCGACGATGAGGTTGAGGATCAGGATCAGGACCGGATCCTGCGCGTCGGGCGGCGGCGGGATGACTTCACCTCCGCCGACCGGGGGCGGCGGGGGTGGCGGCGCGGCGGAGGGGGGCGGCGGGGTGTATTCGGACATTCATTCCTCCTACATCTTGTCGGCGAAGTCGCTGACCATTGGGACGCGGAAGCGCTGGCCGTTGACGCCTTTGACGATGGCGATGACGCGAATGACGATGAAGCCGATGGAGATCACGCACTGCAGGACCCATACGCCGCAGCCGAGAAATGGAATCCTGTGGGCGACGATGCTGAAGATGAAGAAGAAAACCCACACCACGATCTCGGCGATGAGGATCGCCAGGCCGTTCTTGGCGTGCCACTGCACTTCGCTGTCGTCCTTCTTCGTCAGGAGCGGGATCAGGCAGAGGATCCAGAGGTAGGAGAGAACGACCATCAGCGTGCGGTCGCTGCTCGGCGCAGCGCCCCCCGCGGGAGGTGGCGGCGGCGGCGGCGGGGTGTAGGTTCCGCCCGGCGGCGGCGTCGACGGTGGGACGGTGCTCATAGCATCTCCTTCGCGTTCTAAGTTTGCGGCGATTCTAGCCGTTTTTCAGCAGCGAGCAGAGGAAACACCGTGAGCGCGATCGAAACAGTGAGCGCGGTCACGACGGCGATGACGCCGCTCTCTCGCTCGCTTTGAACGCCGAGGCCTTGATGCAGGAGATAGTCCATGATCGGGTGGGCCATCAACAGCATCAGCGCGCCGACGTAGGCGAGCGACGCAGCCATGTAGCCGAAGCCTCCAAGCGACAGCCCGACCTGCAGCGGATTCTCGGCGTTGAAGTCCGGCGCGAGCGCGCCCAGGCCGACGCCCATCGACACCAGCGTGACCGAGAGCATCGACGCGCCGGCGAGCGTGAACGTCCAGACCACGCCGTCGGCGTCGAGCAGCACGTTGGCAAACGCCGTCAGCAGGAAGGCGAGGAGCGTCAGCGGCGCGGCGTAGACGAGTACTTTCACGATGAGAAACCGCCGGTACGACATCGGCGCGCTCTGCACGAGCCAGAAGGCGCGCCCCTCGGACGAGACGGACGGATAGGCGAAGCGCAGGCAGATGGCGGCGATGACGAAGCCTGCCATGCCGATGTTCGCGTAGGCCACGATGCCGGCGCGCACGTCGCCGCCGAGCGGCAGCATGCGGATGTTGTAGAGGTAGAGAAACAGCAGCGCCGCCATGAGGAAGAGCTGCGACCACTGCGCCACGTCGCGCGAGAGCGTGCGCACTTCCTTCGACACGAGCGCGCGCGTCGGAGTGTTGAGCGGCCGTAGGAGGCGGTCGAGCGTGCGCGTGACGGCCCCCGCGCCGATCGCCACCGGCGCCATGCTTTCCCGCGCGCGCACGAACGCCACGAAGTACGTCCGTTGCGCGACGGCGAAGAAGACGGCGGCGACGATCGCGAACGTGAGCCCGATGTGGAGCGCGGCGGCCATGCCGCCGCTCTCAGCGACCATGAAGTCCGCCAACGCCGTCCCCGGATACCGCTCCATCGACGGCAGCTCGATCTGCCGCAGCAGTTGCGCGGCGTCGGTCGTCGAGATCGCGGTGAAAAACCGCTCCGGCCGCGACACGCGAAAGGCCACGACGGCGAGCGTCAGCACGACGATGGCCAGCGTGGCCACGATCTGGTGCACGCGCCGCACGGGGAACCAGCGCACCAGCGTCACGATCGCCAGCGCGCCGAGCGTCACCGGGATGGCCAGGAGCATCGCCAGGTTGACGAGCACCAGCGGAAAGAACGTCCAGCGCTGCGGGTACTGCCCTGCGTAGGCGACGAACATCGGGATCAGGAAGACGTAGACGACCGTCGCGCTCTGCGCCAGCGTCTTCCCCCACCGCGCCAGCACGACGCGCCATTTCGCGCGCGGCGCGGCGTGGTAGAGATCGAGATCGAGGTCGGTGAAGAACGCGCCGATCGCCGCGGTCATCGCCGAGGAGAAGAGGATGACGACGGCGACGAGGAAGACGAGCGCGAGGAGATTGCGCAAGAGGCCGGCGGCGAAGAACGGCGTTGTCTCCTCGACGTGCGCGACGGCGCGGAAGAGGCGGCGGAAAAGGGCGAAGTCGCCGTAGAGAAAGGCCGTGGCGATGGCCGCGGTGATCGCCAGCTTCACGCTTGCCGCGGCGTTGAGCGGGCGCAGCTTCGCGGTCAGGAGGCGTGCAGGCCAGACGATCGCAGCCACTCCATCGTCCTCTCGTCGCGCGCCGCGCGGGCCTTCGAGCGCTCGATGCCGAGCTCAATCAGCCGCTCGATCAGCTTCGGATACTTGATCTCCGTCGCCTCCCACAGCTTCGGGTACATCGAGATCTGCGTGAAGCCGGGGATGGTGTTGATCTCGTTGACGAAGAGCTTGTTCGTGCCGCGCTCGAGGAAGAAGTCGACGCGCGCGTAACCCGCGGCGCCGACGGCTTTGAACGCGGCGATGGCCAGCCGCCGCAGCTCCTCCGTCTTCTCTTTCGGAAGTTTGGCCGGGATGATGAGCTGGGCTTTGCCGTCGACGTACTTGTCTGCGTAGTCGTAGAACTCCGCGCCGGCGACGATCTCGCCCGGCACGCTGGCCTGCGGCGTGTCGTTGCCGAGGACCGAGACCTCGAGCTCGCGGGCGTCGATGCCGCGCTCGACGAGCACCTTGTCGTCGAAGCGCAGCGCCATCTCGATCGCATCGGCCAGCGCCGCGTCGCTCTTCACCTTCGTCACCCCGACCGAGGAGCCGCTGTTCGCCGGCTTCACGAAGTAGGGGAGGCGCAGGGCGTTGTTGATGGCGCGGCGCACACGGTCGCGCTCGTGCTGCCAATCGGTCTCCGGCACCTGGACGAAGTCGACCATCGGCAGCTTCGCCGCGCCGAACGCGTACTTCATGTGCGCCTTGTCCATCGCCACCGCGGACGCCGCCACGCCGCTGCCGGCGTACGGCAAACCGAGGATGTCGAGGTAACCCTGCAGCGTCCCGTCCTCGCCGTGCTTGCCGTGGACGATCGGGAAAACGATGTCGATGTGATTCGCGCGCACCCACGACTCGAAGTTGAAGTCGCCGCTGTCCGACGTGGCCTCCCCCTCGAGGATCTTCGCGCTGCGCTCCGGCCCGACGAAGCGCCCGTCGCGCGCGATGCAGATCGGGACGATCTCGATTCTTTCCTTCGGCGCCGCCGCGGCGATCGAGCGCGCGGAGAGGACGGAGACGTCGTGCTCGGGCGAGCGGCCGCCGAAGATGAGGATGGTGCGGGTGATGAGGTGAATCATGGCGGATCAGGTGACAGATGACAGGTGACAGGTAACAGGTGAGGTTCTCGCGAACAAGACCTGTGACCCGTTACCTGTGACCTGTCACCTACTTCGGTATCGGCACGCTTCCCAGCAAATACTTCAAATCGTCATCCCGCCAGCGGATCCCCGCGCCGAAGATGACGGCTGTGTTATTGAACGGGTTGTCGATGCCGCTGCGGATGAAGATCATCGGCGTTTTCGGCTTGGCTTGGCGCAGCGTGTACTCGCCGAAGAGGCGCAGGTGCGGGTTCTTGTCGTAGCGCTCGGAGAAATCGAAGGCCTCGCCGGTGAACGTGAGGCGGCGGTTCCAGTGCAGGTCGACGCCGCCGCCGCCGGTGGAGTCGATCAGGCCGACGCGCGCGTCGACCGCGCCGAGGTGCCAGCCCGCCTGCGCGGAGACGACGAAGTTGCGGTCGAACTGCGTCTCCTTCGTGATCACCGTCGACGACTTCCCTGTCGCCGGGTCGAACGTCGTCGTTTCGAACACCTTGTCCTTCTGATGGCCGAACGGCGTGTCCGCCAGCTCGACGTTGTAGAAGCGGTTGTTCTCCGCCGGGTTCGGCGAGAGGCGCAGCCAGATCGCGGAGCGGGAGCTGCCGCCGAGGTTCTCGAGACCGGCCTGCTGCTTCGGGAGGCCGCCGTAGTAGTCGGCGTTCATGCCGAGGTCGAGCTGCAGCTTGCCGATGCGGCCGATGGTGTTCTTCAGCTCGTTCACGCCGCTCTCCACCGAGGCCAGCGCGGTGTTGAGGCGGTTCGCCGTCTCGTCCTCGTACAGCAGCTTGCCGACCGTCCCCTTGCCGCTGCGCACCTGGCCGGTGATTGCGCCGAGGTTTTCCGAGGTCGTGCGGAGGTCCGCGGAGAGCGTCTTCAGATTCTCGATCGTCTTCGTGACGTCGGCGCGGTTCTCGTTGATCGTGCCGCTCATCGAGCTGGCCACGCGCTCGATCGAGTCCGCCAGCCGCGGGATCTGCGTCTTGAGCTGCGCCGTGATCGCTTGCGCGTTGGCCATCGTGGCATCGACGTTGGCGCGGTTCGCGGCGATGAGATCGCGCACCTGCTTGGTGATGTTGTCGACGTTCGCGACGATGTCCTGCAACTGCGCCTGCCCGTTCGGCGTGGCGACCGTGGCGCGCAGCGACGCGGTGATGGCCTTGACGTCGGTGGCGATGGCGGAGATCTGGTCGGTGACCTGGTCGATCGTCGCCGGCTGCGTGCCGGGCAGGACGACGGTCTTCTCCTCGCTCAAGAGCGGCTGGTTCGGCGAGCCCGGCTCGAGCTCGATGTACTTCTCGCCGAGGAGTCCGAGGTTGGCGACGTGCGCCTTGGCGTTGGCGTGGAGCTGGACGTCTTTGTCGATCTCCAGCTCCACCTCGGCCTTGCCGTCGGGGCGGAGATCGATCTTCGTCACCTTGCCGACGCGGACGCCGGCCACGCGCACGGCCGACTTGTTGTCGAGCCCCGCCACGGAGTCGAAGACGGCCGTGATTTTCTTCGAGTCATTCGTCCGGCGGACCTTCACGTCTTCGATTTTGAGGATGAAGAAGGCCAGGACGCCGAGGACCACGAGCATGAACGCGCCGACTTTCGCTGCGGAAGACATGATGCGTTTCTACCCCCCGGCGCTCAGCGGGTCAATGCCGGCGCGCTCGAGCATCCTGACGAGCAGAGCAAGGGGCAGGCCGACGACGTTGGTGTAGCTGCCGTGAATGGAGTCGATGAACATGGCCCCGATGCCCTGCGCAGCATACGCGCCGGCCTTGTCGAGCCCTTCGCCGCTCTTCGCGTACCAGTCGATCTCGCGCGGCGTCATGGCCGCCATCCGCACCTCCGTCTCGGCAATGCGCGTATCGCCGTAGCCGCGCGCGGCGTTCATGACGGTGACGGCGGTGTAGACGGTGTGGGTGCGCCCGGCGATGGTGGCGAGCATGCGCCGGGCGTCGTCGACGTCGGCGGGCTTCTCGAGGAGCTCGTCGCCGAGGTAGACGGTCGTGTCGGCGGCGACGATCCAGCGGCCGGGATGCTGCTGCGCGACGGCGGCGGCCTTTTCGCGCGAGAGCCGCGCCACGTACTCCTCCGGCGACTCCCCCGCCGCCCGCACCTCGGGGACGTCGCTCTTGATGATTTCGAAGTCGATGCCGATCGACGCGAGAAGCTCGCGCCGTCGCGGCGACCCCGAAGCCAGAATCAGCGTCACGGCGCCGCCCGCCCGATGCTCAATACGACGACGAACCGCGCCTCGGCCACGATGCGGTAGACGATGCGCAGATGCTCCGCGCGGTACGACCAGAGGCCGCGCAGCGGCTCGAAGAGCGGCGCGCCGGCGATCGGATCCTCGTCGATGGCCTCGAGCGCGCGCATGGCCATGGCCCGCTCGTCGGGGATGAGCGCGCTCCAGTCGGCGGCGACGCGCTCGGCGATCCTCAGGCGGTCATTCCAGATCTTCGACCTCCATCACCGCGCCGCGCTGGGCCTCGGCCTCCCCCTGCGCGAGCTGCGCGCGCAGGGCTTCGTCGTTCGCAATGTCGAGGGTCTCGCGCAGCGCCAGCCATTCGTCGTGCGAGACCAGCGCCACCACCGCCCGCCCGTTCCGCGTGAACAGCGTCCGGCGCCCGGTTAGCTCGCATTCACCGACGAGCTCCCGCACCGCGGGTGGCAGGTCGAGGATGTCGATCCGCTTCTCCATGTTTCTCCAGCGCGACGCGGAGGTAGTCGGCGAAGTCCTCGCCGAGCACGTCGTTCTTCAGCGCGTAATCGACTGTCGCTTTGAGATACCCGAGCTTTTCGCCGGCGTCGTAGCGCTTTCCCTCGAAGATGTAGCCGTAGAAGCCGCCGTTCGACTGCACCAGGCCTCGCAACGCGTCGGTGAGTTGGATCTCGCCGCCGGCGCCGCGATCGGTCGTCTCGAGGATCGGGAAGATCTCCGGCGGGAGGATGTAGCGTCCGATGATGGCGAAGTGCGACGGCGGATTGGCTTTCGGTTTCTCCACCATGTCGCGCACTTTGAAGAGCCGTTCGCCGGCGAGCTCGCCCGCCACCACGCCGTAGCGCGAGGTCTCCTCGGCCGATACTTCCATGAGCGCGATCACGGGCGCGTGGTACTGCTCGAAGACGCGCCGCATCTGCAGAAGGCACGGTTCCTCGGAGAGGATGACGTCGTCCGGCAGCACGACCGCGAACGGCTCATTGCCGACGGCATCTTTCGCCTGCAGTACGGCGTGGCCGAGGCCGAGGGCATCCTTTTGGCGGACGGCGATGAGGTCCGTCATCCGGCTGACGACGTCGACCTCTGCGAGGAGATCGAGCTTGCCGCGCTCGCGCAGGGAGCGTTCCAGCTCCGAGGTGCGGTCGAAGTGGTCGAGGATGGCGTCCTTCCCCTTCGACGTCACGATGATCAGCTTGTCCAGCCCCGAGCCGAGCGCCTCCTCGATCCCGTACTGCAGGATCGGCTTGTCGACCAGCGGCAGCATCTCCTTCGGAATGACCTTCGTGGCGGGGAAGAAACGCGTGCCGAAGCCGGCGCAGGGAAAGACACAAGTACGAAGGGGCATCGCGGCGCGTAGCATAACGTATGGAGTGCGGCGGCCACGCCGCCGCTCTGACAGCGCCGGCACATGGCCGCGATGTTGCTTCGGAGCACTCAGGTAAAATCTCGTCAAACGAGTGTCGATGCGTAAACTTCTGATTCTCCTGATTCTCGTCGCGGCGCCTTTGTCCGCCGAGTGGCACCGGGCGAAGCTCTTCGGCGCGGACGTCCGCGCGCTCATCATCGATCCGTCGGACCCCGACACCCTCTACCTCGGCACGTCCGGCGGCGAGGTCTACGTCTCGCACGATGGCGCCCGCACCTGGACAAACCCGCGCATCAGCGTCGAGTTCCCCGGCCACATCGTCGACAACCTCGTCATCGACCGCGACGGCCGCCTCTGGGCCGCCTGCTGGGGTCTGTGGGGCGGCGGCGTCATCGCCGTCTCCTCGGACGGCGGGCGCACCTGGTCGCGCCGCGACGAGGGGCTCGAGGACTTTTCCGTCCGCGCCATCGCCATCGACCCGCGCGACGCGAACTTCGTCGTCGTCGGCGGCCTCACCGGCGTCTACCGCAGCACGAGCTCCGGGCGGACGTGGGAGAAGATCTCCGATCAGATCAACGTCGAGTCGCTGGCCATCGACCCCCGCACGCACGACCGCATCTACGTCGGCACGTGGCGCCAGGGCATCCGCACCGACGACGGCGGCAAGAGCTGGAAGCTGATCAACGGCGGCATGGTGCTCGACACCGACATGTTCGCCATCACCATCGATCCGGCAAATCCCGACGACGTCTGGGTGGCGACGTGCGGCTGGGTCTACAACACCATCAACCGCGGCGACCTCTGGACGCGCTACCGCGACGGCTTCGACAACCGCCGCATCCACGACGTCGAAGTCGATCCCTGCGACCGCACGACCGTCTACGCCGGCTCGGTCGCCGGTCTCTATCGCTCGCACGACCGGGGCAAGAACTGGTATCGGGTCTCCGACGAGTCGCTCGTGGTCAACAACATCGCCCTCCATCCGCAGCGGCCGCACCGCATCGTCCTCGGCATTGAAGGCGACGGAATTTACGTCTCCGACGATGACGGGAAGACGTTCGCGCGCTCGTGCGACGGGCTGCGCAACCTGACGATCACGTCGATCGCCGCCGATCCCGCGCGGCCGAAGCGCGTCTACGCCTCGGTCGTCTTCGGCGGCTCGTCGACCGGCATCTACGTCTCCGACGACGCCGCGCAGACGTGGCGGAAGCTCAGCACCTCGCCGGTGCCGCCGGTGCTCTCGCTCGTGGTGACGGCGGAGGGCTTCGTGGCGGGGACGGAGAAGGGGTTCTACCTCAGCGCCGACGGCACGGAGTGGACGCAGAGCGCGCCGGTGAACAGGCCGTTGCGCGTCGACAAGGTGCTCCGCTACAACGCGCAGCGCTACTTCGCGGCGACGTCGGAAGGCGTGTTCACGAGCAAGGACGGCGGCAAGAGCTGGGACCGCCTCGCCGACGCCGATTCCCGCACGGTCGACATCGCCCTCGGCTTCCTCGGCGAGAAGCGCGCGCTGTTTGCACTGACTTCGGCGGGCTTGCAGGTGTTCGACGGCCGGCAATGGTGGCCGATCGACGGCGCGCCCGCGAAGGGCGGCACGCTCGCCCTCCGCTTCGATAGCGGGCAGCAGTTCGTCTACGTCGCCGGAAAGGCCGGCGTGAAGGGCGGCATCATCGACGCGAGCCGCAAGTGGCACGACGCCGAGGCGCCGGACGCGCAGTTCGCGTCGGTGTACAGCGGCAACCGCAGCGCGAACGAGTTCGTCTTCCTGACCTCGCGCCAGCAGCGCGAATTGCTCGTCAGCGAGCCGAGCCAGAACGAGTGGCGCGCCTTCCCGCTGCCGTCGCGCACCGCGGAGGTGACGTCGATCGCGCTCGACCCCTTCGAGAGCGACCGCCTCTACGTCGGCACCCTCGGCGAAGGCGTGTTCGTCTTCGAAGGGAAGTCGACGAAGTACGAGGCGGCGAAGACCGCGAACGCGGCGGTGGCGGGCGGGGCGACGAATTAGCGGTAAGCCAGGCAGCCGCGCGCGTCGAGCCGGCCGTTCATCGTTGTTGGTTCTTAGTTCTTGGTTCTTGGTTCTTAGTTCTTGGTTCTTGGTTCTTAGTTCTTGGTTTGCGGCCGAAGGCAAACTAACAACTGAGAACCAAGAACCAAGAACCAAGAACCAAGAACTACGGCCCTTCAGCGGTAAACCAGACAGCCGCGCGCTTCGAGCCGATCGAGCACGCGGTCGTCGATCGTCACCCACCGCACGTCCACTTTCTCCAGGCGCGGCAGCGCGAGCAGCGACTCCGGCAACTGCGTGAGGGGATTGCCGCGCAGGTCGAGCTGCCGCAGCGATTGCAGCTCGCCGATCGAGTGCGGCAGCGTCGTCAGCTTGTTGTTGCGCAGGTGCAGCTCGCGCAGTTTCGCGAGCGCGCCGATCCCCTCGGGCAGCGCGGCGATCTCGTTGTCCGTCGCGCGCAGCTCGATCAGCGATTCGATGATCGGAAACGTCGTCAGGCGGTTCTCGCTGATGTTGAGATAGCGCAGCTTGCGCAAGTTGCGCAGCGTGTCCGGCACCGTCGCCAGCTCGTTGTCATGCAGATAAAGGAAATCGAGGTGCATGAGATCGCCGATCGCGTCTGGGATGAACGCGATCTTGTTGTGCCCGAGGTCCAGCACGCGCACGTCGGTGTGCCGCCACGTGTCCGCCGGGACCTCGGTGAGTCCCTGCTCGTACAGTAGCAAGCTCATTTCGCCGGGTCGTAGTACCGCACCACGAGCAATCCCACGCCCTTCTGCCCGAGCGCCGATTTCTGATCGTCGTTGAGCACCACCATCACGTTCGGCAGGCGGTCGTCGTAGACGAGCACCGACTTCGTGGCCACGCGGGGTTTGCCGAAAGCTTCGAGCAGGAACGATTTCTCCTCCGTGAAGGCGTCGCGCGCCCGCCCGACGATGGCGTAGAGCTCGAAGCGCACCGAGTGCAGGCGCTCGCGGTTGAAGTGCAGGGTCAGCGTCTTGTCGTCGGTGTAATCGACGACCCAGTGCTCATCGTCGTCGCCGCGCTTCAGCTTCCAGCCGCTCGACTCCAGCTCCTTCACTGCCGCCGCGCGGCTCATGCCGATGACGAGATGGAACGACTCTGGGCGCATCCACGACGTCTTGCTGTTGCTAGGAAATGCCGTTGCCAGAAGAAGCGCGACGACCGCGATCATGCCGCTCCCTGCGTCGTCGCCGCCGCCTTCAGCTGCGGATCCCACCCCACGACGGCGTTGCCGGTGCCGATCACCGTCCAGTAGCCGTAAAGCTCGCCGGGGTAGTCGGGGAATCCGAGCGCGGAGAGCATCCAGGCCAGACCGCCGGCTTTGACTTCGCTCACGGCCATGTCCATGAACTCGGGGAGGATGGCCACGAGCTCGCGCGTGCGGCCGGTGCGCATCAGGTCGATCACCTTCATGTCCCACAGATACCCCGAGTGCTCGTACACGTGCTCGCGCGACATGTCCTCGGGGATGTCCGGCTCGGTCGTGAAGTGGCGGTGCGAGAGCGTGTTCGACGCCAGCAGCACCGCGCGCCGGCCGCTGCGCTCGATCGCCCGCCGCGTCGCTTCGCCGAGGCGGATCATCTGCGCCTGCCCCATCTCGTTCGAGAAGTAGTAGGGCGAGTTGTTCGAGGAGATTCCGACGATCGGGATGTCCCACTCCGGATTCATCATGTGGCAGGAGACGATCGTGCCGTAGTCGACGCGGAAGTTCGGGTTCCGCATCATCTTCGTGATCAGCCCGTCCTTGCGTCCCTCCTCGGCGATCAGCTCCGCCAGCTCGACGTCGACTTTGATGTCGTAGTTGAAGCGGAAGAGATTCGGAAAGATCGGGTCGACGGAGAGGCCGTGGAACTCCGGGACGCCGAGAAAGTGGTGGCCGATGACCGTCTGCCAGTGCGGCGAGTGGACGAGGAGAACGTCGGGCTTCTTGGCCAGGAAGTGCTTGCGGGCACGCTCGTAGCCCCAGCGCAGGACCTCCCACCCGCACTCCGAGCGCGGCTCGTTGCGCCAGTGATTTTCGCCGTAGACGATGTGGGGAGGGTGGGGAGCTAGGACGCCGCCGACGATCTCGCCGTGCATGAAGTCAGCATAAAGCACTTGCGGAGCCTTTCGGCTCCGCTCGTGGTACTTCGAAGGGGCTGGACCGCTGCGGCCAGTCGGTAGGATTCAAGGAAGCTATGTGAATAATCGTCCAAAATCGGTCCAATAGTTGAGGAGGGAGCCCGCAGCGGCCACTGAGCGCAGGCAAGTCAGAAGGGACCCGCGCTTAAACGGCTTCGA
>DATDFB010000160.1:0-27452 GCA_036522835.1 Thermoanaerobaculia bacterium | reverse complement strand
GGGCCGGGTGGCGGGGTCGCGCGTCAGCGCGACGTGGGGTGGGACGTCGAAGCCTTCGGGGCGCGAGGCTTGCGGGGGCTCTTCACTTTCTGGGTCAGCGTGGTTTTGCCTTCCACCGTGAGGTAGGCGGCCAGGCTCTGGTACTTCTTGTCGCCGAAGCCCTTCACCTGCATCAGGTCGGAGGTTTTCTTGAAGAGGCCGTGCTCATGGCGGTAATCGATGATTCGCTGTGCGGCCTTGACGCCGACGCGCGGGAGCAGCGACAGCTGCACCGCGTCGGCGGTGTTGAGGTTGACGACGCCGCTCGGCGCCGCGGCGGCCGTGTCGGCGGCCATCGCCGAGCCGGCGATGCCGAGAACGACGACGGCCACGAGGAGAAAATTGAGAAACTTGCGCATGGTCTGGATCTCCTTTCTTTCTTTCAGTCGGTTGTTTCCGGGGCTTGTTGTTTCGGCTGTTACCCACACTTGGTCTGTTCCCATTTGCACCTATCGATTTCCCTTCGCACCACCTCCTTTCGCGGCCCGGTAGTGCGAGCGGGCGACCATAGCGTGGCTTCGAGGAAGTCGAGACTTTTGTGCGGGTTGCGGAAAAACGCGTGTCAGAATGTTTTGCGGTGACAAGTTTTTTGGACGGCGTTCGCGCGATCGCTTTGCTGACCGGCTTGTTCGCCGTTTCGGCGCACGCCGCGGAACGCCGCGGCGCGTTCGCCTTCCACTACGGCGCGCCGCTGACGCCGCGGCAGCTCCGCTGGTTCTCGCGCTTCGAGCTCCTCGTCACGCATGACCCGCTGCCGCGCGCGCAGGTCGACGCGCTGCACGCGCGCGGCACGAAGCTCGTCGTCTACGAGTGGGCGGTGGCGTTCTACGGATCGCTGGCGAGCGAGTGGCAGCGCGCGCTGCTGCAGCGCCATCCGGAGGCGCTGCTCAATCGCACGGGACTGCGCGGCGGCGCCGGCTCGGCGGACGCGGATGCGTGGTACTACGACCCCGCGAGCGACGAGCACCGCGTGGCGCGAGCGCGGGCCATCGCCAAGCGGCTCGACGACGCTGGATACGACGGCGTCTTCCTCGACACGACGACGGAGGAGAGCGTGCATGCCGCCGCGCTCGCGGAGTTCAAGGCACGGCATGCGGGTCACGGCTACGACCACGACTTCGCGCGCTTTCTCGCGAACCTGAAGCGGGAGCTCAACGGAAAGTTGATCTTCACCAATCAGGGCTACCGCAAGGCGGACGACTACCTGCCGTACGCGGACTGGGATTTGACGGAGAGCCTGATCACGTGGAAGGGCGGTGTGCCGCGGCCGTGGGACGATCCGGGCGACCGCTGGAACTCGATTCACCACCTCTTCACGAACCTCATCGAGCCGGCGCGGGCGCGCTACCCGCGCGTTCGTTTCGCGCATCTGAACTACGGCGGCGCGGACGTCGTGCCGCTCGTGGTGGCGACGGCGAAGCTCTTCGGCGACGCCGGCTACGTGGCCGGCCAGGAGTCGCCGCTCTACTTCCTCGACCTCGGCGAGCCGCAACCGCGCGTCGACAAAGAGAACGCGTCGTACCGCCTCTTCGAGCGCGGCTTCGCCGCGGTGAATGCCTCGCGGCGGCCGCTGCGCGTGCGCGCACGGACGGTGGCGGCGTGCGGCAAGCGCTGTCCCGTCGCGATGGTGGAGCGCCGATGAACATCCGCGAAGGCGACGCGCGCGACCGCGACGCCATCCTGGCCCTGCGCCGCCTCGTCTTCCCCGGCGTCGACGCCGAGAAGCAGCGCGCGGACTTCTGGCACTGGCAGTTCGACAAAGGGCGCACCTTCGTCGCCGAGGAGGGCGGGCGGGTGGTCGGGCACCTCGGATTCATGCCGGGACGCGAGGCCATGCTGGCGTGCGACGCCATGGTCGATCCGTCGATGCACGGGCGCGGCGTCTTCTCGGCGCTGGCGAAGGCGGCCACGGAGATCGTGCGGCGCGGCGTGCCGCGCGTCTTCGCCTTTCAGATTCGCGAGGCCGTGCTGCCGGCCATGCGGCGGGCGGGGTACGTGGAGGTGCTGCGCGCGCCGGTCGTGTTGCGGCCGACGTTCGCGTTGCCGCGCGGGCGGGTGGGCGGGAGGGTGGACGCGATCGGGGGCGATGCGTGGGCACACTGGCGATTCAATGAAAATCCCGTTTGGAAATATGCGGAGTGGCGCGACGCGCGCGGCTACGCCGTCACGCGCGATGCGGTGCTCAAGGGCATCCTCACGCACTGCCTCGTCGACTTCGGCGGCGACCCGCGCGCGGTCGTGCGCGCGTCGATCCGCGACGCGCGGCGGCGCGGCATCATGCTCACGGCGGCGCTGGTGAGCCGCGATCATCCTTGCTTCGGAGCGCTGCGGCGGTGCGGATATGTTCCGGGGCCGCATCGGTTTCGGTTCCTCGTACACGGCGAGGTGCCGCAGAACCCGGCGTTGACGTGGGCGGCGACCGACCATGTCTAAGCTCTTCGTCTTCGCGCATCAGGATGACGAGGTCGCGATCGCGCCGCGGATCGCGCGCGAGGTCGCGGCGGGCGAGCGCGTCGTCTGCGCGTTCCTCACCGACGGTGGCGCGCCGGCCGTGCGCGATGCGGAGAGTCGCGCGGTTCTGGAGTCGCTCGGCGTGCGTGACGTGATTTTCGTCGGGCTGCCCGAGGGGCGGCTGGTCGAGCACCTCGAAGAGGCGTTTCAGGCGATTGGCGGCGATCCTGATGAAATCATCACCCTCGCGTGGGAGGGTGGCCATCAGGACCACGACGCCGCGCACCTCGTCGCCCTGGCGCTGGCCATCGCCCGCGGCGTGCGCTGCATCGAATTCCCGCTCTATCACGGCAGGCGCCGTCCCTATCGCGTGCTCGCCCCGCTGCGCATCGGTGAAACGCGGCGGTTGTCGATGCGCGAGGTTTGGCGGAGAGCGATGCTCTGCTGGCGGTATCCGTCGCAGCGGCGCACGTGGCTGGGACTGTGGTGGGGGCTGTGGAAGCGCGACGAAGTCGTCTGCGAAGCGAGCGCCGAGCGCGTCCTCCATCCGCCGCACGAAGGCAGCCTGTTATACGAGCGGCGCTTCCGATTTCCGAGGGAGCGCTTCTTCGCGGCCGCCCGGCCGTTCATCGAGCAGCGCATCGTCCAGCGGCCCGCGGTTGACCGGCTCGCGCGGGACTGACTGCAGGTCGTACGACGCCGCCGTGATCAGCAACTGCACGCCGAGCATGATCGCCAGCGCCGGCAGCACGACCGTCCCGGTCGGCGCGTTCAAGTGGTGCCGCACGTACCACAGCCAGTTGTACGCGCCGTAGACGATGCCGCCGAGCAAAAGCGGGATGCCGGCGGCGAGGTGGAGCGACTCCAGGTTGAAGTCGTACACGAAATTCTTCAGCACCACGCGGCGCACCAGCGCGGCCACCAGCTTCCGCGGAAACTGCCGCATCACCCGGCCAATGCGCAGCGACGACGGCTCGCCCGCGTAGCGCGCCGGCATCGGCACTTCTTTCACCACGGCGCCCAATAGATAAAGGTGCGCGAGCATCGACGTCTCGAAAAAGTATGTCGGGTCGACCTTCCCGAGCGGCACCTGCGAGAGCACGTCGGCGCGGATGGCCACGAAGCCATTCGTCGGATCGAAGCAGTGCCAGTAGCCGGTGGCGGACTTCGCCAGGAAGCTCAGAAGCACGTTGCCGATGCGGCGGACGAGCGGCATCCGGCGCACGGCGTTGAAGTCGCGGAAACGGTTGCCCTTCGTGTAGTCGGCCTGGCCGGCGATGAGCGGCGCGACGAGCTGCGGCACGAGCCAGAGCGGCATCTGCCCGTCGCCGTCGATCTTGACCACGATGTCGGCGCCGGCGTCGATGGCGGTGCGGAAGCCGGTGATCATCGCGCCGCCCACTCCCAGGTTGCGCTCGTGACGGACGACGAGAACGCGATGGTCGATCTCCGCGCAGCGGTCGGCGATCGCGGCGGTGCCGTCGGTGGAGGCGTCGTCGACGACGACGATCGTCCGCACCATCGGCGGGATCTGCCGCACCACCGCCGTGATGACCTCGGCCACGTTGTACGCCGGCACGACGGCGGCAACGTGCGCGGCCGTGGTCGAGCGGGGGAAGAGCGGGACGCCGGTCATTGCACGCGCGCCTCGATCGCGGGACGGTGGTCGATTTGGTAGACGGCGACGTTGCCGTCGTCGAGGAAGACGCGCACGTTGTCGTGCGTGGCTCGGTAGAGCTGGCACCACGTCATGAGGCGCTGCTCGGTCTCCGCGCGGCCGAAACGCGAGCGCCAGTCGCGGACCTCGAAGCGGTGCGGGTGCCGTTCGACCATGACGAAGACGTGGCGCGTGGGGATGCGCAGTTGCGGCGCGGCGGGGTCGTAGCGATCGAGGAAGTCGGCGGCGGGCACGTGGAAGCCGCGGCCGAGAACCATCGGGAACTCCTGGCCGTAGCTGACGAGCGTCCAGGTGAAGGGCTCGTACTTGTGCGCGATCTCGACGACGGCGAGCGACGCGGTGCCGTAGCCGGAGTAGTTGAGGAGGTCGAGCGTCGCGGGATTGGGGATGGTGAAGAGCCAAACCGAGGCGACGGCGGCGGCGGCGAGGCGCTGTCGCGGCACGAGCGCGACCGCGGTGCCGATGACGATGGCCGCCGCCATCAACAGCCATTCGCTGTTGCGCCGCGACTCGACGAGCTCCGGCAGGCCGAGGCGCCAGGAGAGATGGATGAGGAGGAAGACGAGGAACGTGACGCCGGCGACGATGCTCTCCGCCGTGCGGCGGGCGATGAGGAGCACCGCGACGACGGCGAGCGCGGCGAGGAGCGGCGTAAAGGAGTTGTACGCGGCGATCTCCTGCTGCGACGTGCCGTCGGCGAAGTGCCGGAGGAAGGGAAAGTAGAAGAGCGCGGTGCCGCCCGGCTTCGTGTTCGCGCTGACGAAGGGGTAGGCGATGAAGCCGAGGAGCCACGTCGATCCGATGAGGATCCCGGCGAGACCGGCGAGCGCGCCGCGCCAAATGTCTTTCGGTGACGTAGCGCCGATGATCGCGCAGAGGATGACGAGCGGGATGAGGACGCCGGAGTGCGTGGCGGCGATGGCGGCGGTGCAGGCGATGAAGCCGGCCCAGTAGTAGGGGGCAGGGCGCAGGGGGCAGGGCGCAGGTGATTGTCCTGCTGATGCCCGTGCCTCGGCCAGAACACCATCTGCGACCTGCGCTCTGCGCCCTGCGCCCTGAAGCGCGTCCAGCAAAAACATCGCCGCCGGAAACAACAATGCGATTGCCAGCTCCTGCGACAGCGTCGACGACTGCCGTTGGAACGCCGTCAGTAGCACGTCGAACTCGCCGGTGCCGCGCGGGACTTGCGCGTAGGGCGTGTGCGTCATCAGCTTGGCCCAGGCGTTGTCGAGCGTCTCGAAGCTGCCGCCGATGACGAAGTACTGGCGCGCGCCGCCGAGCATCGTGGCGAAGAGGAAGCCGGCCAGGAGGCCTGCCGCGGTCGAGCGCGCCAGGCGGCGCGCGGTGTAGGCGACGGCGAGCGTTGTCAGGATGCCGACGAAGGCGCCGAAGAAGTTGACGAGGAGGATCTCGTCGATGTTCGTCAGTTTCTGAATGGCCAGGAGCAGGAAGTGCATCCCGCGCGGGTACGGGCCCCAGGCCGGGTCGACCTGGCGGCCCTGCTCGAGCAGCTCCAATAGATAGAGGTGGACGTAGCTGTCGGAAAAGCCGAGGTTCGCGGAGGCGAAGGGGCGGTAGAGGCGGAGGGCGGCGGCGATCGCGATGAGGACGACCCACGGCCAGTTGACAGCGGCGGCATGGCCGCCGCACTTCACAACGCGGCGCGAGATGCGGCGCAGGCGGCGGCGGATGTTCACGCGCCGCTCGAGCAGATTGATCGCCGCCATCACCATCCACTTCTGCGCGGCGTTCAAGAGCTCGAGCGGACGGCGGCGGTGGTACGCGGCGCGGCCGAAGAGAATCACCGCGGCGCAGAGCAGCAGCAGCGTTGGCAGCGCGTAGAGCTTCAGGAGCGTCAGGAGCTGGCCCGCGATCGTCAGCAGCGTCAGCCCCACGCCGAAGTCCCACCAGAAACGCTCCAGGCGGTTCTCCGCCGGCGTGCGCGGCCAGGCCAGGCGCGGCACGACCACGAAGAGCAGCGTTATCGCCAGGGCGATGCGCAAAACCGAGTCGATCGAGAGCAGCGCGTACGTCATCAGAAAGCCGCGAAGTAGTGATAGTCGAGCGCGTCGCCGCAGCGGCGGACGTCGCGCCAGGTCATGGCGAAGAGCGCGGCGGCGCCGGCGACGAGGCCGATCGACGCCATCGAATAGTGGAACGCGCGGCTGGCCACGAAGCCGGCCACGGCGTTGACGGCGAGCGCAATGGCCACGGCGCGCGCGGCCGTCTCGACGCGCGAGAGCGTCAGGAGCAGGAGCAGGTTCTGGAGCGCCAGCATCAGCAGCGCGTAGCCCGCCGCGCCGGCCCAGAACGCGAACGTCGCCGTGCGCGTGTGAAGGCTGGCCTGGATCTGCGCGTTCGGCACCTTCGCCACGAGCGCCACGAGCGCGCGCGCGATCGCCACCGCGACGACGGCGCAGACCGCCAGCACCGCCACGCGGCGGTTGTAGAACCGGCGGAACCAGGCGGCGAAGCGCGCGCGCTCGGTCGACGGCAGCGACTTCTCCACCGGCACGAGCGCGCTCGAGAACGTCTGGATCGACGCCTCGACCACGCCGGCCAGCAGGATCACCACGATGAGGGCGAGGTCGAGCCCGAGCTCGTAACGCGCATTGAGCCAGAACGAGTACGGCGGGAAGTCTTCGCGGCCGGTGCGCGTGGTCCAGGCTACGATGCGGTCGAGAAAAACGAAGAGGTTGTAGAGAAGACCGTACAAGAAATAGCGCGACGTCGAGTAGACGAGGATGGTGAGGCGCGGCGGATTGACGGCGCGGCCGCGCGGGCCGAGGGCGCGGAGGCCGGCGGCGAAGCTGATGACCGCGGCCACACCGAGGCCCGCGGCGTTCGCGGCGATGGCGGGCCAGCCGAGCACGCGCGCGGCGACGACGACAACCCCCAAGCCGATCGCGGTCGTGATCGCCAGCCAGGCGCGGCTCGCGGCGATGTAGATCATCGACCAGTTCAGCCACAGCAGCGACAGCGCGGCGTAATAGAGCGCCGCCGTCAGAAAGAGGTCCCACGGCAACAACCGGTACAACGCATTGAAGATCAGCGCGGGGACGAGCAATCCGAGCGTGACGCGCGCGCCGAGCCACCAACCGCGCAGCACCACCCAGCGCGCCAGCGCCGGCTCCTGTTGATAGACGTAGAAGAGACCGCGGCGGACGATGGCCTGCACGAAGCCGCCGCTGATGACGTAGCTGGCGATGAATCCGAGGGCGATGGCGGTGCCGGTGCGGACGTCGACGTCGAGCGCGCCCCAGAGGCCATAGCCCCACGTCAGGATCGCCGCGGCCTGCAGCAGCATCGGAATCGCGAACATCGAGCCGCGCGCGTAGTGGACGAGGAACGACGGCTGTTTGCGCGGCGGGTCCTCGGGCTCCGCCTGCGGCACAACCGCCCCCTGCTGCACGAGTCCCTCGATGGCGCGGCCGAGCTCGAAGAGGTCGCGGCGGCCGTAGAGCGCGCGCGCGTCGGCGTCGCGGAGGCCCATGACTTCGAGCTGCGCGGTGATCTCGTAGTGGTCGCGCGGAGTGCCGATGCGGTCGATCACATCGTGCGCGAGCGCGTGGAGGGACTCGAGCTCCAACACCGCGGCGCTCATGGGAGGCTCCGGGAAAGCAGGGCGCGGGGCGCAGGGGGCAGGGGGCAGGTGGTGTTCTCGCGATCGCACCACCGCTGGCCATGGGGCGCGAGATCGCGCAGCGCCCTGCGCCCTGACGTCACGCCAGCCTCCGGTACAAATCGAGATACGCCGCGACGCTGTTGTCGACGCGAAACTGCTCGATCACCTTCGCCCGCGCTCTTGCAGCGAACTTCGCGCGCAGCGGGCCGTCGTCGAGCAAGCGCCGCAGCGCCGCGGCGAACTGCTCGACGTCGCGCGGGCGGACCACGATGCCGCAGCCGTCGAGCGCTTCGCGGACGCCGCCGACGTCGCTCGCCACCACGGCCCGCCCGCACGCCATGGCCTCGATAACGGAGAACGGGAAGGCCTCGGAGATCGACGTCAGCAGCACGATGTCGGCGGCGCGGTAGGCGCCGACCACGTCGTCCGTCGCGGTGCCCATCGTCACGTCGACGCCGAGCTGGCGGCGGAGCGCCAGGCACTCGGCGTAGTACGCCTTGTCGCTCACCGCGCCGAAGATCGTGAAGCGCACCGACGGGTGCGTCTCGCGCACGCGCGCGGCGACGCGGAGGAACGTCTCCGTGTCCTTGAGGCGGTCGATGCGCGCGGTGGCGACGACGTGCGGCGGCCCCTCGGGGCGCGGCCCGGGCGTGAAGCGGTCGGGATCGACGCCGTTGTAGATCACCTCGATCTTCTCGCGCGGCGCGCCGTGCGCGACCTCCCAGCGCGTGTTGTAGTGGCAGACCGGCGCGACCACGTCGGCGAAGCGGTAGTTCGCGCGCGCCACGGCGGTGATGAGGCTCAAGAGGAAGTGCTTGGCGAAGAAGAGGCGGCGGAAGCGGGAGAGAAAGAGGTTCTGCTCGCGCAGGTAGACGCCGTGCTCCGTCACGACCATCGGCGTGCCGTGGCGCAGCTTCGCGGTGATGCAGGGGATGCCGCAGAACGCCGCGGCGGTGGTGTGCGTGACGGCCACACGCGGCGCGCGGACGTTGAGGACGACGAGAAAGTGCCACAGCCAGCGGAGGCACTCGGTGAGGTCGAAGAGCGACGGGATGCAGCGCTCGCCGGCGGGATGGCTCCGGGCGAGCTCGCGGCCGTGCGCCTCGAGGCGCGCGGCGAAGGCGTCCCACACGAGGCGCGACTTCATGGTCGTGCCGTAGTCGCGGTCGCGGAAGTAGTCTTCCATTTGCAGCAGAGCAGTGCCGAGGGCGTCGGCGTCGGAAACAAGCACCGCATCGAGGAAGGCGCGAAACGCCGGCAGAAACTCGCTTTCGATCGCCGCCGCCGGCGTTCGCTGCTTCCGTTCATACATCGACGCAAAGGGGATGTCGCTGATGAACTCCGCGGGCTCCTCGATGCCCCACAGCGGCACTTCGAGGACGCGGCGGACGTTGGGCGGCGGCGCGTATTTGAGCTCGACGTGCGGGTTCATCATCAGCGGCAGCAGGGTGTAGCGCACCTCGGGGGTGTTTCGGATGAGCGTGTCGCACCACGTGCTGACGCCGCCGCCGCTGAACGGATACGTCCCCTCGGTGGTGAGGAGGACGTTCATGGCGCGAGGCGCCGCAAGTGCTGCATCGATTTCCACTCCTCCACCTTCGCCTCGTCGAGGCGCAACGCGCGCTCGGCGACGTCGCCCGCCGCGGCGAGTGCGTCGGCCTCCGTGCGCAGTCCGGCTCCGGCCAGGCGGGCCATCGACTCGTGGCGCCGCTGCGCGATCTCGTACGACTCGGCGAGGATGGCCACGCGTTTCTTCTGCGCCTCGATGCGGCGCGACTCCTGCGCGGCGGCGCGTTTGGCCTCGCGCAGCGCCGCGTCGCGGTCGGCGACGGCGCGGGCGAGCTCGAGCTCCGCGCGCGCGACCTCGGCGTCGCTCGTGTGATCGAAGAGCGGCAGCGAGAGCTGCACGCGCAGGCCGTAGATGCCGAACGCGCCGCTCGACGTCGTGCCGGCGAAGGTGGAGTTTGCCGCGCCTGCGCCGGCGTAGCCGGAGAGCGTCACGTTCGTGCGGCGGCGGGCTTCCATTTGTTGGACATAGAGCTGCGCGCGCTCGACGCGTCTCTGGAGTGCGGCGGCCACGCCGCCGCTCTCGACAGCGGCGGCATGGCCGCCGATGTCCAGAACAGGCTCGATCTCGCCAACGTCGCCCAGCAACTCCTGCAGTCGCGCCTCGGCATCGATCTTCCGCAGCTCGAGGTCGAGTTGCCGCGCGCGAATCGCGAGCGCACGCTCCTGCCACGCCGCGGCGGTCGCGTTGGAGATTTGGCCTGCCGCGACAAGCTGCGCGGTCCGATCGGGCGGCGGCGCATTCGCGCGGGCCAGCGCGGCGCGGGCGACGTAGAGCTCCCCGAAGGCGTCGAGGAGCGCGTTGAACTCGGCGTCGCTCACCGCCGTCTGCGCGGCGCGCGCGTCGGCGGCGTCGAGTTGCGCGATCGCGTCGGCGGCGGCGCGGTAGCCGCCGTCGCGCAGCGGGTAATCGGCCGCGAGCGTGATCGTCGCCGCGCGCAAATCGAACGGCGTCTGCACGAAGAGCTCCTGCGAGCGCGACGACTGCGCCGTCGATTCCAGCCGCACGATCGGCTTTGACGCCGTCGCCGGTTGCGGCGGCACATTCGCCGTTCGACTGAGCCGGGCGAGCAGTTCGTCGAACGTGACCGGCTGCGCGGCCAGCAGCGAGAGTGCGGCGGCGAGGATCATGGCTGCGTGTGAATCGTGAGCGTCGCCGGCGTGCCGGGCTGCAGCGTTCCGTCGGCGTTGGCGATCGTGGCCACGATCGCGGCGCGCGCTTCGCCCTGCGCGTTCGGGCGCGACGGCACGACGTAGGCGACCTTGTCGAGAAACACGCGCGGCGGGACGCTCAGGATCTTGACCTCGATGGGCGTTCCGGGTCGCGCCAGGCGCAACAGGTCCGGCGCCACGTCCGCGCGCACATCCATCATCGCCATCGCCGTTACCTCGGCCAGCGGATCGCGCGCGCCGGCGTCATGTCCTTCGACCGCGCTCAACCGCGTGATGACGCCGGCGATCGGCGCGCGGACCACGAGCGTCTGCCGCCGGCTCTCCGCGAGCCTCTCGTCGGCGCGGGCGCGCTCGAGCTCGATCTCCGCCACGCGCGTCTGCGGCGCGGCGGGCGCGGAGTTCTGGATGTTGATCAGATCGCGCAGCGCGGCGGCGTACTCGTTCTCCGCGTCCTCGACCTCCTGCAGCGAGACGTCGTGCGTCGCGAGCAGCGCTTTGTATCGATCGACTTTCGATTTCTTGAGCGACACGATCTGCGCCGCGGCCGCCTCGGCGCTCTTGTTGTGCACGGGCGGCCGGGCGGCGGCGCGGAGCCGCGCCTCGGCGTACTCGCGTTGCGCGCGCGCCACCTCGACGTTGCGCTCGACCTCGGGGTTCGATAGCTCGACGAGGAGGTCGCCGGCGTTGACGCTCTGCCCTTCGTGCACGGCGACGCGGCGGACAGTGGCTTCGAACGGCGCGGTGACCGAGGCGACGCGGCTGGCCACCACCTCGGCCTTCAGGTCGATCGAGCGCGGCGCGAGCGTGCCGCTCTCGGAACGGTCCGCACAAGCGGCCGCGAGGAGCACCAGCGCAAGCAACACCGCCGCCTTTGTCATGGGACGCTTCTTGCAAGCGAGCCGATGCAAAGCACGCACCCGACATGAACGCCCGGCGCCCCGCATGGCCGGTCGAACGGACACTCTGGATTCCGGTCGCCGCCGTCCTTCTCGCAGTCGTGGGTACGGCGGCGATCGTGTCTTCAGCGGGGCGGCGCGACACGACGGCGGCGGTGACGTCGCTGCTCGCACAAATCGCGCGCGACGCCGAGGCCGCGCCGCTCGATCCGGCGGCGGCGCGCGCAGTGCTGCGGGTGCTCTCGGCGCGCGACGACGTCGCGCAGGCGGCGATCGGCGCGATTCGCGGCAACGGCACGGTCATCTCCGCGCCGATTCGACTGACGACGGGCCCGGCCACGCTGCAGGTCGAGACGAAGCCGCCGGCGACGGCCTCGGCGGCGATGCCGGTCGCCATTGCCGCAATCATCGCGTCTCTCGTCGGAACGCTCGCCGCGCACTTGCTGATGCGGCGCAAGCTCCTCGCTGTCGCGGAAAATCCGCAGCCTCACCGCGGTGCCCTAGGCGCGATCGTCGATGCCGTAAACGACCTTCTCGGCCGCGTGCAGGATCGCGAGTTGGCTTTGCGCCGCCGCACCGTCGAGCTCGAGGCGGCGAACAAGGAGCTCGAGGCCTTCACCTTCTCCGTCTCGCACGATCTCCGCGCCCCGATCGGCGCGATCGACGGCTTCAGCCAGGCTCTCGAGGACGAACAGCAGTTGACCGCGAGTGGCCGCGAGTGCGTCTACTGGATCCGCGACTCGTGCAAGCAAATGCACGACCTCGTCGACGGCCTGCTGCAGATGAGCCGCCTGACGCGCGCCGAGGTCGAGCGCGAAGACCTCGACGCCTCGGAGATGGCGCGCGCGGTCGCCGAATCGCTCCGCCAGCGCGAGCCCGAGCGCGCCGTCGACTTTCGCATCGAGAACGGCATCCGCGTCAACGCCGATCCGCGTCTCATGCGCGCCGTGCTCGAGAACCTCATGGCCAACGCCTGGAAGTTCACGCGCAAGCACGAGACGGCCACGATCGAGTTCGGCGCGCAGAACGGGCATCTCTACGTGCGCGACGACGGCGCCGGCTTCGACCCCAGCCAGGCCGCGAGGATGTTTCAGGTCTTCCAGCGCCTCCACTCGCGCGACGAGTTCGAAGGCACAGGCATCGGCTTGGCGACGGTCGAGCGCATCCTCCACCGCCACGGCGGAAAGATCTGGGCGGAGGGGGATGTGGAGAAAGGGGCGACGTTCTACTTCACGGTTTCTGCGGTAGGGGCGCACGGCGTGCGCCCTGATGACTCGGGCGCACGCCGTGCGCCCCTACCGGGAAAAGCATGAAGCCGCTGCGCATCCTTCTCATCGAAGACTCGGAGCGCGACGCGGCGCGGATCTCGCTCGAGCTGCGCCGCGCCGGCTACGACGCGGAGATCAGCCGCGTCGACACGCTGCCGCGCTTCCGCGAGGAGCTCAACCGCGGCGGGTACGACCTCGTCGTCAGCGACTATTGCCTCCCGTCGTTCAGCGCGCCCGAGGCGCTGGCGCTGTTTCGCGAGCACGGTATCGACGTTCCGTTCATCGTCGTCTCCGGCGCGGTCGGCGAGGACATCGCCGTCGAGGTGATGAAGTCTGGCGCGCACGACTACGTGCTCAAGGACCGCATGATGCGCCTCGTGCCGGCCATCGAGCGCGAGCTCGGCGAAGTGAAGGAGCGCGGCGAACGGCGGCGCGCGGAGACGCTGTTTCAGTCGATCCTCCGCTCCTCGCCGCATCCGAGCGCGGTCGTGCGGCGCGACGGCGGCGCCATCGTGCACGTCAGCGACTCGTTCCGCCGCAGCCTGATGAACGGCCAGACGCTCGTGCCGGGGCAGCGCCTCCTCGACGTCATCGACTTCGCGCATCCGGAGCGGGTCGCGCAGGTGCTGCTGCGCGGCGGGACGGCGCCGTACGTCGTCTACGCCGCCGGCGGCGAGAACCGCGTGGCCAATGTGCGCGTGCACACGGTCGAGCATCAGGGAACGGCGTATGCGAACGTGGTGATCGAGGACGTGACGGAGCAGCATTACCTCAAAACGGCCTTCGACGCCGTCGGCGACGCGGTCGTGATCGTCAGCTCGTCGCAGACGCTGCTCTACGCGAACCGCGCGGCCGAGGGGCTGTGGGAGCCGCTCTACTTCGGCATGGACGTGCGGCCGATGCTCGCCGCCTTCGGCCTGGCCGTGCCGCACAGCGAGCCGCGCCTCACGATCCGCGGCGAGACGTACGAGGTGCGCGCGGTGCCGTTCCGCTTCGCCGGGGAGGACGAGTCGTCGACGATCGTGACGTTCCGCAACGTGTCGCAGGAGGAGGAGCTGATCGCGCTGTCGACGCACGATCCGCTCACCGGGATCTACAACGTGCGCTTTTTCGACGAGGCGCTGCGCGACGGCAGCGGCGGCGCGCTGGCCCTGGTCGATCTCGACCGCTTCAAGCCGATCAACGACGACCTCGGGCACTCCGCCGGCGACGCCGCGCTGATCCGCTTCACGCACCTGATCCGCCGCGAGCTCCGCCCCGGCGACGTCTTCGCCCGCCTGGGCGGCGACGAGTTCGGGATCCTGTTCCCCAACACGAGCGTCGACGAGGCCACGGCGATTGTGTCGCGCATTTTCGCCACGCTGGAGCGCAATCCGTTTCACTACGACGGCCACTCGCGCGCGCTCTCCGCGTCGTGCGGCATCGGCGCGATCATTCCTCCCGCCGAGGAGACGAAGAAGCGGGTGGACGCGGCGCTGTACGAGGCGAAGAGGGGCGGGCGGGGGCGGTGGGTGGTGGTGGAGGGGGGCTAGCGACGTACGTAGTCGTGGCGCGCTTCTCAACACAGATAGAAAAGATCCGCATACGACGAGCGACATATCCTAAAGAATGATTGTGGATTGCAAAAACTCGACGCCGTCGTATTGAGCCGCGATCTTTGGTCACACGTAACGCGCAAGATGTGCGATCCGTTACTCGTGCACTGAAGAGCGGCGCCAAACTGCATGGCGTCATGATGGCTGCGCATCGCTCCCTTCGAAGCAAGCGTCATGCGACAGATCGTTCTCGCTTGAAGACGATTAAGCTCCGACAGTACCTGTCCTGACGTTTCCGGCTCGCTTGTAATTGGCGAAGATCACGCCGTTTGGCGTTACCAGACTCTCCGTCAATACAAAAGCCGCAGGAATTGTGCCCTCGCCGAACAAACGCTTGCCGTGGCCGAGCGTGACGGGGAACGTCTTCAACCACAGCTCATCGACCAGATCGTGCGCGAGTAGCGTCTGGATCAGATTGCCGCTGCCGTGAACTTGGATGTCGGAGCCTTCTGAATTCTTGAGCGCTTTGACGTCATCGATCCTCTTGAGAAATACGGAGTTTTGCCAATCCGACCTGTCCATCGTATTACTCATGACATATTTGGTCACCTCATTGATGCCCGGCCAATAGTCTGCGTGCTCGGGCCAGTACGCAGCAAAAATCTCGAATGTCTTTCTGCCCAAAAGAAGATCGGCGGGCTTCATTTGTTTTTGCATGAGCTCACCGGCCGCGTCATCGGCCTCGTGAAAATACGGCGCAGTCCAGCCGCCATATTTGAAGCCGCTCGAGGTGTCTTCCTCAGGTCCGCCCGGCGCTTGCATGACTCCGTCCAAGGTAATGAATGACAGGACAATGATCTTTCTCATTGTTCCATCGTATCAACTATGACCGTCCTGCTGCTTGTCTGCGGAGCGCGTACCGATTACCATGACCGGCGCTTGCCGGTAACAATCTCTTTCCGAATCACGGCCGAGGATTTGGCGGCCTTATCGGAGCACGTCGCCTTCGCGCGCTACGGTAATCTCGTGCGCGCCCGTGCATTTTGGGCCGGCGTCGTGGTGGCCGTGCTCGTCTCGATCTTACTTCACTCGCAAGTTCACGAGCCAATCAGCTCAATTATCGTCGGCGTGGTCATTGGCGGCGTGACGGCACTGTCGCTGCCAAAGATTCAAAAAGATCGGCTGAAGAAGCGGGCCTTGAAGCTCTACAGGTCAGGCCGAGACTCCAGTATCGGCGATCATAACGTCACCCTGGATGACGCAGGCATTCACTCCTCCTGCTCGTTGAGCAGCGGTACGGTCGCTTGGGCCGCGGTCAACTCCATCGAATTCACGCAGAACTACCTATTCGTATTTCTCGGACCGGCGAAGGCGATCGTGATTCCACGCGCATTCATCGCTGATCCAGCCATTGTCGAAACCACTCTCCGTGACCTTACGGACGTGCCGTTTTCCGGTACGTGGGACGGGATGCGATGAAAGCGCCGGCCGATCTAATGAACCGTCAGCTCCACCGCGGTCATCGGCTTCGAGAACAGAAATCCCTGCACCAATGACACGCCGATGGCGCGCACCGTCGCGAGATCCTCTTCCGTCTCCACCCCCTCGGCGATCACGCGCGCGCCGAAGCGGCGGGCCAGCTCCTCGATCGAGCTGATCACGGCGCGGCGCTTCGGATCGTTCGTACAGCCGTCGACGAAGTAGCGGTCGAGCTTGAGAAACTCCGGCGAGGCGTCGAGGAGCATCTTGAAGTTCGACTGGCCGAGGCCGACGTCGTCGAGAGCGATCGACGCGCCGAGCTGGCGCAGCGAGGCTAATGCGCGCTGAAAGGCCTCGTTGTCCCACGGCGGCGCGTGCTCGACGATCTCCACCGTCACGTGCGACGGCGCCACGCGCGTGTCGCGGCAGGTGTTGGCCAGGAATTCCGTGAACGACGGATCGCGGCCGAGCGTCGAGGCGTGCACGTTGATGCTGATGCGCACGCCGTCGTCGAGGTGCGGGAGGTTGCGCAGCGCGGCGGCGATGCAGGCGCGGTCGATGACGATCTCCTGCCGCTTGAGGCGCACGTAATCGAACAGCACGTCGGGCGACTCGAAATTCGTGCCGCGCGGGCCGCGGCTCAGGCACTCGAAGCCGTAGAGCGCGGGCGCGCCGTCGCCCACTTCGTAGATCGGCTGATACATCGGCGTGATGCCGCCGGGAGCGAGGAGGCGGTCGAGCGCCGAGTGCTCCATCAGCGCGTGTCGAGGAGGTTCACGGCCACGTGGGCGATCTCCATCATGGCCTTCGGTTTGTGGAGGAATGCGTCCGCGCCGCGCTGATACGACTCGCGCTCGATCTCCGGCGTGCCGTAGGCGCTCAGGAGAATCACGCGCGTCGACGCGCACTTCTGGTGTACGTCGGCAACGATCTGCAACCCCTCCACGCCGCCGATGCCGGTGAGCCGCAGATCGGCGATGACGAGGTCGTATTTGTAGTGGCCGAGCAGCGCCTGGGCCTCCTCCAACTCGAAGGCCGCGTCGACCGCGTAGCCGAGGCCGGAGAAATACTTGCGCATCGCTTGCACGATGAGCTCTTCGTCGTCGACGATGAGAATCCTCGATTTTTGTTCGGTCATGATCGCTGAAATGCCGGGAAGCGCATACGGACTCTGGCCCCGCCGGTGGGGAGATTCTCTGCATGCACCGTGCCGCCGTGCTCATCCGCAACGCGCTGCACGATCGACAGGCCGAGGCCCGTGCCGCCGCGGCGCCGGGTGAAAAACGGCTCGAAGATGCGCTTCAGGTCCCCCTCCCGGAAGCCCGGACCGTGATCGCGGACCTCGCATTCGATCTGATCGCCGTCGCGGCTGCCGTGAACGATCACTTCCGATCCCGGCTCCGAGTGCTGGATGGCGTTAATTATAAGATTCTGGATTGCCTGCACAAGCCGGGCCGGGTCCATGAGCAGGACCAGCTCTTCCTCCGCGCAGGCGTTGCGCACCCGCACCCGCGCCCGCGCGGCCTCGGATGACGAGACCGTGACCGCCTCGGCGATCACGTCGTTGAGAAAGCCCTCGCGCGGCTCGATGTTCCACGTCTTCCCGTACTGCAGCAGATTCTCCATGAGCAGATTGAGGCGGGCGATCCACTGCCGCAGCGCGGTGTACATCTCCGCCGAGTCGCCGCCAACGTTGACCGATGGCTCGTACGCGTCGAGCGTGATGGTCATGCCGAAGAGGGGATTGCGGACTTCGTGGGCCACGCCGGCGACGAGCTCGCCCATGGCTGCGAGCTGCTCGCCGCGGCGCACCGACTCCTGCAATTGCACGATGGTGGTGACGTCGCGCATGACGATGATGACGCGCTCCTCGGCGGCGTCGGCCGAGGCGAAGAGACTGCCGCTCACGTCCCAATGCCGCGCGGCGGTGTCGACGATCTGGGCCGTGCACGGCGTCCCGGTCTCGGAAACCGCGCTGACGAGATCGCGCAGCGTCGGCCACGGCTCGCCGCCGCCGAGACTGGCGATCGGCTGACCGAGAATCTCCGTGTAGTCGGCGCCGACGAGCGTGCGCGCGGCGCGGTTCATGCGCGTCACGGCGCCGCTCTTCGTCGTCAGAAAAATCGGCAGCGGGATGGAGTCGAACGTCCGCGCCCACTCGCTGCTCTTCCGCTCCAGCGCGGCCAGGAGCTCGGCGCGCTCCTCGTGGCCGCGGTGGCGCTCGATCAGACGCCCGACGGCGATGCCGGTGTCGTGCAGCGCCCGCGCGGTCTCGTCGTTGATCTGCCGCACCGAGCGCGTGAAGAGCTCGAAGACGCCGATGACGCCGTGCGAGTCGGAGATCGGGATGGCCACGACGCCGCGAAATCCGAGGCGGCTCGCGTGCATCGTGCGGAAGTTCCCCGTCTCGTCGGAAAGATCGGGAACCCAGATCAACTCGTTGTCGCGCAGCGCGCGGCCGGGGATGCCGTGCCCCGGCGCGAAGCGGAGCTCGCGCGCTGCTTCCTCGAACTCGACCGCGTGCGGCGAGCCGTCATGCCACACGGCCACGGGCAGGAGGTCGCGGTCCTCGGTGAGCCAGACGATGCCGAGCTCCCAGCCGTCGGCGGTGCAGAGGAACTCCATCAGGCGTCCGAGGTTGTCGACGAGGCCGGTCTCGTCGCCGAAGATGCGCGTGAGCGCGAGCTCGACGATCTCGCCGTGGCCGCGGCGGCGGCGGTCGGTGATGTCGCGGACGACGATGGTGGCGCCGTCGGTGACGTCTTTGTCGACTACGACCGGCGACGACGACACGGCGAGGTAGCGCTTGCGGCCGCCGACATCGTGCCAGCCGTCGGCCGTCATCGTGCGGCCGCGGAGGGCGCGGCGGAGGATGTCGGTCCAGAACGTGCCGGCCTCGGAGCGGGAGACGCCGTCGTCGAGCGCCTGCCCCAGGCGAGGGGCGCGGCCGAACGTGTCGATCCAGTGGTTGCGGAACTCGTCGTTGCATGCGACCACGCGCCCGCCGCCGTCGACGAGACAGACGGCGTCGTGAAGACTGCGCACGACCGCGTCGAGGCGGGCGTCGCGGGAGACGTCGGGGGTGGAGCTCACGGTTATCGAATTGTAGTGGGCGCACGCTGTGCGCCCCTACCGGGTCGGCATCGGGGCGGATCGTAGGGGCGCACAGCGTGCGCCCGTCGTCAATCGGCCAATTGCACGCTGCGCTCGCGCATCATCATGTCGAGGCGGAGCTCGAAGAGCCGCTCGGCGAGCTCCGTGGCCGTTTGCCATCGATCGTAGATGCTCTTGCGCATCGCTTTCTCGGTGATGGTGTGCAGCGCGAGCGGGATCGAATCGGGCAGCGGCGGCGGCTCGCCTTCGACGATCGCGGCGAGGACGTCGAGCGGCGTGTCGCCGGTGAACGGCGCATAGCCGGCGAGCATCTCATAGAGAACGACGCCGGTGGAGTAGATGTCGGAGCGCGTGTCGATGATCGGCTCGCCGCGGACCTGCTCGGGCGAGAGGTAGTGCAGCGTGCCGACGAGGGCGCCGGGGCGCCGCAGCGGATCGGAGCTGTCGCCGCCGCCGGCGAGCGTGGCCACGCCGAAGTCGAGCACTTTCACGCCGCGGTCGCGCCGCAGCATGATGTTCTCCGGCTTGACGTCGCGGTGAACGATCCAGGCTTCGTGCGCGGCGACGAGCGCGCTCGTCACGCCTGCGGCGATGGCGACGGCTTCCGCGACGGGCAGCGGCCCGCGCACGAGACGCTGGCGCAGCGTCTCGCCCTCGATGTACTCGCTGGCGATGTAGTGCACCCCGGCGTCGACGCCGATGTCGTAAACGGTGACGACGTTGGGATGGTTGAGCATCGACGCGCACTGGGCCTCGCGCTCGAAGCGCTGGAGCTGGCGCGCCTCGGCGTCGCGCCCGCGCAGGAGCTTGAGCGCGACTTTGCGGCGCATCACCGTGTCCTCGGCGAGGTAGACATCGGCCGAAGCACCTCGTCCGAGGTGTTCCAGAACACGGTAGCGGCCGACCTTCAAAACATTCATAGGGCGCAACGAGACCTGCAAGTCTGTTGCCGAATTTAGGATGGAAGTGTGAGCTGGCTCACGCCGCCTGCGCGCCGACGTTGTGCTCGTACAAGTAGAGCGCCCACGGGCGCATGCCGAATAGCTTCGCAATGTCGTGGCGCTCCGCCGCCAGCCAGTCGCGGATCGGCAGGGTGAAGCCGGTCTTGCGGCGATGGAGGATCGGATCGGGCAGCGGCGTGCGCGGGGCCTGCGCGAGGAGCGCTTTGCCGTCGCGCTTCGACGTGGAGAAGACGGCCGGCGCGACCTGCCGCAGGAGGAACGCGTCGACCAGCGGCACGCGCACTTCCAGCGAGTGCGCCATCGAGGCCCAGTCGATGTCGCGCAGGAGCTGGTTGCGCATGAAGAGTCCCGTCTCCAGCGCGGCCACGCGCGCGAACGGCGTGCCGGGATCGGGGGTGATGACGCCGCGGATGTGCTCGAGGATCTGCAAACGATGCAGCCCCTCGCGCGCAAGCTCGTCGCCGAGGAGCTCCGGCAACTCCTCGGGGAGAAAAAGACCGCGCTTCATCAGGTACGCCCCCTCGTACGTCGTGCAGTACTTGAGCGTGTGTGCGGTCTTCGGGCTGAAGCGCGGCTGCTTCGCGCCGAACATCTGCTTGTACATCTTCTCGAATGACTTCGCCGCGGTGGGCATGTGCCGGAACATCGAGAAGGTGCGCACGAAGCGGGGGATGACGCGGAAGGTGGTGTAGCCGCCAAAGAGCTCGTCGCCGCCGGTGCCGGAGAGCGCGACTTTCCATCCGAGGTCGCCGGCGGCTTTGGAGACGAAGTATGAATTGAGGCCGTCGATCGACGGCTGGTCCATGGCCTCGAGCGCGCGCGGGAGCTCGCGGCGAAAGGCGTCGCCGGTCAAAGTCCAGGTCGAATGGCGCGTGCCGTACTGCCGGGCCACGAGCTCCGCGAGCGGCGCCTCGTCCTTCGGCGTGCCGACGTATTCGTCGAAGCGCAGCGTGACGGTTTCGAGCGGACCGCCGTTCTCCGCCGCGAGGGCGACGATGGTCGACGAGTCGCGCCCCGAGGAGAGGAACGCGCCGACCGGAACGTCGGCGACGAGGTGGTAGCGCACCGACTCGGTGACGGCGTCGCGGATGACGGCGGCGCGCTCGGCGTCGTCGTAGTGGCGGCGATGCTCGACGGCGTCTTTCAGCGTCTCGGCGATGGAGAAATACGAACGCGGCTTCGACGCGCCGCGCGGCGTGACGACGATCGAGCTCCCCGCGGGCAGCTCGCGGATGGCTTCGTACATCGTGTACGGCCCCGGCACGCTGCCGCGGAGAAAGAAGCCGGCGATGCCGGCGGGGTCGTGCGCGCGCGAGACGCGGCCGCCGGCGAGGAGGGCCTTGACCTGCGAGGCGACGCGGATGGTCCGGCCGTCGTCAGCGACGTAGAGGGGCTTGATGCCGTACGGATCGCGGGCCAGGAACATGGTTTTCTCGCGCGCGTCCCAGATGGCGAATGCGAACATGCCGCGCAGCTTCGGCAGCATGGCCGCGCCCCAGCGGCGGTACATGCGCAGGAGGACTTCGGTGTCGGAGGTGGTGGTGAAGGTGTCGCCGTCGAGCTCATGGTCGTGCAGCTCGCGGTAGTTGTAGATCTCGCCGTTGAAGACGATGGCGAGGTCGCCCTCTTTGCTGAGCATCGGCTGATTGGCGCGCTCGCTGACGTCGATGATGGAGAGCCGCCGGTGCCCGAGGCCCACCCGCCCGTCCGGCGAGACCCACGCGCCGCCCGCATCCGGCCCGCGCAAATGCATGGCCTCGCGCGTGCGCACGAGCTCCTCGGCGTCGACAGGGGGGGCGGCGGCGCGGTAGGCGTAGATGGCGTTGATGCCGCACATGGAGCGCGCGGGAGTGTAGCGCAGGCCGGCACGGCCGGCAGCGTAGGTTGGCAAAGCCTCACGCGTGAGTTGCGCTCATGGCGGCGTGGCCTGCCGCACACACTTCTTACGCCCGCCGGATGATCCGCAGGAGCAAGATCAGCACGACCGCGCCGACAAAGGCGGTGATGATCGAGCCGATGAGGCCACCAGCGGCGATGCCGAGGACGCCGAAGAGCCAGCCGCCGAGCAACGCGCCGATCACGCCGACGACGAGGTAGCCGACGACGCCGTGCGGGCTTTTCATTACCACCGAGGCGAGCCAGCCGGCGATGAGACCGATCAGCAGAAACCAGATCAGGCCTGTCAGAGACATGCAGTCCTCCCGTGCCTGCGGCACGATGCACGGGAGGTGCCGGGCACATCAACAGGGCGCGGGCGCAGGGGCGGGAGCAGGTCGTGTTCTCGCGGGTGCACGTGCGGCGGCAAGATGACCATCTGCGCCCCGCCCCCTGCGCTCTGCCCCCTGATCTCAGCCGCTGCGTTTCCACACCATCGTCCGGCCGCCGGCGCCTTGCAGCGTCATGCCGACCGCTTTGCCGTTCTCCACGTCGAACTGGAGAGCGCTGCCGAAGCGACCGAGAAGGCGCATGCGGGTCGCCGAGACCGGGACGAGCAGCAGCGGATCGGGATCGCCGGCGACCTGTCCGAAGAGCTTTCCATTCTTCACCACGACTTCGACCGGCGGCACCCCTTCGCCGGCGAAATGCCCGGTCAGCGCGCGTAGCTGCTCCGCGGTCAGCGCGACCGGCTTCGTATCGACCGGCTTCGTCGGGAACGGCGGCCGGCGCAGGGCGCGAACGCACGCCGTGTCGACCCCCTCGGTGCTGCCGCGCTCGACGAAGCGGCCCACGATCGAGGCCACGCAAGCGTCGGCGCCGGGGATTCCGCCGTAGCCGTGGCCGCCGGCCGGAATCACGACGCGAAGGCTGTGCGGCAGCGTCGCCGCGACCTCCTCCGCGTCGCGCGCCGGCGTCACCGGGTCCCACGAGCCGGAGATCAGGAGCACGGGTGCCTGCGCGCGCACCGGCTCCCGCATGTGCGCGGGCACGGGGCCGCGCGCCCACTCGTTGCACGCGGCGCGCTGGTCCGTGTAGCGGTAATCGCCGAGGAACGTATTCGCGGCCTGGCGCGCGGCGGCGTCTGGCGTGACGAACGGCAGGTCCTCGCTGCACGTCACGGAGAGGTAAAGTCCCTGGCCAAGTCCATTGACGAGCTGCAGCCGCGACACGAGCGCGAACTCGGCCAGCGGCGCGAAGTCTCCGGTGGCCGCCTGGTGCACGAGCGCCGGTACGTAGAGGCCCGTGGCCGACTGGTACATGAGATAGCGAATCGCCTCGCCGAGGAGGTTTCGCGAGAGCATGACGTGAACCGTCTCGCCATTCTTCGGATTGAGGATGTCGACGGCCACCGGCTTTGCCGCCGTCTTCGCCACGATCGCGCGAAGGTCGGCGCGCAGATCGGGGAAGGCGGCGTGGCAGGCGGCGTCGGCGGCGCACTCGTCGAAGATGCGCTCGACGGCCTGTTGCGCGCTCTGCGGGAACTCCAGCGGGGCCGGCTTCGTCGGCGGCACCACGCCCTCGAGCACTGCCACGCGGACGCGGTCGGGATGCCGGCGAAGGAACGTGAGCGCCGCGCGCGTGCCGTACGAGCCGCCGAAGAGGTCGAGACGGTCATAGCCGAGGATGCCGCGGACCTCGTCGAGGTCATCGGCCGCCGGCGCCGTCGTGTACATGCGCAGGTCGGCCTGTTTTTCCAGAAGCGCGCGGCACTCGCGCACGCGCTCGGCGGGAAAGAACGCGCCGAGCGCCGTCTGCGGGTCCTTGCTCGGATAGAGATCGCATTCGAGGTCGTGCGACCCTCCGGTGCCGCGCTGGTCGACGAAGAGAAGGTCGCGATGCTCGCGAAGGGCGGCGAATTCTCGGGCGAAGTACGGCGCCTCCTCGGTGATGGCCTCGCCCGGCCCGCCGCCGAGCACCGTGATCGCGTCGGAGGCGCGCGGCGAGCCGGTGGCCGGCAGAACGACGACCTTCAATCCGATGCGGCGGCCGCTCTTGGTCTCGCGGTTCTCCCACACCTCGACCTGCCCGCACTTCGCCGGCCCTTTGATGCCGGGAATCTCGCACGGCTTTAGGACCTCGGCGCCAAACACGGCGGGTGCCGCCAACGACACGAGCGCGAAGAAGCAGATTGTTATCGATCGCATGCACTGTTTACGCGTGCAGCACGCCGCGCGTTTCAGCGCTGCTATACTCAAATCGGCGCCCGATGAAGGAAAAGCGCGACATCTACCGCTTCCTCCACGTCACTCCGCGGCGCATTTTCGAGCAGCTCGACCAGTACGTCATCGGCCAGAAGCACGCCAAGGAAGTGCTGGCCATCGCCGCGTACAACCACCTCAAGCGCATCGAATACCTCAAGTTCGGCGGCGAAGTCTCCATCCGCAAGTCGAACATCCTCATGATCGGACCGAGCGGCTCGGGGAAGACGTACCTGGCGCGCACGCTGGCGAAGATCCTCGACGTGCCGTTCGCCTACAACGACGCCACCGCGTTCACCGAGGCGGGCTACTACGGCGAGGACGTCGAGGTGGCGATCGGGCGGCTGCTCTACGCGACCAACCAGAACGTCGACGCCGCGGAGAACGGCATCGTCTTCATCGACGAGATCGACAAGATCGCCCGCCGCAACGGCGGCCCGCGCACCGGCGCCGGCTCGCGGGACATCGGCGGCGAGGGGGTGCAGCAGGCCCTCCTGAAGATCCTCGAAGGCGAGAAGATCTTCGTCCCGCTCAACGTCACCGCGCACTGGAACAAGTACGACTACGCCGAAGTCGACGTGTCGAACATTCTCTTCATCTGCGCCGGCTCATTCACCGACTTGGACGAAGAGACGGAGTCGAAGCCGATCGGCTTCTTCGAGAACAACGGCCACGAGCGCGACGAGATCACCTCGGAGGACCTGGTCAAGTACGGCTTCCTCCCCGAGCTGCTTGGGCGCCTGCCGGTGCGCGTGCAGCTCGATGCGCTCGGCGCCGAGGAGCTCGTGTCCATCCTCACGCAGCCGCGCGACGCCATGGTGCCGGAGTACCAGCGCCTCTGCGCGCTCGACCAGATCCAGCTCGACTTCACGCGCGACGCGCTGCTGGAGATCGCCAACGCCGCGCTCAAGCAGAAGCTCGGCGCGCGGGCCTTGCGCGCGATTCTGGAGAAAGTCCTTCACCCGATCCTCTTCGTCGGTCCGGAGCGCGCCGGCGAGCGCATCGTCGTCGAGCCCGACGACGTCCGGAAAGCGGTAACGCTGCAGTGAAGCGCATCGCCATCTCCGCGAAGATCAGCTCGCCCGCGGCGCTGGAGACGGCCGCGCGCACGGCCGCCGAGCTGCGGCAGCGCGGCTTCGAGACCTGCTTCGACTTCGCGACGGCGGACAAGCTCGACGACCGCGGCCCATGCGTGCCGAAGAACGAGCTGGGGAAGAAGGCGGCGCTGATCATCACCTTCGGCGGCGACGGGACGCTGCTCTCGGTCGCGCGGCACGCGCCGAGCGATGTCCCGATCCTCGGCGTGAACATGGGAACGCTCGGGTTTCTCACCGAGGTATCGCTCGAGGAGTTCCCGACCATGCTCGAGCGGGTGCTTGCCGGCGACTACAGCGCGGGGCCGCGCGTGACGTTCGACGTCGAGGTCAAAGGGCCGGAGCACGACCGCCACACCTACCGCGTGCTCAACGACGCCACGATCAACAAGAGCGCGCTGGCGCGCATCATCGAGATGAAGGTGGCGGTGTCGGGACGGTTCGTCTCCAGCTTCCGCGCCGACGGTCTGATCGTGGCCACGCCGACGGGATCGACGGCGTACAACCTCTCCGCCGGCGGCCCGATCGTCTTTCCGACGATGGAGGCGGTGGTGATCACGCCGATCTGTCCGCACATGCTCACGAACCGGCCGATCGTGATCCCGGACGAGCAGGACATCGAGATCACGCTGGTGACGCGGAACCAGGAGATTTTCCTCACGCTCGACGGGCAGGAAGGCGTTCCGCTGTCGGAGAACGACCGCGTCTGCATCAAGAAGTCGAAGGAGAAGGTGCTGCTGGTCGAGTCGGCGGACAAAAATTACTTCGACGTGCTGCGAAATAAATTGAAGTGGGGAGAGTCGTGAAGCGCGCGTTATTCTTCGTCGCCGTTTTTCTCGGCTGCACCGCGATGCCGCATTCATCCGATGTCATCTACACGGCGCGCACCGTGGCCGCGGGCGCGCAGCAGACGCCGGCGCACGACACGGGCGTGCTCGTGCACGACGGCAAGATCGCTGCCGTCGATGCGCTCGCCTCGCTGCGCGCCGCGCATCCGGACGCGCGCGTCGTCGACTACGGCGACGCCACGATCCTGCCGGGTTTGACCGACGCGCACGGCCATCTCTACGGCCTCGGGCTCTCGCTCGACACGATTCCGCTCTACGCCGCGAGCGTCGACGAGGTCGTGGCCCGCGTGAAGGAGCGCGCCGCGCGCGCCGCACCCGGCGAGTGGATCCTCGGCCGCGGCTGGGACCAGAATCGCTGGCCCGGCAAGCAGTTCCCGGTCGCGGCGACACTCGACGCGGCCGTCCCCGATCATCCGGTCTGGCTCCGCCGCGTCGACGGCCACGCCGGCTGGGCGAACAGCGCGGCCATGCGCGCGGCCGGCGTGACCGCGGCGACGCAGGATCCCGAGGGCGGACGGATCATCCGCGACGCGCAGGGCAATCCGACCGGCGTCTTCGTCGACGCGGCCGAGGCGCTGATCGACGGCAAGGTGCCGCCGCCGTCGTTCGAGCTGCGCAAGCAGCGCGTGCTCGCGGCGGCGCAGACGATCGCCAAGAACGGCCTCACCGAGATGCACGACGCCGGCGCGGACGGCGAGACGATCCGCGCCGTACGTGAGCTGATCGACGAGAAGCGCTTCCCGATCCGCGTCTACGTCATGGTCGGCGACAACGCGCCGCTGCTCGAGACGTGGTTCCGGCAAGGACCGCTGATCGATTACGGCGGCCGCCTCACGGTGCGCTCGATCAAGCTCTACGCCGATGGCGCCTTAGGCAGCCGCGGCGCGGCGCTGCTCGCGCCGTACAGCGACGATCCCGGCAACGTCGGGCTCCTGGTCAGCAAGCCGGAGCATCTCCTCGACGTGGCGAAGCGCGCGAAGGCGGCGAAGTTCCAGGTGAACACGCACGCGATCGGCGACCGCGGCGTGCGCAACGTGCTCGACGCCTACGAAGGCGCCGGCGTCACGCCCGGAGACCGCTTCCGCATCGAGCACTACCAAGTGGTCGCGCCGTCCGACTTCGCTCGCACCGCACGCGACGGCATCATCGCCTCGATGCAGCCGACGCACGCGACCTCGGACATGCCGTGGGCCGAGGCGCGCGTCGGCCCGGAGCGGATCAAAGGCGCCTACGCGTGGCGCACGGTGCTGAACGACAACATCCCCCTCGCGCTCGGCTCCGACTTTCCGGTCGAGGACGTGAACCCGTTCTTCGGCATCTACAGCGCGGTGACGCGCCAGGACCAGAACGGCAACCCTCCCGGCGGCTGGATGCCCGAGCAGCGCCTGACGCTCGCCGAGGCGGTGCGCGGCTTCACGCAAGGCGCGGCGTACTCGGCGTTCGAGGAGGGCTCGCGCGGAACGATCGAGGCAGGGAAGCTGGCGGATTTCACGGTGGTGGAGGGCGACCTGTACTCGATGCCGCAGATTTTCAAGGCGAAGGTGCGGGCGACGATCGTTGACGGGCGCGTCGTCTACGCACCGTGAGA